>NZ_JAUMZV010000001.1 GCF_030527935.1 Kingella sp. (in: b-proteobacteria)
GAAATTCTAACTTAATGTGAATTTCCTGAGTTATCTAGGACAGCCCCAAAAATAATGAACCGCTGATAGGCAGCCTGAAAACAGATTTCAGGCTGCTTTTGATTAAAGCCGTATAAGCAGCCTGAAACCTTTGCCAAACCCGCAACCGATGGAGCGTCAGCGGCTCGCCGACATCTTGGCAAATCATCCAGTTCTTTTGAATACACCATTTGGCGACGAGCCGTCGCCGCTCCATTTTAGATTTCAGGCTGCCCATGCACACCACCTGCACCCATTGCCACACCACCTTTACCCTTTCCGACGAAGCGCAAGACTTCGTTGTCCGAATGCAATCCACAGGCTTGCAACTGGTGATGATTGGATGCCCACATTGCCAGCAGAACACAGGCTACACAGAAAACCCCAATCTCACCGCCTCGCCTGATGATGGCTTTCGCCAGCTCTGCCCCAAACCCGATTGCGGCAGCATTGTGTGCCATGTGTTTAACGACACAGAAGATTTTTACGGCTGCGGCGAATGCGGCAATATTTGGGCAACGCTACCCGATTTTCAGGCTGCCCAATCGCGTTAGGCAGCCTTATCCATTTGTCCAAATCTTTGATTTGGATACAAATGGTTATACCGAAGCGCAACGCGCAAGGTTGAAAACGCCCCCTAATCCAATCAACAAACAAAGGAAACGAAAAAATGAACTTCCCCCCACGCCAAGCCCCCATCAGCCGTATGCGCCGTATGCGCCGCGACGATTTCAGCCGCCGCCTGATGCGCGAGCACACGCTCACGCCCGATGATTTGATTTACCCCGTGTTTGTGCTAGAAGGGCAAAACCGCGAAGAAGCCATCGCATCCATGCCCAAAATCAAACGCCAAAGCATTGATTTATTGCTAAAAACCGCCGACCGCGCTTGCCAGCTGGACATTCCCATGCTCGCGCTGTTTCCCGTGGTTACGCAAAACAAAACCGCCGATGCCCGTGAAGCCTACAACCCCGCAGGTTTGGTGCAAACCGCCGTCCGCGCCCTGCGCCGCGAATTTCCCGAGCTGGGCATCATGACCGATGTCGCGCTAGACCCCTACACACTCAGCGGGCAAGATGGCTTAACCGATGCCACAGGCTATGTGCTCAACGATGAAACGATAGAAGTGCTGGTTAAACAAGCATTAAGCCACGCCGAAGCAGGCGCGCAAGTGGTCGCCCCATCCGACATGATGGACGGGCGCATCGCCGCCATCCGCGTTGCGCTGGAAAACGCAGGACACATCCACACGCGCATCATGGCGTATTCCGCCAAATACGCTTCCGCGTTCTACGGCCCGTTCCGCGACGCGGTGGGCAGCGCGGGCAACTTGGGCAAATCGTCCAAAGAGCAGTATCAGCAAGACCCCGCCAACAGCAACGAAGCCTTGCACGAAGTGGCGTTGGATATTATGGAAGGCGCGGATATGGTAATGGTGAAACCGGGTTTGCCGTATTTGGACGTGGTGCGCCGCGTGAAGGACGAATTTGGCGTGCCCACTTTTGCCTACCAAGTGTCGGGCGAATACGCCATGCTGCAATCGGCGATAGACAACGGCTTTTTGGACGGCGACAAAGTGATTTTGGAAAGCCTGCTCGCGTTTAAACGCGCAGGCGCAGATGGGATTTTGACCTATTACGCGATGGAAGCGGCGGAACAGTTGGCGCGGTTGAAATAGCCTGTTGCGGCGGGCGATATAAAGGCAGCCTGAAAGCGTGGCGAAATGCTTTTCAGGCTGCCTTTTGGTGTGTTTGTTATCAGGCGATTTTGTTGTCAAGCGTGTTATCCCGCGTTGCCATTCAGGCATTTTTGCCCAGCGTTTCAATCCATGCAAAGTACCATTTTCAGGCTGCCTTTTAATATAGGCAGCCTGAAATCCATCTGCCCCTTTCAGGCTGCCCATTGCCTATTTTTTGCCAGAGCAGGCGTTTCGCCGCCTACCACGAGCAGGGGCAAGCCCCTGACCCCGTGTAGCCACACCATTCAAGCAATGATTAAGGCAGCCTGAAACCCAATCCATCCAGTCAAAGACGATGTTATAAAAAGCACGCTAGCTTGTTGGCAACAACCAGCATAGATAAACCATTCAGCAACCTGTTCCTTCCCACGCTGGCGGGGGAAGGCTAGGATGGGGGTGGCTGTTTAACCTACTCCCCCGCCCTACTCTCCCCATTTTTCAGGCTGCCCTAAATCGCTCGCCGAAAACCAATCGCCTTTAAAACATGACCGCGCGTTACCCCATCATCGCCCGCCAAATCCGCCAGCGTGCGCGACACGCGCAAAATGCGGTGGAAGCTACGCGCCGATAGCGACAATTTTTCCAGCATCTGCGCCAAAGCCTGCTTGGCTTCATCGTCAATCCGCGCCAGCGTGTCCAATTCGCTGGGCAACAATTTGGCGTTGGTTTTGCCCTGCCGCTGATATTGGATTTCGCGCGCGCGTATCACCCGCTGGCGCACGCTCGCACTGCTTTCGCCCGCTTGGTTGCTGGTCAAATCGGCGGCGGGCAACACAGGCACTTCAATGGTCAAATCAATGCGGTCCAGCAGCGGACCCGAAATCTTATCGCGGTAGCGTTTCACCGCATCGGGCGTGCAGCGACAAGGCTTGGTGGGATGCCCCAAATAGCCACAGGGGCAAGGGTTCATGGCGGCAACCAGTTGAAACTTCGCGGGATAGGTTACTTGGCGCGTGGCGCGGGAAATATGAATCTGCCCGCTTTCCAACGGGTCGCGCAGCATTTCCAACACCTTGCGGTCAAACTCAGGCAGCTCGTCCAAAAACAACACGCCATGCGTTGCCAGCGATATTTCCCCCGGCCGCGGGTCTGAACCGCCGCCCACCAGCGCGGCAGAGCTGGCGGAGTTGTGCACCATCCGCATCGGGCGTTCGCGGCTAAAATCGTGCGCGTGCTGCGGCAGCAGCGAACGCAACGCCCACACTTCAATCTGCTCATCGGCGGTGAGCGGCGGCAAAATAGTAGGCAACCGCTGCGCCAGCATGGATTTGCCTGTGCCGGGCGGTCCTACCATCAGCAAGCTGTGCCCGCCCGCCGCCGCAATTTCCAACGCCAGCCGCGCCGTGTGCTGCCCTTTCACGTCTTTCAAATCCAGCGCGTTTGCGGTTTCAGGCTGCCTATGCTGGCTTTGCGCCCGCGATAGCGGTTCAAGGCGATTCAAATGCGCCGCCACCGCGTTCAGGCTGCCTGCGCCATAGGCTTCAATATTCGGCATCATGGCAACTTGCTCCGCATTGTCTTCGGGCAACACAAACGCCCGCCCCGCTTGCTGCCCCTGCCACGCCATCGCCAACGCGCCGCGAATCGGGCGCAAACTGCCCGACAACGCCAATTCGCCCGCAAACTCATACCGCGCCAAATCATCAGGGTTCACCTGCCCGCTCGCCGCCAAAATGCCAATCGCAATCGGCAAATCAAACCGCCCCGACTCCTTGGGCAAATCGGCAGGCGCAAGGTTTACCGTGATTTTTTGCGCAGGAAAAGCAAAGCCGCTTTGCAAAATCGCCGCCCGCACACGGTCGCGACTTTCTTTCACTTCGGTATCGGGCAGCCCCACAATATTAAACTGCGGCAAGCCGTTGGCAAGATGCGTTTCCACTTCCACCAACGGCGCATCCATGCCGCTTAACGCGCGGCTGTTTACCACGGAAAAAGTCATAATGCTCTGTAAAGAAAAGGTTAAACGGCGGATTTTAAGCCATTTGCCTACGCGATTGGCGGAAAATTTGTGCGTTATCCGTTTTCAGGCTGCATTTGTGAACATACATAATTTGGTGGCGTCCTAAAAAGTATGCTGACTTGATTATGGTTGATAGCAAGCAGTATTGGGTAAAAACTCCGCAATCTGTTCTCTCTCCCGCCAGCGGGGGAAGGAACAGTAGTGCAGCATACTTTTTAGGACACTACCCATAATTTAACCCCTAAGCACGCCAAATGCGCTTAAAAAATAACGGATAAACAGCACATTTTTTGCTACAATGCGCAGCTATTTTCTCATTCAGGCAGCCTTATCCATTTGTCCAAATCTTTGATTTGGGTATAATAAGTAAGCATCTAAATCTTTGATTTAGCCATGCGAACTTATGCAGAGCTAAATGGTTATACCGCAGCGCAACGCACAAGGTTGAAAACCCCACCCTGCACACAAGGAATTTTATGCACGCAAAACATCAACAAGGCAAAGGCTTATTCAGCTTTATGGCAGGCTCAATCGCCGCATTGATTGCCATTGCAGGCGTATTGATTACCTTAAACCACAACAAAGAGCGCGATTTCAAAAATCCCGCCACCAGCAAGCAACAACCCGCCAGCCAAAACGACCAAACCGAAGTGCTGCTGCCCAGCAACGTGCCCGCCAGCGCAGCGAAGCAAGCCAACAATTCGCGCAGCATCGCGCCCATTATTGAAGAAGACGAACCTATCGTCGCTTCCACCCCGCGCACGCGCCCTGCCAAAAAACGTCCCGAGCCCGAAATCATCCCAGACGATGAAGAACCCATTGTAAACAAAGACAAATCCACCAAACCCGAAGCCGCCCGCCGCGCGCCCGATATGATGGACGACCCCGTGTTAGGCGACCTAACCGACAACGACACCCCGCGCGACACCAAACCGCGCAAACCCGCCGAAAGCAAAGCCAACGACAATCGGCAGCCTGAAAAAGCCAAACTCAGTGAAGCCGAAAAACGCCGTCGCCAGCAAGAAGACATCGCCGACCGCAACGCCAAGCCCACCGCCGAGCAAATTCTCAACAGCGGCAGCATAGAAAAAGCCCGTGAAGTCGCCCGCCAAGAAGCGCAAGCCAAACGCGCCAAACAACGCGCCGAAGAAGCCAACGCTAAATCCGCCGCCAGCAAAACCGACAACGCGCCCGCCCAAGCCAAAGAAAGCAAAGCCGATAAACCTACCGCGCCAAACAGCAAAGCCAGCAGCGAAACCCAATCCACCAAAGCCGACACCAGCCGCACCACCGTGCAAGCGGGCGCATACAACACCCGCCAAGCCGCCGAAGCGCAACGCGCCAAACTCGCGCTGATGGGCGTAAACACCCAAATCGTGGAAGTGCAAAGCAACGGTAAAACGCTCTATCGCGTGCAAACGCGCGGCATGGACAGCAAACGCGCCAACCAAGTGCGCGAAACCTTGCAGCAAAACGGCGTAAACAGCATCCCTCGCAAACAATAACTTCACCTAAGGAAAAACCATGAAAGCAACCTTGAAAACCACCGTATTTGCCGCCTTTTTAGCCTTGGCAACCGCCCTGCCCGCTTCCGCCGCCACCGAAGGCGTGGACTACGAAGTGGTGAAAACCGAAGTTGCCCCTTTGCAAAAAGACAAAATTGAAGTAACCGAATTTTTTGCCTACTGGTGTCCGCATTGCAAAGACCTTGAACCCATTATTTTGAAACACGCCAAAACGTTCAAAAAAGACACCGTGTTGCGCACCGAGCACATCGTGTGGGACGACGAGCGCGATTTTGGCTTTGCCCGCCTTGCCGCTGCGGTCAAACAAGCGGGCTTGCGCGACCAAGCCGACCCTGTGATTTTTGAAGCCTTTGCTTCGCAACGCATTGATTTGGGAAAAGATGCCATTTTGCGCGAATGGCTGCCCGCCCAATCGGCGTTTGACGGCAAAAAAGTATTGGCTGCCTACGATTCGTTCAGCAACAAAAACATGGCAGAACAAATGAAAACGTGGACGAATCAATACGAAATCACAGGCACGCCCACCGTTATCGTGGGAGGTAAATACAAAGTGAACTTCCAGCAAACAGGCTTTGACGCAGGCATGAAAGTCATCGACGAATTGGTGCAAAAAGTGCGCGATGAGCGTGGCATGAAAGCCCCCGAAGCCGCCAAACCTGTTCGTAGCTTGGGCGCACGCTTTATCAACAAAGTCGCCAAAGCCAAATAAGCCGCCGATTAAGGCAGCCTGAAAATGAATGCCCTCTGTTCGCAAGCGTTATCGCGCCTGATAAAACGGCGATGCTTGTGAACATGGGGTTTCTTATTTTCAGACTGCCTTACCATGTTCCATCATCCCACGCCATAGGTAGCCTGAAAGCGGAAAAACCGTTTTCAGGCTGCCTTAATCCTATTCCCACCATGCAAACAAAAACGCCCAAAATGAACTTCACCGTCAAACCCTTCCCCGAACTCACCACCGCCGAACTCCACTGCCATGGATTACGCCCGAGCCCATTTCCCGCAATGCAGCGTGTACGCCCAAGCGCAAACCTATCTGCACGATTTCTACGTCTCGTTTGGCTTTATCGCCCAATCCGAATCGTATTTGGAAGACAACATTCCGCATATGGATATGCTATTGCCCGCCGTGCAATCATAGCGATGAAGCAAAAATTGCAGTAAAATTAACACGCTTTCAGGCTGCCTTACGCCCTGTTTCAGCAGGTTTCAGGCAGCCTGAAAACCATTTTCAACCCATTCATTCTTGGAAAAGACCACACCATGAAAACCTCCGAACTGCGCCAAAAATTCCTGCAATTTTTCCAATCCAAAGGCCACCAAATCGTCCGCTCTTCCAGCCTCGTGCCGCACGACGACCCGACGCTGCTGTTTACCAACGCCGGTATGAACCAGTTTAAAGACGTGTTCCTCGGCTTCGACAAACGCGCCTACAACCGCGCTACTACCGCGCAAAAATGCGTACGCGCAGGCGGCAAACACAACGACTTGGAAAACGTCGGTTACACCGCCCGCCACCACACCTTCTTTGAAATGATGGGCAACTTCTCCTTCGGCGACTACTTCAAACGCGATGCCATCCATTTCGCTTGGGAATTCCTCACTTCCCCCGAATGGCTGAACATCCCAAAAGAAAAACTCTTGGCGACTGTATATGCCGAAGACGACGAAGCCTACAACATCTGGCTGAACGAAATCGGTATGCCTGCCGAGCGCATCGTCCGCATCGGCGACAACAAAGGCGCGAAATACGCGTCCGACAACTTCTGGCAGATGGGCGACACTGGCCCGTGCGGTCCGTGTTCCGAAATTTTCTACGACCACGGCGAAGAAATCTGGGGCGGCATTCCCGGCAGCCCTGAAGAAGACGGCGACCGCTGGATTGAAATTTGGAACTGCGTGTTCATGCAATTCAACCGCGACGAGCAAGGCAATATGAACCCGCTGCCCAAGCCGTCCGTCGATACCGGCATGGGCTTGGAGCGCATGGCGGCCGTCATGCAACATGTTCACAGCAACTACGAAATCGACCTGTTCCAAGACCTGCTCAAAGCCGTTGCCCGCGAAACCGGCGCGCCGTTCAGCATGGACGAGCCGAGCCTGAAAGTCGTTGCCGACCACATCCGCTCCTGCTCCTTCCTGATTGCCGACGGCGTGATGCCGTCCAACGAAGGCCGCGGCTATGTACTGCGCCGCATCATCCGCCGCGCCGTGCGCCACGGTTACAAACTCGGTCAGAAACAGGCGTTTTTCTACAAGCTCGTGCCTGATTTGGTCAAAGCGATGGGCGAAGCGTATCCCGAGTTGAAAGAGAAACAAGCCCAAATCGAAGAAGCCCTGAAAAACGAAGAAAGCCGCTTCGCTGAAACTTTGGAAAAAGGCATGGGCTTATTGGAAAACGCCCTTTCAGGCAGCCTGAAAACCTTAAACGGCGAAATCATCTTCAAACTCTACGATACCTACGGATTCCCCTACGACCTGACTGCCGACATCTGCCGCGAACGCGGAGTAGAAATGGACGAAGAAGGCTTCAACCGCGAAATGGAAGCCCAACGCACCCGTGCCCGCGCTGCGCAAAACTTCAAAGCCAACGCGCAACTGGACTACACAGGCGCGGACACCGAGTTTACCGGCTACGAAAAACGCAGCCAAGACACCAAAATCATCGCCTTATACAAAGGCAGCGAAGCCGTGGACGAACTCCAAGCAGGCGAAGCAGGCGTGGTCGTTTTGGAACAAACCCCGTTCTACGCCGAAAGCGGCGGTCAAGTCGGCGACGTAGGTTTCATCTTTGCAGGCGAAAACCGCTTCCGCGTTGAAGACACGCAGAAAATCAAAGCCGCCGTACACGGACAATTCGGCGCAGTCGTTTCAGGCAGCCTGAAAGTAGGCGATGCCGTATCTGCCGAAATCGACAACGACATCCGCGACAGTATCATGCGCAACCACAGCGTTACCCACCTGATGCACAAAGCCCTGCGCGATGTTTTGGGCACACACGTCGAACAAAAAGGCAGCCTGCAAAACGCCGAGTTGACCCGCTTCGACATCTCCCACCCGCAAGGCATCAGCGCGGAAGAAATCGCCGAAGTCGAACGCCGCGTCAACACCGCGATTATTGCCAACGTGCCCGTCAAAGTGGAAACCATGTCCATTGAAGACGCGCAAAAATCCGGTGCCATGATGCTCTTCGGCGAAAAATACGGCGACTTCGTCCGCGTCATCACCATGGGCGACTACTCCACCGAATTGTGCGGCGGCACCCACATCGCCCGCACCGGCGACATCGGCTTCTTCAAAATCATCAGCGAAGGCGGCATCGCCGCAGGCATCCGCCGCGTAGAAGCCATCACCGGCCTTGCCGCGCTGGCATGGGTGCAAAACCAAGAAAGTTTGATGAAAAACATCATCTTTGAGACCAAAGCCCAAACCGAAAAAGACGTACTCGCCAAAATCCAAGCCAACGCCACAAACACCAAAGCCTTGGAAAAAGAGTTGGCAAAAGCCAAAGCCGAACTCGCCGTCCACGCAGGTGCCAAACTTTTGGACAACGCCAAAGACTTGGGCGCAGCCAAACTCGTCGCCGCCCAAATCGAAGCCGACGCAGCCGCCCTGCGCGAAATCGTTACCGATTTAACCGGCAAATCCGACAACGCCGTGATTCTTTTGGCGGCAGTGAACGACGGCAAAGTCTCCCTGTGCACCGGCGTATCCAAAGCCCTGAGCGGAAAAGTGAAAGCCGGCGATTTGGTCAAATTCGCCGCCGAACAAGTCGGTGGCAAAGGCGGTGGCAGACCGGATTTGGCACAGGCCGGGGGGACGGATGCTTCCCAAGTCGGCGCAATGCTGGATTCGGCAGAAGGCTGGGTTAGAGAGAAGCTAGCTTAATTCTTTGATTAAATAAGAAAGGTCGTCTGAATTATTTCAGACGACCTCTGTTATAAATTGTTTGAAGGTAAGTAAATGCGTATTAGAAAAGGTCGTTATTTCCTTAGTCGAGTTGTAAAAATCAATCTTTCTCAGGAAGAATTGATGGATGCGATTTGCCATCCTGCAATTATTAGAGTTGGAAAATATAACTGGACAATAACGGATATGGTAGATAAAAGAGATGATGAATCTTTACCTTTTATTTATGGTAAACTAGTTAAGTATGCTGATGATACTCAGGACGTGGTTGATGAATATAATCACACACAAGACCAGTCGATAACAGCAAACCTTGTCAAGGCATCCTCTCCATTTGTTTATTTATCTGAATTTTCTGGATTGTGTTTTTTGCACGTATATAACGATATAGAATCCGAAACATTTCCTCGTAGATTTAAGAGAATCATAGAGGATTCCCGTAAGTTAAAATATAATGATCTATTAATAGAGTGCGATGTGGATGCAATTTCTGATTATGCCTCTTTCTTTAATAAAATAATACTAATTAAAAAAATTACTCAAATTGAAGCTACTGTATCCCCTCCTAATCCTTTATTTGGTAGAATTTGGAAAAGTTTAAACGATACTTTGAAAGAAAGGAATACAAGTACACTTAGAATTAATGAGGAAAGCGAAAAAAGAGAAGGGTTGAAAACAAATCTTCACAATTTGGTTAATAGTATAGAAGAAAATAATATATCTAATTGCAAACAAGAAGTTGCATTGACTGATGCTGCTATTCTTATGGCTGCAGATGGTTATGGTAGAGGAAAGGTTGCAGGGGAAGGTGAGAATGGAGAAATGATAGAGGTAAGGACTAAAGATGCACAAAAAAGTTTTCTATTTGAAAAGAATCCATCCCCAAATTTCTTAGCAAGAAAAGCTAATGAAGAATTTATGAAAGTTAGTGAAGAAAGAAAAATGGAGCATTAAATTTGAAAGAATTTATTAGAATATTTTTTATTAGTTTTGAATTTCTTACAATTTTATTCAGTATATTTGCATATATATTTCTTGGGGGAGTCTTAGAGAATTTGTTAAAAATGATAGCATTAAACGAAGATATGCTTAAATATATTTTGCCCATTCCAGTTGCAATATTTTGCTGGATTTTTAAAGATGGAGGAAAATTTCTCTTTCGAGATACAGAGTATGCAAAAATATTGGTTCACTTAGACGAATATAAAAAATTAAAAATATGTTTTTATGTTGGCTTTATTTATGCGGTATCTTCGTTAATAATATGTATTATTTCTGCAGTAACTTATCAAAAGACAGCATTGCATACAATAGCTTTTTGTTGCGGTGTGCTAGTTTTATCAATTGTTGCAATTAGCTTTTATCTCGCTCAGGGGGAGATAAAAGACATTTTTGTTAAAAACTCTTCATAATTGCGCATAAGATTGTTTTGCTAAATCAACGAACTCACAGCAAGTGTGGTTTTGAGTAAGCATAGCCTGCATTCCCACCAACCGCGTGTGTAGCTACGCCACACATCCTACCGATGAATCACAAGAAACTGAAAATTAATGTGTAGGGTGTGTGCGATATGCACGCACGCGGTTGGTGCCGTTACCGAATCGGCACTGCATCCTTCCACATCCCAACCCCATCAATCCAAATCAAGAAAGCCCTAACCCATGCCCTACAACCGCAAAAAAATGGAAAACGCCCTGCTTGCCCTAATCGGCGCATTGGAATTTGAAGACGGCCGTTTTTGGAAAGGCTACGATTTTGACCTGCTCAATAGCCTGCACGAACAAGGATTAATCAGCCAGCCTTGGGGCAAAGCCAAATCCGCCTATCTCACCCCAGAGGGTTTGGAAAAAGCCAAAGCCTTGGCAGCGGAAATGTTTGGCGGGGAATCGGATTTGTAGCAAGGTTGTGCGGGCATTGGCTTTATGTTTCCTGTGTCCGAAGGCAGCCTGAAAATCCTTGGGCATACGTCCGCCCCGTAAAAATCGGTATGGCGTGTGCCTGTGGTCAATGTGCATGGCGGATGTGTTTGTAGGGTGGGCACTTGTTGCCCACGCGTTTTCAGGCTGCCTTGGGATGTGGGACACGTGGGCAACGAGTGCCCACCCTACGGGAAACGGCGTTGCGCGTATCAATTGTTAAGTGCGTTGGTCATAGATTAATCCGGTTTGTTTTGCAGGCTGGATACCTTCTGGATACCTTGGCTGTGAGCAAATTGAAGGCAGCCTGAAAACCAAATTTGGCTTTTCAGGCTGCCCTTTTCCGCTAAAATCTCCATTTCAAACACACGCACCCAAAAGGAAAACTTTATGGACTACCCCGCCCAACCCCAATCCGCCTACACCCAACCCGCCCCCGCCAAATCCCCACCCGCCGACATCACCCGCCCCGCCAACCCCGCCATACTCACCGCCCCCCACACCCGCTACACCTTCCACACCCTCAATCTCCCCCGCGCCAACGGCGCAATCCAACGCATCTTTGTCGGCATTCCCCACACCCCACCGCCCCCGCAAGGCTACCCCGCCATCTACGCCCTAGACGGCAACGCCCTGCTAGAACTGCTCACCCCGCAAACCCTCAGCCAATACCGTCAGCCCCCCGTATTCGTACTCATCGGCTACCCCACCGAGCAACGCTTTGACACCGCCCGCCGCGCCTACGACTACACCCCGCCCAACGCAGACGGCAAACCCATGCCCGACCCACTCACCGCAGGGCGGCAAAACGGCGGCGCACCCGACCTGCTCCACTTCATCGCCACCCAAATCCGCCCCCGCGTCGCCCAACTCGCCCCCACCAACCCCGCCCAACAAACCCTCTGGGGGCACTCCTACGGCGCACTCTTCGTGCTCTACACCCTATTTGAACGCCCCGAACTATTCAGCCACTACATCGCCGCCGACCCCTCCCTTTGGTGGCACAACGGACTGATGCAACACTACGCCAACCGCGCCCGCATCGCCCCCGGCCGCCACCTGATTATCCAAAAAAGCGGCGCAGGCATACCCCAAAAAACCAACCCCGCCCACACCAGCAACGTCCCCGCCGATGCCGCCCAACAGCTCGCCGCACAACTCA
This sequence comes from Kingella sp. (in: b-proteobacteria), assembly GCF_030527935.1. Lineage (GTDB taxonomy): Bacteria > Pseudomonadota > Gammaproteobacteria > Burkholderiales > Neisseriaceae > Kingella_B. Next base: position 12,230 of record NZ_JAUMZV010000001.1, read on the forward strand.
ACCAACGCGGCATCGCCACCGAATACCACAGCCACCCCCACCAAACCCACGGCGGCCTGCTCACCCAATCATTCCAAGAGTTGCTTGGTAGCATCAAATAACACCAAAGGCAGCCTGAAAACAAGATTTCCCCATTTTCAGGCTGCCTTTCATCCCATCTCGCCCCCCCTAAAAGAAGGCAGCCTGAAACCGCATCACACGTTTCAAGCTGCCTATCCCTATTTTTTTGCCAGACCACGCCGCGCATCGCGGCGTACCCACGCGGGGAACATTTGCCGCCGCCCCGCCCTTCCCGCCCGCGCCCCAAGCATTCCACCACAACCCAACAACAAAGGCAGCCTGAAAACGATGAACCCCATTTTCAGGCTGCCTTTTATCGCGCCACACCGCCGCTAATCCACCGCCTTCACCAGCGCAAACCGCGCCACACTGCCATCCGCCGTTGCTACGGTTTCGCTAAACATCGCCAGCGGGCGCACCCACACGCCGTAATCGCCGTATAACGCGCGATACACCGCCAGCAGCTCTTCGTTTTCGCTGTGGCGGGCGATGTGGAGCAGTTGGTAAAGGTTGCCTTTGTAGTGGCGGTAGATACCGAGTGGTGGCGTGGTCATGGCTTGCCTTTCGTTGGGGCGTTGTTGGGATGCGGATTATAGCGCGGATGGGTTTCAGGCTGCCTTAAAATCCTCCAACCACAAGCCAGCCTAACCCCATTTAGCGTTACAATCCGCCTTTCTTTGTTCCCCCGTTTTCAGGCTGCCTTGATGCACCGGACACCAGCCCAAGGCAGCCTGAAACCCCATCCCGCCATGCAAAAACACTTCCAAAAAGCCCAAGACACCCTTGCCCCCAGCACGCTTTACATCGTTGCCACGCCGATTGGCAACCTTGCCGACATCACCCTGCGCGCCCTTGCCGTGCTGCAACGCGCCGATTTGATTTGCGCCGAAGACACGCGCGTGTCCGCCCAGCTTTTGTCGGCTTACGGCATCCAAGCCAAGCTGATTTCCGTGCGCGAACACAACGAGCAGCAGATGGCGGGCAAAATCATCACCGCGCTGGCGGATGGGCAAATCGTGGCGCAGATTTCTGATGCAGGCACGCCCGCCGTGTGCGACCCTGGGGCGAAACTGGTGGCGCGGGTGCGCGACGCGGGCTATAAAACCGTGCCCGTGGTGGGCGCATCCGCCGTGATGGGTGCGTTGAGCGTGGCGGGCATCGCCGAGCCAAACTTCTATTTCCACGGCTTTTTGCCGTCCAAATCCAGCGAACGCGCCAAACTGTTCGCCGCGTGGCAAGCCGCTGATTACCCCATCATCGCCTTTGAAACGCCGCATCGCATCGCCGATACGCTCGCCGACATGGCAACCGCTTTTGCCCAACGCCCGATGATGTTGGCGCGCGAAATCAGCAAAACTTTTGAAACGTTTTTAACAGGCAGCGTCAGCGAAATTCAGGCTGCCTTGGCTGCCGACAGCAACCAATCGCGCGGCGAAATGGTGCTGGTGATTCACCCCGCGCCGCCGCAAAAACACGACACGCCGCCCGAAGCCGCGCAAAACGTGATGCGGATTTTGGCAGGTGAATTGCCTACCAAACAAGCCGCCGAACTTGCCGCTAAAATCACGGGGGAGAATAAAAAAGCGTTGTATAACTTGGCGTTGGCGTGGAAAGAATAATTAGGCAAACTTGACGCGATGTCCGAGGCAGCCTGAAACGCCAAATGTAGGGTAGGCAACTGGCTTGCCCACCTTGTTTTGCGATGGACTGCGTGGGCAAACCAGTTGCCCGCCCTACACACAAAGGCAGCCTGAAACCACTTGCCCAACAAAAAACACGTTACGCCCATCGCCTAACGTGTTTTTTATTTTCAGGCTGCCCAATCCCCTACTCCACTTCCCGCCGTCTAAACTCACGCGGTCTCACCCCCAGCACCCCCAGCGTGCCAAAATACAAGCCCACCGCCAGCAGCATCAGCCCCGCCAGCACCAGCGCACGCATCCCGCCGCCCAGCGCAGCCCAATCCACAGGAAACGCCGCCTGCACGCTCCATAATCCCCCCGCCATCACCGCCAGCGCAATCGCCAGCCGCCGCAAAAACCGCTTCCATGCCAACTGCGGCACATACACTTCATGCAAGCGCAGCATGGTAAACAGCAGCCCCGCATTCACCACCTGCCCCAAAGCCACCGCCAACGCCAGCCCAACATGCTGCCACTTCCACACCAAAATCAAATTAAACAACTGCGTGCACAGCAGCGAAATCACCGCCACCTTCGCAGGCGTTTTCACATTTTTGCGCGCATAAAACGCAGGCGCAAAAATCTTCACCAACATCATCGCAGGCAAGCCCACCGCCGCCGCCACCAGCGCATTCTGAATCATCCACGCATCATGCGCCGACACTTCCCGATACATAAACAACGTCGCCACCAGCGGAAACCCCGCCACCATCAGCCCCACCGCCGCAGGCAAAATCAACAGCAAACACAAGCGCAGCCCCCAATCCACCAGAGCCGAAAACTCCGCCGCATTGTTCGCCGCCGCGTGTTTAGACAAACTCGGCAGCAAAATCGTCCCCAACGCCGCCCCCACCACGCCCGAAGGCAGCTCAATCAAACGGTCAGAATAATACAGCCACGACACGCTGCCTACCGCCAAATAAGACGCAAAAGTCGTGTTAATCACCAGCGAAATCTGCGCCACCGAAGAGCCAATAATTGACGGCAACATCTGCTTCATCACCCGCCCAACCGCCGCATCGCCAAAGCGCAGCTTAGGCAGCCTGAAAAAGCCCAATTTGTACAACCACGGCAGCTGAAAGCCCAACTGCAACAGCCCGCCCACCAACACCGCCCAAGCCATAGCCATAATCGGCGGCGTAAAAAACGGCGTAAAAAACAGCGCAAACACAATAAACGACACGTTCAGCAACACAGGCGTAAACGCAGGAATGGAAAATTTATTATAAGTATTCAATATACTGCCCACAAAAGACGACAGCGAAATCAACAAAATATAAGGAAAAATAATCGGCAACAGCTTAACCGCAATCTCAAAGCGCGTGCCATCCTGCGCAAAACCGCTCGCCGTTGCCCAAATCACCACAGGCGCGGCAAACACACCCACCGCCGTGATGATAAACAGCGCAAACGTGAGCATCCCCGCAACGTGTTGCACAAACAATCGCGTCTCTTCATCCGATTTGTTCTGCTTATAATCCGCCAGCATCGGCACAAACGCCTGCGAAAACGCGCCTTCGGCAAAAATACGGCGCAACAAATTGGGCAACCGAAACGCTACCACAAACGCATCCATCGCCGCCCCCGCGCCAAAATACCGCGCCACAATCGCATCACGCAAAAAACCCATAATGCGCGACAGCATCGTCATGCTGCTTAACCGCGCCAAAACCGCTAATAAATTCATGTTTACTTTCTTGTTTGAATTGGATGGCAGCCTGAAAACCTAAAATCTGTTTGCTAAAACCTGTTTTCAGGCTGCCTTATCGCCCAAATCGCGTGCACGAAAATCCGCGCAGTTTACCGCAAAACCCCATTTCAGGCAGCCTGAAAGCGCGTATAATCCGCGCCGTTTGCCTGCGCCCAGCGCAAGCATCCGTGTTCGCCGCAGCATTCCCATCCGAACACGCTCCCAACTCTCCAACGCTCCCAGATAAGGCAATCAACATGGCAACCACTCAATACAAACGCATTCTGCTCAAACTCTCAGGCGAATCGCTGATGGGCAACGACCCCTTTGGCATCAACCGCGACACCATTATGGCCATCGTGCGCCAAGTAAAAGAAATCACCGATTTAGGCGTGCAAGTAGGCATCGTGGTGGGCGGCGGCAATATTTTTCGCGGCGTATCCGCCCAAGCAGGCAGCATGGATAGAGCCACCGCCGACTATATGGGCATGATGGCGACCGTGATGAACGCGCTGGCGTTGAAAGACGCATTTGAAAGCATCGGCGCAAAAGCCCGCGTGCAATCTGCCCTATCCATGCAGCAAATCGCCGAAACCTACGCCCGCCCCAAAGCCATCCAATATTTAGAAGAACACAAAATCGTTATCTTCGCCGCAGGCACAGGCAACCCTTTCTTTACCACCGACACCGCCGCCGCCTTGCGTGGCGCAGAAATGGGCTGCGAAGTGATGCTCAAAGCCACCAACGTGGATGGCGTGTACACCGCCGACCCAAAAAAAGACCCCACCGCCACGCGCTATAAAAACGTAACCTTTAACGAAGCGATTGAGAAAAAGCTCAAAGTGATGGACACCACCGCGTTTACGCTGTGCCAAGAGCGCAATCTCAATATTGTGGTGTTCAGCATCCACAAAGCAGGCGCACTCAAACGCGTGATTTTGGGCGAAGACGAAGGCACGCTGGTGCATAATTGATTGCCGTAAAACCGTTTTCAGGCTGCCTATCTCGCTGATTTAGGCAGCCTGAAATAACACCATGACCCAATACCATCTGCACAACCAATACTGCTTTATCAGCCGCCGCGTGTGGAATGACGGCGACCCCATTGGCTACCTTTACCTCGAGCCGCCCGACAACGAACGCGACAGCGGCTGGCGCATTTTTGCGGGCGACGAAAGCGATGAATACGTCAATAACCCCGACAACATCGCCTATCTCACGCTGCTTGCCGCCCTGCAACGAGACCACAGCTTGATGCCCCTGCTGGACTGCCCACCGCCTTGCGCTTTTGCCCGCAACGAGCAGGGCGAATTTGAAGCTGAAGCCTTTGCCCCGCCCGAAAGCGAATAAGCCCTAAGGCAGCCTGAAAATAGCCAGCCAACTCTGCTATAATCCGCCCTTTATTCAACTCCCTACGGAATACGATATGATTAACGACATCCAAAAATCTGCCGAAAACAAAATGCAACGCTCGCTGGAAGTGTTGAAAGAAAACCTTGCCAAAGTTCGCACAGGTCGCGCCCACACAGGCTTGCTTGACCAAGTGGAAGTGGACTACTACGGCAGTGCCGTACCCGTGAGCCAAGTGGCGAATGTAACCTTGCTGGATGCGCGCACCATCGGCGTGAAAGTGTATGAAAGCAATATGGCGGCGGCGGTGGAAAAAGCCATCCGCGATTCCAATTTGGGGCTTAACCCCGCTGCGATGGGCGATGTGATTCGCGTGCCGATGCCGATGCTCACGGAAGAACGCCGCAAAGATTTGATTAAAGTGGTGCGCGGCGAAGCGGAAGATGGGCGCGTGTCCATTCGCAACGTGCGCCGCGATGCGAATGACCACATCAAAAAATTGCTGAAAGACAAGGAGATTTCCGAAGACGAAGCGCGTCGTGGCGAAGAAGCCATCCAAAAATTGACTGATAAAGCGATTGCCGAAGTGGATAAAATCTTGGCAGCCAAGGAAGAAGATTTGATGGCGATTTAATCGGCAAACAGCAAAAAGGCAGCCTGAAAGCGAGTTTAAAGCGATTTCAGGCTGCCTTTTATGCTGCGGTTAAATATTACGCGCTGGGCTGTTCTTCAAACGCCACCACTTCCAGCCCAAACCCTGTGAGCCCGTTCATCACCGATGGCTTGCCCAGCACGCGCATTTTGCGCACGTTTAGGCTGGCGAGCATTTGCGCACCGATACCGTAGGTTTTTCTGTCCCATTTTTGCACGAGCTGGCTGTTTTTCGGCAGCGTGCGTTCCAGCAGGGCTGCGCCGTCTTCGGTGCGGTGCAGCAGGATAATCACGCCGCTTGGAGCAGCCTGAACGCGGGCTAGGGCTTGCGGCAGCGTCCATGAATGGTTGGGGTCGGGCTGGATAAAATCCAGCGCGGAAAAGGGTTCGTGCACGCGCACTACGGTCTCGGCGGCGTTTTCAGGCTGCCCTTTCACCAGCGCAAGGTGGGTGTCGCCGTTGAGCTTGTCCACATAAACGTGTTGGCGAAAATCGCCCCATGGGGTGTGCACCAGCGTGTCGCCCATTTCTTCCAGCAGGCTTTCGGTGCGGCTGCGGTATTCAATCAAGTCGGCAATCGTGCCGATTTTTAGCCCGTGTTGCTCGGCAAATTGCAGCAGCTCAGGCATCCGCGCCATTGTGCCGTCGTCGTTCAAAATTTCGCAAATCGCGCCTGCGCCAATTAGCCCTGCCATATTGGCTAAATCCACGGCGGCTTCGGTGTGCCCCGCGCGAATCAGCACGCCGCCTTTTTGCGCGCGCAGCGGGAAAATATGCCCCGGTTGCACGATGTCTTGCGGCTGCACATGGGGCGACACGGCGGTTTGGATGGTGAGCGCGCGGTCGGCGGCGGAAATGCCCGTGGTGGTGCCTTGCGCGGCTTCTATGGAGACGGTGAAGTTGGTGCCGTATTGCGTACCGTTTTGCTGGGTCATCATTGGCAAGCCAAGCTTGTCCACAAGGGCGTTTTCCATCGGCAGGCACACCAAGCCGCGCGCGTGTTTAATCATAAAATTGATGGCTTCGGGCGTTACAAACTGCGCCGCCATCACAAGGTCGCCTTCGTTTTCGCGGTCTTCGGCATCGGTGATGATGACCATTTTGCCTGCTTTGATGTCGGCGATGATTTCGGGGATGGGAGAGATTTGTGCCATGATGGTTCCTTTGCTGTGGTGGGGTTGCGGGGTGGCATTGTACGCTTTTTGCGGGGGGATTGCTTTACGTTTGTTTACAGAATAGGCAGCCTGAAAAGGGGGGTTACTCCATTTCAGGCTGCCTTTTGTTGTGGGATAAATAAAGCCGTTGCTGATTTAATCGGCGCGTAGAACGTGTGAACGGGTGTGCATATCATGAAACGGTGCTAAACGGTGCGTGAGCCACACACACCACGTCAATATATTTCAGGCTGCCTTTTAAGCACGGCTTTTGTACCACATCCCCAGCGCATAGCAGATGATGCCTGCGCTGCCGAGCAGAGCGAACAGGATGCCTTTTTTGCGGGCGTTGGGGCAATACCAATACACGCTTAGGCTGAATGTGAAAAACAGGCTGATGGCAATCCACAGCATTTGGCGCGGCTGCTTTTGATAGCGGTTGAGCGTGTAGGTTTCGCTGAGCATGATGTAAAGCTGCCACAGCGCGGCGATGGCGATCAGCGGGATGGCGATAAGGATAAACAGGGCGGCAAGGTCTAGGTGGGTCATGGTGGGGTGATGTGAACAAGATTAAGGCAGACTGAAAACAGCAAATCAAGTAAACACGGTTTTCAGGCTGCCTTTTGATGTTGAAATAATGGCGATGTTTATTGCGCCTGATTACTCAAATACTGCAACAGCAATGCCACAGGTCGCCCTGTCGCGCCTTTTTGTGCGCCCGATTTCCATGCCGTGCCTGCGATGTCCAAATGCGCCCATTTGTAGTTTTCGGCAAAGTGCGCCAAGAAAGTGGCGGCAGTGATGGTGCCAGCGGGGCGGCCGCCGATGTTTTGCAAATCGGCAAAATTGGATTTGAGCTGTTCTTTGTATTCGGCAAACAGCGGCAACTGCCATGCTTTGTCGTTGCTTTCGCGGGCGGCGGCCAGCAGCGCGTCCACCAAATCTTGGTCGTTGCCCATCACGCCGCTGGCAACGTGTCCCAGCGCGATGATGCACGCGCCTGTGAGCGTGGCGGCATCAATCACGGCTTGCGGCTTGAAGTTTTGTTCCACATAAGTGAGCGCGTCGCACAGCACCAGCCGCCCTTCGGCATCGGTGTTCAGGTTTTCAATGGTGGTGCCGTTCATGGCTTTGACCACGTCGCCTGGTTTGGACGCGCCGCCATCAGGCATATTTTCGCAAGTGGCGACCACGGTTACCAAGTTAATCGGCAGCTTGGCTTTGGCGGCGGCGATAAACGTGCCAATCATCGCCGCCGCGCCGCACATATCGTATTTCATCTCGTCCATGCCTTCGCCCGGTTTCAACGAAATGCCGCCGCTGTCAAAAGTTAAGCCCTTGCCCACCAACACAATCGGCTGTGCCGCTTTATCCGCCGCGCCAAAATAGCGCAGTTCCAACAGCTTCGGCTCTTCTTTGCTGCCTTTAGCCACGCCCCAAAAGGACGGCATATTTTCGCGGATGTAATCGCCGCCCAAAATTTTGGCTTCCGCGCCCACAGCCTGCGCTTCGCGGGCAGCGGTTTCGGCAAGATAAGTGGGCGTGCAGATGTTTGAGCCTGTGTTGCCCAAGTCTTTGCATAGGTTCACGCCGTATAACAAGGCTTCGGCGCGGGTTAAGGCAGCCTGAATTTCATCGCCGTGCGCGGTGTGCACAAACTGCACTTGCGCGAGCTTGGCGGGGTTGGCTTCTTTTTTGAAGCGGTCAAAGCGATACACGGCTTCGCCCACCGCCGCCACCAGCGCAGCCACCACGCGCGGCGCGTTTTGGGCGCAGAACGGGCTTAAATCCACCGCCACAGCATCTTGCTTTTGCGCCCATGCCGCCGCTTCTTTGGCGGCTTTTTGCAAGGTTTCGGTGTTCAAATCGGCAAAGCGCAGCACGGCAACGCTTTTCAGGCTGCCTGCCACGGGCAATTTGGCTTCGGCAAAGCTGTCTTTCTCGTCCAAGCTGTTGCACAACAATTGCGCGGTTTCATCGTGAAGCTGGCTGGCTTCGGTGCAAACAAACAATTGCGCCGCTTCGGGCAGCGCGGCGGGGAATAGAGAGAATTGCATGGTATTTCCTTTGCGGATGGTTGGAAAAGCGCAGATTATACGCGCGGGGCGGGCTGCGTAGCAAAGCAGGGTTGCCAAGCTGCGCATTTTCAGGCTGCCTAACTGCGGGCGCAAACCTTAGGCAGCCTGAAACGCCAACCCGCGCCCCTACGGCTTGCTTGCAAGCCGTGCACATGGCAAATATTCAAGCCGCCCAGCCCGCTATGCAAACATAGGCAAACTAAATTGAGCAAACCGTCAAGATTGCATACAATGCCGCCATTTTTTCCACCGCGAGAGCACTATGAAACACGCCAAAATACTCGGCACAGGCAGCTACCTGCCCGCCCACCGCGTCAGCAACGAAGAACTTGCCCAGCGCGTTGATACGTCAGACGAATGGATTACCACGCGCACAGGCATCAAAGCCCGCCACATCGCCGCCGATAACGAAAAAACCAGCGATTTAGCCCACACCGCCGCCCTGCGCGCGTTGGATGATGCGGGCATCGCCGCCAGCGAGATTGATTTAATCATCGTTGCCACCGCCACGCCCGATATGCAGTTCCCCGCCGCTGCCACCATTGTGCAGCAAAAATTGGGCGTTTCAGGCTGCCCTGCGTTTGATGTGCAAGCTGTGTGCGCGGGCTTTGTTTACGCGATGGCAACCGCCGATGCCTACATCAAAAGCGGCATGGCAAAGAAAGCGTTGGTGATTGGCGCGGACACGTTCAGCCGCATCATGGATTGGAGCGACCGCCGCACCTGCGTGCTGTTTGGCGACGGTGCGGGCGCGGTGGTGCTGGGCGCGAGCGATGAAATCGGCATCATCCACAGCAAGCTGCACGCCGATGGCAACTATTTATCGCTGTTGAACACGCCTGCGCAAATCGCCAACGGCGCAGTCTGTGGCACGCCGTTTTTGCAAATGGACGGGCAAGGCGTGTTTAAATTTGCCGTGAAACAGCTTGCCGCCGTTGCCGATGAAGTGTTGCACGAAGCGGGCTACACCGCCGAGCAAGTGGATTGGCTGGTGCCGCACCAAGCCAACAAGCGCATCATTGATGCCACCGCCAAACATCTGGGCTTGCCCGAAGAAAAAATCATCCTGACCGTGCAAGAACACGCCAACACTTCCGCCGCGTCCATCCCGCTCGCGCTGGACGTGGGCATTAAAGACGGACGCATCCAACGCGGGCAGCATCTGATGATAGAAGGCATCGGCGGCGGCTTTGCTTGGGGGGCGATGTTGATTCGGTATTAGAACCTGTATTCACTATTTTCAAAGGCATCTTTAATGCCCTAAAAACGCGGCTACCGCGCTAAAAATGCTCGCAAGGTGTCCAACCTTGCTGTGCTTTTTGCCTTGTATCCGCGCTTTTATGCCATCAAATCTGCCTATGAAAATAGTGAATACAGGTTCTTAGCCCGCTGACTATCGTGGCAACGCGATGGATTGGGTTGAACGGCTTTCAGGCTGCCTTTATTGTGCTAAGGCAGCCTGAAATTATTTGGGCAACGCGATGGAGCGTCGGCGGCTCGCCGACATTTTGCTAACACTAGCCCGCGCAAGCTGATTTATTCCGCCATTTGGCGACGAGCCGTCGCTGCCCCATGTTGGGTTTCAGGCTGCCTTTATTGTGCTAAGGCAGCCTGAAAACGTATGTCGTGTGCCTTTTCAGGCTGCCTAAACGCGAGGGTGTATAGTTGATGCAGCCTGAAACAGCAAACCGCGCTCCCTACGGCTTGCTTGCAAGCCGTGCTCTGGCAAAATATTAGGCAGCCTGAAACCCGTGCTAATCCGTTTTTAGGAATTTGCCAACCGCGTGCGCAGCAAAGCTGCACACCCTACTTGTGCTGTTTTTATTATATTAAGGCAGCCTGAAAACGAGAAACCGCTCTTTCAGGCTGCCTATCCATTGCTACAAGCTCTCCACGCTCACGCCTTGCAGGGCGCGTTGGATATTGCGGTTCATGCGCTGGGCGGCGAACTCGTCTGTGCTGTGCGATAGGGTTTGCACGGCGGCGCGGATGTCGGCGGCAGGGGCGGTGGGCAGCAGCGCGGTGAGTGCGTTCATTTGGGCGTGGATTTGCGCGGTTTGCTCGGCGGTGAGCAAGTCGCCGTCCAGTTCCAGCGCGGCGGCAACGGCATCTAGCAGGCTTTGCGCTTCTACGCGGGCTTCGGCGCGGGCGCGTTCGGCGGCATCGGCGCTGGCGTTTGCCATGCTGTCGCGCAGCATTTGCATGATGGTGTCATCGTCCAAGCCGTAGGACGGTTTGACTTCTATCTGCGCTTGCACGCCTGTGGTTTGTTCGCGGGCGGATACGGATAGCAAGCCGTCTGCGTCCACTTGAAAGGTTACGCGAATCCGCGCTGCGCCTGCGGTCATGGGCGGTATGCCACGCAGGGTGAATTTTGCCAAGCTGCGGCAGTCGGCGACCATTTCGCGCTCGCCTTGCACAACGTGAATGGCCATGGCGGTTTGCCCGTCTTTAAAGGTGGTGAAGTCTTGGGCGCGGGCGGTGGGCAGGGTGCTGTTGCGCGGGATAATTTTTTCTGCCAAGCCGCCGTAGGTTTCTAAGCCGAGCGATAGCGGGGTTACGTCCAGCAGCAGCCAGTCGTTGTCGCTTTTGTTGCCTGCGAGAATATTGGCTTGCATGGCTGCGCCGAGTGCGACGACTTGGTCGGGGTTCAGGTTGGTGAGCGGGGTTTGCCCGAAAAAGTTGGCGACGGCTTGCTGCACATGCAGCATTCGGGTTGCGCCACCGACCATAATCACGCCTTTGACTTCGCCTTTGCTGATGCCTGCGTCTTTTAGCGCTTGTTTGACGGGTTCTAGGGTTTTGGCGACCAGATGCTGCGTGAGCGCGTGAAATTCGCTGCGGGTGATAACGGCATCAAGGGTTTTGCCACTTTGCAAGGCAGCCTGAATGCGGGTTTCAGGCTGCCTGCTTAATGTTTCTTTGGCTTCGCGCACCAAGCCGAGCAGAAGCTGCGCATCGCGTTCATCGGTGATGGAAAGTTGGTTGTTTTCAACAATATGGCAAAACAGGCGGTGGTCAAAATCGTCGCCGCCGAGCGCGGAGTTGCCGCCTGTGGCTTTGACTTCAAACAAGCCTTGGCTTAATTGCAAAATGGATACGTCAAACGTGCCGCCGCCCAAGTCGTACACGACAAACGTGCCTGCTGCGCCGTTGTCCAAACCGTAGGCAATGGCAGCGGCGGTGGGTTCATTAAGCAGGCGCAGCACGTTGAGCCCTGCCAGCCGCGCGGCATCTTTGGTGGCTTGGCGTTGCGCGTCATCAAAATAGGCGGGCACGGTAATGACTGCGCCCACCAGTTCGCCGCCTAAGCTGGCTTCGGCGCGGCTTTTCAGGCTGCCTAAGATGTCGGCGGAGATGTCTATCGGGGTTTTTTTGCCGTGTTTGGTGTGCAATTCGATGATTTTGTCGTTGTCAGCAAAGCGATAGGGCAGATGCGCTGCGTCAATTTCGGGCAGCTTGCGCCCGATAAGCCGCTTGGCGGACGAGATGGTGTTGTGCGGGTCTATTTTTTGCGCGTCCAGCGCGGCTTTGCCGATGGCTTTGCCACCATTTTCCAAATAGCGCACCACCGATGGCAGCGACACCGCACCTGTTTCATCGGGCAGGCACACGGCTGCGCCGCTGCGCACAGTGGCGACTAGGCTGTTGGTGGTGCCAAGGTCTATGCCGATGGCAAGGCGGTGTTGATGCGGCGCGGCGGCGCGGTTGGGTTCGGCGATTTGCAGGAGTGCCATGATGTGTTCCTTTTGGGTGTGTGTGATGGGGAGGTATTTTAGAACCTGTATCCACTATTTGCATAGGTAGATTGATAACATAAAAGCACGGATACAAGGCAAAAAGCACAGTAAGGTTGAACACCTTGCGCGCATTTTTAACGCGGCAGCCGTGCTTTTAGGGCATTAAAGATGCCTATGCAAATAGTGGATACAGGTTCTTAACATTGTTGAGTGATATTGTTGGGAATAGGCGCGGGCGCGGGCTTATTTTCAGGCAGCCTGAAAAGCATTAAGATAACCCTTTTTATTGTTAAGAAAGGTTTAATGACATGAAAATCATCCTGAAAAGCGCATTGGCAGGCGCGGTTGCGCTGGCGTTAAGCGCGTGTGGCAGTATGCAGGCTGCGCCAAGCAAGCCTGCCGATTTGTATCGCCACGGTATGCAGCGGCAGTTTAAGCAAGACACGCAATACAACCTATCGGGCAAGGCGACTTTTGCGCTTTATGAAACCGAGCAATCGCGCCAGATGCGCCATGAAAACATTGAGAGCAACGTGAAATGGGAAGCGGACTGGGCAGCAACGCACGACAAAAAACCATTAAGCGCGGCAGAACAAAACAAAATTCGTCAAAAATCGCAAAAAGATCGAGAAAGAAGCGACAAAATAGCGTACACGCTGTTTAACGCCGTATCGGTTCACTACACAGGCGCGGTGGATTTGCCACGCGGCAAAATAGAATTTGTGCCCGAGTTGCGCTATGAAACGCGCAACGTATTAGGCAGCCTGAAAATACCGATGCAACTAGACATCAAAGCGCAGGCGGCGTATGCTGACTTAGGCGCATTTGAGCCCAGCCTACCGTTAGCCGATTCGGCGTTGTCTGCCGACAAGCCGATTGTGCGTTTCAAGCTGCCTAAGCAATGGCAAAACAAAATCCCCTTTGCCGATGTATGGCACGCGCTGCCCAAAGCCGTGGACGAAAGTACCAAAGCATTGGGCAATGATGCCTTTACTGCCCTGCCCCTAAACGACACCGCCCGCAAAATTGGCGCGCGCCATCGCATCGCGTTGCATTCCAACAGCAAGCAAAGCGTGGAAAGCACCAAAGTGTTATTCCAAAGCCTGCAACAACAACTGCGCGAGCAAGGCAAGCCCAGCAACGCCAGCATCAGCCAAGCCGATTACGACAAATTTATCGCCAGCCTAGATGCCATCAGCAGCGCAATGCAAGGCATGACCACAGCCATCGCCGATAAACAGCCGCCCGTTGAATACGAGTTTTACTACGACGGCAAAGGCAGGCTGTTGGCATATTTCGCCACCATGCAAATGGAAAATCTCGGCGGCTTGATGGGGCATGGCTTGCGCATCAAAATGGAAGTCTATAACCACTACACCCGCACGCCCCAATTCACCCTGCAAGCCAACGATGCCAACACGGTGGATTTTGAGCAAGCCTTCCCACAGCTAGCCAAAGAATGGAACGCGCTTCCCGCGCTGAATGCGGGTGATAAAGGCGATGGCAACGGCAAAAAATAACCCGTCGCCCATCCACACAAAAAGGCAGCCTGAAAACGAGCTTTCCCGTTTTCAGGCTGCCTTTAATCGTTTACAAAGCCTACGCGCTTTCCAACGCTTTCTGTTCCGCCTTATACGCCGCTTGCATTTCACGCTCGCGCTTGGTGGCTTGGCGCAGCATAAAATAATTCACCACAATCACCAGCGTGCCAATCACCGCGATAAAAATCGTTGCCAGCACATTCATTTTCGGGTCTAGCCCCAAGCGGATTTTGGAGAAAATCACCTGTGGCAGCGTAGAAGACCCCGGTCCCGACAAGAACGACGTAATCACCACATCATCCAGCGACAGCGTAACCCCGAGCAAAAAGCCCGAAGCAATAGCAGGCGCAATCAGTGGCAAGGTAATCACAAAAAAGATTTTCATCGGGCGCGCGCCCAAATCCATTGCCGCTTCTTCTAGCGATTGGTCCAGCTCCGCCAAGCGCGAGCGGATGACCACGGTAATATACGCCATGCACAGCGTGGTATGCCCCAAGAAAATGGTGAAAAAACCACGGTCTAGCCACGTTATATCGCTGTGCAGCCAGCCTTGCAGCACGGTTTGCACCTGAATAATCAGCAGCAGCATGGATAACCCCGTAATCACATCGGGCATCACCATCGGTGCGGAAATCAAGCCTGCAAACAGCGTGCTGCCGCGAAAACGTTTAATCCGCGCCATCGCGTAACCCGCCATTGTGCCCAGCGTTACCGCCGCAAACGAAGCGCACACCGCAATTTTTAACGACAGCCAAGCCGCGCTCAAAATTTGCTGGTCTTGCAGCAAGCGGGCATACCATTTGGTTGAAAATCCGCCCCACACCGTTACCAGCTTGGAATCGTTAAACGAATAAATCACCAAAATAAACAACGGAATATACAAAAACAGCAAGCCCGCAATCAACGCCAGCTTCAAAAAAGGCGAAATTTTGCTTTTCATCATTTGCTTCCTTTTGCGTCTTCGCGGTTGGTGAAATATTGTTCCAGCGCAATCGGCACCACCAACACCAGCACCATTACCACCGCAATCGCCGCCGCCAAAGGCCAGTTGGCTTGGTCAGAGAACGCTTGCCACAACACTTTACCAATCATCAAGTTATCAGGCCCGCCCACCAATTCGGGAATCACATACTCACCCATGGATGGGATGAACACCAGCATAGAACCCGCGATGATGCCCGATTTAGACAGCGGCAGCGTTACCGTGAAAAAGGCTTTGATGGGGTGTGCGCCCAAGTCGGCAGCGGCTTCCAGCAAGCGGTTATCCAGTTTCACC
Source organism: Kingella sp. (in: b-proteobacteria) (assembly GCF_030527935.1). Classification (GTDB taxonomy): domain Bacteria; phylum Pseudomonadota; class Gammaproteobacteria; order Burkholderiales; family Neisseriaceae; genus Kingella_B. The sequence goes on from NZ_JAUMZV010000001.1 coordinate 27,452, forward strand.
AGTTGGGTGTAAAGCGGCAAAATCATAAACGGCAAATAAGCATACACCATCACCAACACCAGCGAGAAACTGTTGTAAAACAGCTCCATAGGCTCGCTGATGATGCTCCATTTAAGCAGATAAGTGTTGATGATGCCATTGGTGCTCAACAGCCCCATCCATGCGTACACGCGCAGCAGGAACGATGTCCAAAAGGGCAGCATAATCAGCAGCAGCAAGGTGTTGCGAATAGACGGATTGGCGCGGGAAATGGCATACGCCATCGGGTAGCCAATCAGCAGGCAAATCAGCGTGGTCATCAGCGCAGTTTTGATGGACAGCCAATAAGTCAGCACATAAATATTGCTGCCTGATTCGCTGGCAAAGGGGTTAAGCACATCCCAAAGCGATGGCCAAAAATCCACAAAAATCTCTTGATAATTTTTGGTGAAAATTTGCAACGCGCCTTTTTCGTCAAACAGCGGGGTGAACGGGGGGATGGTGTAGGTTTGGTCGGCGAAGCTGATTTTGAACACGATGGCAAAGGTGAGCAAAACCAACACAAACAGCCATGTGAACGGTACGCCGATGACAAATCGCGCCCCTGGGCGTTTACGGCGTTTGATGTTTACGGAAGACATTTTCAGGCTGCCTTTTTAACGGGTTAATGGAGTAGGCTGGTTTTCGGGCCAATCCAAATACACTTCGTCGCCCCATGTGGGCGGTTCAATACCGCGCACATACCAATACGGCGCAGGCACTTGGCTTTTGATGATGCGCCCGTTTTCCATTTGCACATGATAAATGGCGAAGCTGCCCAAATAGGCGATTTCTTTTACCTTGCCCCGTGCCCAGTTGTGCGTGTCGCGGTGGGCGGGTTTTTCTTTGTGCAAATCAATGTCTTCGGGGCGGATGGAAATCCAAATGGTTTGCCCGTCTTCGGCTTCGAATTTTTGGTCGGTATAAACTTTGGCGGGCAATTCGGGGCAGTCTATAAGCGCGTGGGCTTCGTCTTTGTGTACCAGCTTGCCTTCAAAAATGTTGGTTTCGCCGATAAATTCGGCGGTGAAGCGGCTGTTGGGGTAGTCGTACACATCGGCGGGCGTGCCCACTTGTTGCAATTCGCCGTGCGACATAATCGCTACGCGGCTTGCCATGGTCATGGCTTCTTCTTGGTCGTGCGTTACCATGATGCAGGTTACGCCTACTTTTTCCAGCGTGTTCACCAATTCAAATTGGGTTTGCTGGCGCAGTTTTTTGTCTAACGCGCCAAGGGGTTCGTCCAGCAGCAACAGTTTGGGGCGTTTGGATAGACTGCGGGCTAGGGCAACGCGCTGTTGTTGCCCGCCTGATAGCTGATGGGGCTTGCGCTTGGCGTATTGCGGCATTTGCACCAAGCGCAGCATTTCGTCCACACGGGCTTGGATTTCTTCTTTGGGTAGTTTGTCTTGTTTTAAGCCAAAGGCGATGTTTTGCTCTACCGTCATGTGGGGAAACAGGGCATAGCTTTGGAACATCATGTTGATGGGGCGGTCGTAGGGGGCGAGTTTGGTGATGTCTTGCCCATCTAGAATGATTTGCCCTTCGGATGGGGTTTCCATGCCTGCGAGCATCCGCAATAGGGTGGATTTGCCGCTGCCTGAGCTGCCAAGCAGGGCGAAGATTTCGTGCTTGTGAATATCCAAATTAAGATAATTGACAGCGATGTTGTCGCCAAATTTTTTTGCCAAGCCTTTGATTTGTAGATAGGGTTGGGTGCTGGTCATGAGCAATACTCCGTTTGATAAGAGAAACAGGCTGTTTGATTGCTTTGGACAGGCTTTGGAGCTGTTTAGCGGCGTTCGGGCAGCAGAAAATGGGTTAGATTTTTGAAAAAACGCGCGATTGTAGTAGAGTGAAGCGCGGGGGGCAAGGGAAAATGTGGGGTTGTTTGTGTAAAGTGGGGTGGTGGGTTTTCGGGCTGCCTTGGTGGGTAGTTAGACAAAGTTTTAGGCAGCCTGAAAATGGGTTTCAGGCTGCCTTTTGATGTGTGCTTGCGGTTTTTCTTGTGGCTATTTTTGTGATTATTTTGTTCTGCGTTTGTTTGTGGTTTTTTGGGGATTTTGTTCGGCAGTTTCTGCGGTTTCGGCAGTTTCCGCTTCGTTGCTTTCGGCTGCGTCAGTTTGCGGGGCAAGCTGCGCTTCTAGCTGGGCTAATCGGGCTTCTAGCTCGGTGAGCTTCACGCGGGTTTTAATCAGGATTTGCTGCTGGATGTCGTATTCTTCGCGCGTTACCAAATCCATTTTGTTGAACGCGCTGCCGAGCATGGCTTTGGCGTTTTTTTCAAAATCTTTGGCGGGGCTGTTGGCAAGGGTTTCGCTGATTTTGCTGGCAGCTTCTTCAAAAAGTTGTTTGGCAATCATGGGATGCTTTCGGGGTGGGGTTGATGGAAAGGGGATTTTAATGGTTCTAAGGCAGCCTGAAAACGGTGAATTACGATGAATAGCAGTCAATCAAATGTTGGCACAACGCGGGCACGCCTGTGGCAGCGGTTTGGCGGATGATTTCCACTTGCGCCGATTGGGTGTTTTGCGGGTTGGGGTCTAGCACGATGATGCGGGCATCGGGGCGGGCGTAGTAGGCAAGGGTGTTGGCGGGATAGACTTGCAGCGATGTGCCGATAATCAGGAACACATCGGCTTGGCGCACGATGGCGGCGGCATCGTCCAGCTGCGGCACGCTTTCGCCAAACCACACAATATGCGGGCGCATGGGGTTGCCGCGTGGGTCTTTGTCGTGCAGCGTTTGGTCTTGCGTGCAGGGGATGATGTAGTCGGGGTGGGCGGTGCTGCGGGCTTGGTTAAGCTGCCCATGCAGATGCAGCACGTTGCGGCTGCCTGCGCGTTCGTGCAGGTCGTCCACGTTTTGCGTGATGATGTGAACGGGGAAATGCTGTTGCAGCTGGGCAAGGGCGATGTGGGCGGCGTTGGGCTGCGCGGCGGCGGCTTGGGCGCGGCGTTGGTTGTAAAAATCCAGCACCAACTGCGGATTGCGCTCCCACGCTTCGGGCGTGCATACGTCTTCAATGCGGTGGTTTGCCCATAAGCCGTTGCTGTCGCGGAAGGTGGCAAGCCCGCTTTCTGCGCTGATGCCTGCGCCTGTTAGGATGGCGATGGTGGGTTTCTTCATCATTGTGCTCATTCGTTTGGTTACGGCGTTTCAGGCTGCCTGATGGCGCAAAACCGCCCTGCTTCTATTCGCTAAATAGGGTTTCAGTCAGCCTGAAAGCATTAAACCCCTTGCTCCATCAAGCAAGGGGTTGAATCTTAGCACGCCCAGGGGGAATCGAACCCCCGTTACCGCCGTGAAAGGGCGATGTCCTAACCGCTAGACGATGGGCGCGGCGTTTGGCGCACCCGGAGCGATTCGAACGCCCGACCCTTTGGTTCGTAGCCAAATACTCTATCCAACTGAGCTACGGGTGCAGCAAAGACGCGGATTGTAGGCAGTTTGGACAATGCCGTCAAGCTGCGGGGGCGAAATTTTTGCGAAAATCGTATAATCGCGGCTTTTTTGTATTTATAAAGTAACCCGATGTCTGATGCTGATTTATCTTTGCTGGCGGATTTCTTCCGTGCGCTGCCCATGCCTGTGGTGATTTTGGATTTGGAAACCACAGGCGGGCATTTTTATGCCGACCGCATCACGGAACTGGCGTTCTTGCATTTTTGGCAGGGCAACATCACGGCGGTGCAGCAACTGATTCAGCCGAATATGCCGATTAGCGATTTTGTGCGCGATTTAACAGGCATTTCAGATGAGATGTTGCACGGGCAGCCCACGTTTGCGCAATTTGCGCCGCAGGTGTTGCCGCTGCTGCGTGGCAGTTTGCTGATTGCGCACAATAGCCGCTTTGACTACACTTTTTTGCGGCATGAATGCAGGCGCAATGGTTTGACTTTTGCCACGGCGGGGCTGTGCAGCGTGCAGTTGTCGCGCAAGCTGTATCCCGAATTTTTTAAGCATAATTTGGACAGCATCATTGAACGGCATGGCTTGGCGGTGGCGAGCCGCCATCGGGCGATGAGCGATGTGTGGGCGGTGGCGGAATATTTGCAACTGGCGTTGTGCGAGAAAGGCGCGCCGATGCTGGGGCAACTGATGCAGCAGTTAGCCAACCCGCCAATGCTGCCTGAAAACTTGCCTGCGGGGCTGTTTCAGGCTGCTTCTGCTTTGCCCGATGAGCATGGCGTGTCGGTGTGGTGTAATGCGGCGGACGAAGTGGTAGCGGTGCGCACGCATATTCAGGCGTATCGGGAAGTGGCGGCGTTGCTGCGGCGCGGCGGCGGTGCGCTGGCGCAAGCGGTGCGCTTGGAATTTGTGCCCACGCTGGGCGAATTGCACAGCGTGGCGGTGAAAGGCAGCGTGTTTTATCGCAACCAGCTTGCGCCAATGGATGGCATTGTGCGCCATACGATTAAGGTAGAAAGCGTTTCAGGCTGCCTGAAAACGCGCGTGCGCCCGTTAAAAGCGGGCTTTTTGGCTGAACCGCCGCATGGCTTGTTTGCCAACCCCAAAGCGGCGAAACGTGCGCTGGCAGCGTGGGCGAAAAAGTTTGCGCTTTGCCCCACGCTGCTGGGCATTTTGCCCGATGAGTTGCCCAAAGGCACGCCCTGCCCTGTTTCGCTGGTGGGCAAGTGTTCCGCCGCTTGCGAAACGGGCGATTTGGACGCGCATAATCGGGCGGTGGCGGCGGCGTTGCCGTTTTTGCCGCTGATGGATTGGTCGCGCACGCCACGAGTGGATGTTACCGAGCGCGATGGGCTATCGGGACAGGAAGTGGCGTTGCGCTGCGACAGCGGCGCGGTGTGGCTGCCCGAGCAGGTGTGGTTTTGCGATAAGGAAGTGCTGGCGGTGATGAAGCGGAAGTTTAAGGCGCAGAAAGGGCGCGGGGAGGTTAGGGCAGCCTGAAAAGGCAGCCTGAAATGCTGTTTGGCAAGACTCAATGCTTTGCTTATTTGGGTAAAGTTGCTTGTATGGCTTAACGCGATTGCCTTAATATGCGCCCAGCGTTGCCGCGTTGGCATCGTGTAAACACAAGGAGTCATACGATGAAATCTGATTTTGAAGCGCAAAAACAAGCCTTGCTGGGCGAAATCCGCACCGTGTTAAACGAAGTGGAAAACTTGTATCAATCGGGCGTGGAGCGCAGCACGGAAGAAACGCAGGCGTTGAAAACCCGCTTGCAAGCGCGTTTGGGCACGGCGCAGGAAAAATTGCAACACTTGGAAACCCGCGCGGTGGAACAAGTGAAACACCATGCGCAACGCGCGGATGAATACATCAACGAAAAACCGTATTACGCGATGGGCTTTGCGGCGTTGGCGGGCTTGGTGGTGGGCGTGTTGTTGAACCGCAAATAAGCGATGCGTTTTCAGGCTGCCGCTGTGTGCGCCGCCTTGTAAACACACAATAGAAACAGCGCAATCAACCCGTATTCATCACGCATGAATACGGGTTCTGCATAAATTGGCGTAAGATTGCCACCATCATTTTCAGGCTGCCTAACCGCATCAGGCAGCCTGAAATGGGTCAATTGATTTGACGTGGCGTATGGCGGCAAGGACATCGCCGCGTTAAACAAAGAGTTGGGCTATAAAGCAGGCACGGAATTTGAACCATCTGATAACTGGGGCTTTGCCCAAGGCGACTTGCTGTTTGAGTTTCAGCACGATTGGGGCAAGCATACGATTATCATCCCAGCGGCGAAGCTGCGCGGCATCATCAAACCGCAATTTTTGTGCGAGATGGATGACTTTCGGGCGGAATAGTGGATTACGGTTTTCAGTCTGCCTTGGTTAGGTTAGAGGCAGCCTGAAACCTAAAAATGGAGCGGCGACGGCTCGTCGCCAAATGGTGTATTCAACAGAGTTTTACGAGTTAGCCAAATGTCGGCGAGCCGCCGACGCTCCACCAATTGCAGGTTTTGCAAAGATTTCAGACTGCCTTTGCACTATGAGGCAGCCTGAAACCGATAGCAAACACCGAATAATTTAAACAACATAAAGGCAGCCTGAAATGGGTATCAAACAAGATTTAGCCACATTAAAAACCGTGGCTGCGCAAGGCAGCGAATTGTTGCTGCTGCGGCTGCGCGTGTTGCAAATGGATGTCAACGAGCAGATGCGCGGCGTGTTGATGATTGCTGCGCTGATTGCTGCGGCGGCGGTGCTGCTGCTGGTGATGCTGGTGGCGGTGCTGCTGGGACTGAATGTGGTACTGACGGCGCAGGCGAAGATGTGGCTGTTTTTTGGCGTGGCAGCGGCGAGCGTGCCTGCGATGTGGCTGTTGCTGTGGCGCATTCCACGCATTTGGCAGCGCAACACGGCGCAGATACAGCAAACGCTTGCCGCCTTGCAACAAGACTTGGCAGCACTTTCAGGCAGCCTGAAAGCAGGCGAAGCGGACGCGGATAGCAACCAATCCCAACCCACAGGAGCATCGCGCGATGTTGAGTAAACAAGAACAACGAGAATTGTTGCTGCTGCAATGCGATTTAGCCCGCGCCAAACTGCGCTACACGCAGCAACAAGCGGCGCAACGCAAGCAGGCAGCGCAGGCAAAATCGGGTGGCGTAGCTTGGCAACTGGCGGATGTGGCGGGCGAGGTGGTGCGCCATTCGGATGGCTTGAAGCTGGCGATGTTGCCCGCCAAATGGAACCATCGCGCGGCGGTGTTGCTGGGGCTGATGGCGTTGGAATGGGCGGAACGCTGGGCAACGGGCAAGCGCGGGAAATAGCGGAAAGCGGGTTTCAGGCTGCTGGATGGCATAAGACAGCCTGAAAACCAAAAAAAACGCCTGAAAACGGCATTAGATTTCAGGCTGCCTACCAAATGGCAAAGACCGCGTGCGTGGCAAAGCCACACACCCTACCTATGCAGGCTACGCTTGCTAAAAGTGGAACAGCAACATGGACAGCTGGCTCTGGGCACGTCAAAGCTACTAATAATGCGACTGAATCATCTCAATCACAAGCAACACGAGCTCAACCAAAAAGACCTACACCAAGAGAATCAGAAATTCATGTAGGTAAAACTCTGCCGCCAAATGCATATGCACAAGTAAGTTATTTGAATGGTAAAGAAGTTCCTTATGGTACAAAAGGCAGCCTGAAAACGGCTAAACCACGTTTCAGGCTGCCCAACCTTTGCCCATCCCCACCCCGCGCGGTACAATCCCCACCCTATTTCCTTGTTCTCGGAGCGCAAAATGCCCAACTTGATGCCCGCCCTATCCCGTTTCCAGGCTGCCAAAGTGCTGGTGGCAGGCGATGTGATGCTAGACCAATATTGGTTTGGCGATGTATCGCGCATTTCGCCCGAAGCCCCCGTGCCCGTTGCCAAAATTGGGCAAACCGAGCATCGCGCGGGCGGTGCGGCGAATGTGGCGCGCAATATCGCCGCGCTGGGCGGGCAGGTTGCGCTATTGGCGGTGGTGGGCGAAGATGAAGCCGCCGATAGCCTTGCCCATCTGCTTGCGCAGGACAACATCGCCAACCATTTGATTCGCAGCCACGATGCGCCCACCACGCTTAAACTGCGCGTTTTGTCGCGCAATCAACAGCTTATCCGTTTGGATTTTGAAAAAATGCCCGATTTAGGCAGCCTGAAAAGCGTGCAGCAACGCTATGCCGAGTTGGTTGCGCAATACGATGCCGTGATTTTGTCGGACTACGGCAAAGGCGTGTTGCACGAAGTCGCCGCCATGATTGCCGCCGCCCGCGCCGCTGGCAAGCCTGTGTTAATCGACCCAAAAGGCGCGGATTTCAGCAAATATGCGGGTGCCACGCTGCTCACGCCCAACCGCGCCGAATTGCGCGAAGCCGCTGGCGGCTGGGAAAACGAAGCGGGCTTAACCGCCAAAGCGCAAGGTTTGCGCGAAACACTGGGCTTGGATGCGCTGCTGGTAACGCGCAGCGAAGAAGGCATGACGCTTTACCGCGCCGATGGGCAAACCCACCAGCCTACCCGCGCCCAAGAAGTGTATGACGTATCGGGCGCGGGCGACACCGTGATTGCCGCGATGGGGCTATGCCTTGCCGCTGGCTACACACTGCCCGAAGCCATGCACACGGCAAATGCGGCGGCGGGCGTGGTGGTTGCCAAGCTGGGCACGGCGGTGTGTTCGTTTGCCGAGTTGGAACAGGCGTTGGCGGCGTAAATTCTATTTTAGAACCTGTATTCACTATTTTCATAGGCAGATTTGATGGCATAAAAGCGTGGATACAAGGCAAAAAGCACAGCAAGGTTGGACACCTTGCGCGCATTTTTAACGCGGTAGCCGCGTTTTTAGGGCATAAAAGATGACTATGAAAATAGTGAATACAGGTTCTTAGTTTCGCAGAAGCCCGTAAACTCGCTTTCAGGCTGCCTTGTTATCACGCCCCAAAGGCAGCCTGAAACCCCAAAACATCCCATCATGAAACCTGCTTATCTTTTTCTACTACTCTCCGCGCTGGGCACTTGCGCCTACCACATCGGACAAAAATCGCTGAACAACGAACACGCCAATCCCATGCTGATGCTGAATTTAATCTACGGCGCGGCATGGCTGATGACGCTGCTGCTGATGCCGCTGTTTGGCGAAGCCCGCGCCGCCGATGCCACCACGCTGCTGGGCGGCTGGAAAATTTGGCTGGTGGCGGGTGGCACGATGATTATTGAGCTGGGCTTTTTGCTGACGTATCACGCGGGCGGCGCGGTGCAATAGTCGGGCATGGCGGTGGCGGGCATGGCAGCGTTGATGCTTGCGCCCACGGGCATGCTGCTGTTTGGCGAGCCGTTTTCGTGGCACAAGGCGTTGGGCGTGGTGCTGACGTTAAGCGGGCTGGCGTTGATTGCGCATAAATAGGCAGCCTGAAAACCATAAGGCAGCCTGAAATAGCCAACCCCCGTTTTCAGGCTGCCTAACCATCTTTATTTATCAAGGAGTAACCCCATGACCATCATCGTAACAGGCGCAGCAGGCTTTATCGGCAGCAACATCGTCAAAGCCCTGAACCAGCGCGGCGAAACCAACATCATCGCCGTGGACAACCTAACCAACGGACACAAATTCCGCAACCTAGCCGATTGCGACATCGCGCATTATCTGGACAAACACGAATTTATCCGCCAAGTGCGCGAACACCTGCTGCCACACGACATCCGCGCCGTGTTCCACCAAGGCGCGTGCAGCAACACCATGGAACACAACGGGCAATACATGATGGAAAACAACTACCAATACAGCCTAGATTTGCTGGATTGGTGTCAAGACGAGCGCATCCCGCTGCTTTACGCCAGCAGCGCAGCAGTGTATGGCAAAGGCGAAGACTTCCGCGAAGAGCGCGCGCTGGAAAAACCGCTCAACGTGTATGGCTACTCCAAATTCCTGTTTGACCAAGTGGTTCGCCAGCGCATCGCGCAGGGCTTAACCGCCCAAGTGGTCGGCTTTCGCTATTTCAACGTTTACGGCATGCGCGAGCAACACAAAGGGCGCATGGCATCCGTCGCCTTTCACCATTTCAACCAATACCGCCGCCAAGGCTATGTAAACCTGTTTGGCGCATACGAAAACTACGGCAACGGCGAGCACAGCCGCGATTTCATCAGCGTGGAAGACGTTGCCAAAGTTAATCTCTATTTTTGGGACAACCCCGCCCAATCAGGCATTTTCAACTTGGGCACAGGGCGCAGCCAGCCGTTTAACGACCTTGCCGCCGCCACCGTAAACGCCTGCCGCGCCGCCGAAGGCAAGCCCACATTGTCATTAGAACAACTGGTAGAACAACAACTTATCCGCTACATCCCCTTCCCCGAAGACTTGGTGGGCAAATACCAATCGTTCACCCAAGCCGACACCAGCAAGCTGCGCGCCGCAGGCTATGCCGATGATTTTTACACCGTAGAACAAGGCGTAGCACGTTATGTGGCTTGGCTGCTGGAAAATGCAGAATAGGCAGCCTGAAAGCGAGTTTACGAGCTTCTGCGAAGCGAAAATGGGTTTTAGGCTAAGACCTTTGCAAAACCTAAAAATGCCACAAGAAATAGTCAATGCTCCGTCATTCCCGCGTAGGCGGGAATCTTGGTAGAGTTTGTGCAATGAATTGTTTCTGCGAAAATTTCTGAATATCAAACAAGATTCCCGCCTGCGCGGGAATGACGGCATTTCTTATTTTTCAGGCTGCCGCTGGGGGTTTTGCAAAAGTTTCAGGCTGCCTTTGTATGATTGGGCGGGATGAGCAACGGTTATCTTGCTTAAATCAGCCCAACTATTCAGCAACACCATTCGCGCCTAAACGCCCATCATCAGGCAGCCTGAAACACCCATTTCAGGCTGCACTCCCCATCTCTCCTTCTCCCCACCATGCTACTCCGCCATCTCTACACACTCTTCACCCTACTGCTCTGCCTGTTTCTCGCCTACACCGTTGCCACCCGCAACTGGCTGCAAACCGACCTGACCGCCCTGCTCCCCGCCGAGCAGCAGCCCGACGCGCTGCTGGTTGCCGCCGATAAAGCAGGCGAAGCGCAGCTCAATGAGCAGATTGTCTTGCTCGCTGGCAGCGCGAATGCGGAACACGCTTTTCAGGCTGCCGATGCGATTGCGGCGAAATGGCGCGAAAGCGGCGTGTTTGAGTCGGTGGACAGCAGCATCACGCCCGATTTGGACAGCGTGCGCGCCGATATGCAGCGTCTGGCGTTGGCAACGCTGCCGCAGGAGCAGGCGAATCTGTTGACGGACAATCCCAAGCAGTATTTCCAAGCCCGCGCCGAAGATGCGGCGAACCCGTTTGCCGCCGTCTCGCCCTTGTCGCTGGAACAGGACTGGCTGGGCTTCGGGCGGTTTGTGGCAGCAAAAGCCAATCCGCAGAGCCGTTTGCAGTGGAATATGGACAACGGCATGTTGTTCACCGAAGCGGACGGCAAAACGTGGGTGTGGCTGCGCGGCCGTCTGAAAACGGGCAATAACTTTTCGGGCAACGACCGCCTGCTGCCGCTGATAAACAACAGCCGCGCCATCGCGCAACAGCACGGCGCGGAAACGCTTGCGGCGGGCGGTGCGCTGTTTGCCGCCGCGTCCAAATCCGCCGCCGAAGCGGAAAGCCAAACCATGAGCTTGTTCGGCACGCTGGCAACGTTCGCGCTGCTGCTGTGGGTGTTCCGCAGCCTGCGCGTGTTCTGGCTGGCGTTGCCGCTGGCGGCGGGCATGCTCACGGGGCTGGCGGCGGCGTTGGCGGTGTTCGGCGAAGTGCATATTTTGACGATTGTGATTGGCACGAGCTTGGTCGGCATGCTGGTGGATTTTCCGCTGCATTGGCTTGCGCCGTCCGTATTCGGCGCAAACAGGCTTTCAGACGACCTTTCGGCAAAATGGTCGTCTGAAAGCGCGATGAAACACGTTCTGCCCAGCTTTGCCGTGAGCCTGACGATTACCGTGTTGGGCTACGCGCTGCTGTGGCTCACGCCGCTTGCCGTGTTGCGCCAAACCGCCGTGTTCTCGGGCTTCGCGCTCTTGGGCGCGTTCGGCGCAACCGTGTTGTGGCTGCCGCCGCTGTTTCGCCGTTATCAGGCAAAAACCGTGCCGTTTACGGGTTTGACGGAAAGCCTGCTCCGCCTGCAAGGTCGTCTGAACAAGCGTCTGCACAAACGCGGCTGGCTGGTATTGGGCGGCATATTCTTGGCGGCGGGCTTGTGGCGCAGCGACTGGCGCGACGACATCCGCCAATGGGTCAATATGCCGCCCGAAATGCTGGCGCAAGTGCAGCGCATCGGCGAATTGAGCGGCACCGATTTCGGCGGCCGCTACATCGTTGCCGAAGCCGACAGCGAAGACGCGCTGCTGGCCAAAAACGCCGAACTCAACCGCGCCCTGCAACCGCTCATCGTCCAAGGCAAACTCGGCGGCACGCAGTCGCTGGACCAATTTGTGATGCCCGTATCCGAACAGGAAAAACTGCAAAACCGCCTGCGCGAACTCGCCAAGCAGCCTGAAAATTGGCAGCCGCTTGCCGACATCGGCATACCGCGCCAAACCCTGCGCCAAGCCCTGAACCAAGCCGCCGACACACCGCCACTTATGCTTTCAGGCAGCCTGAAAACCCAGCTCGCCCAAGCATGGCAGCCGCTGTATTTGGGCGAAGTGGAACGCGGACGCTACGCCGCCGTCGTGCGCCTGAACGGCGTAAGCGACGAAGCCGCCGTCCGCGCCGCCGCGCAAAGCGTTTCGGGCACACATTGGGCAGACAAACGCGCCCATCTCAACGACCTATTCCACCACACGCGCAACCAAGCCGCATGGCTCAAACTCGCGTCCTACGCGCTGGCATGGCTGCTCTTGTGGCAGATGTTCGGCGCAAAACGCGGCAGCAAAATCCTTGCCGTGCCGCTCGCTGCCGCCGTCTGCACCGTTGCCGCGCTCGGCTGGCTGGGCATACCCGTGAGCCTGTTCGCCATGTTCGGGTTGCTGCTCGTTTCCGCCATTGGCGCGGACTACGCCGTCTATGCGCTCACCGCCAAACACCCCGCCAACGCACGGCTGGGCGGAATGCTGCTCGCTGCCGCCACGACTGCCATTTCCTTTGCCCTGCTTGCATTGAGCAGCACGCCCGCCGTCGCCGCATTCGGGCTGACGGTAACCATCGGCGTGGGGTTTAATCTCTGGCTGGCAGGGGCGTTGTTGGAGGATTGATGCAAAAGATCGTCTGAAAGCGGTAAATGCATCTTTCAGACGGTCTTTCAGTCTGCTTTTTTCATTGAAGTAAAGCAAATCGGGCATTATCCGTGCATCAATACCCAACCCACTCAACAAAAAGCAGCCTGAAACCCCATTCCCCCATTTTCAGGCTGCCTTGCAAGATCCTATAATTACGCCTTTATGCCAAACCATTTATCTGCGAAAGGAGTTTCATTATGTCCCACCCCCAATTTGATGTTGCCGTTATCGGCGCAGGCCCGTCAGGCTCGGTGGCTTCCGCGCTGCTGCACAAGCAAGGCTTTAAAGTATGCGTGCTGGAAAAACAGCATTTTCCGCGCTTCGTCATCGGCGAGAGCTTGCTGCCGTACTGCATGGAAATGCTGGAAGAAGCGGGCTTTGCCGATGCCGTACGCGCCGAAAAAGGCTTTCAGTTTAAAAACGGCGCGGCGTTCGCATGGGGCAGCCGCCGCACCGCGTTTGATTTCACCGACAAATTCACCGCCGGGCCGGGCACGGTGTTCCAAGTGCGCCGCGAAGTGTTTGACAAAATCCTGATAGACGAAGCCGCCAAACAGGGCGTTCAAGTGCGCTTCGGGCACGGCGTAACCGCGTTTGACAACAGCGGCGACACCGCGCGTTTGAACGTGGCAACCGACACAGGCGAACAATACGAACTCACCGCCCGCTTTGTTTTAGATGCCAGCGGCTACGGGCGCGTGCTGCCGCGCCTGCTGGACTTGGAAACCCCGTCCCACCTGCCCCCGCGCATGGCGCATTTCACCCGCATCACCGACAACATCGCCGCCGATGCGGATTTTGACCGCAACAAAATCCTGATTACCACCCACCCGCAGCACCGCGACGTGTGGTTTTGGACAATCCCATTCGGCGACAACACCTGCTCGCTCGGCGTGGTCGGCACGCCCGACAAACTCGCGGGCGAACCCGAAGCCGTGTTGAAAAAAATGGTTGCCGACTGCCCCAATCTCGTTGGATTGTTTCAACATTCCGAATGGGAAAACGGCTTCCCCTACCGCAGCATCCAAGGCTATTCCGCCAACGTCAAAGCCCTTTACGGCAAACATTTCGCACTCTTGGGCAACGCCGCCGAGTTTCTTGACCCCGTGTTCTCATCGGGCGTAACCATCGCGCTGCACTCCGCCAAACTCGCCGCCGACCTGCTCGCCCGACAGCTCAAAGGCGGCGCGGCAGACTGGCAGACCGAGTTCGCCGAACCGCTGATGGTGGGCGTAAACGCCTTCCGCACCTATGTGGACGGCTGGTACGACAACCGTTTCCAAAACGTGGTGTACGCCCCCAACCGCGCCCCCGAAATCAGCCGCATGATTTCCGCCATTCTCGCAGGCTATGCGTGGGATACGGAAAACCCGTTTGTCGCAAAATCGGAACAGCGGCTGAACACGCTGGCGGAGGTGGTGGGGGATTTAGCGTTTGAGTAAGCAGTAAAGAGTTTCAGGCTGCCTTTCATGTCATCTGAAAGGCAGCCTGAAAACGCATCAGCCCAATTATTTTGCCAGCGCACGGCTTGCAAGCAAGCCGTAGGAAACGCGAAGCAACCATTTCAGGCTGCCGCCATCCATTCCCGCGTTCAGGCAGCCTGAAACCCCCAACCCAAAGGAACCCCATGCGCCTTATCCCGATAACCGCAACCCTGCTCGCCCTTGCCGCCTGTACCACATTGCCACACCCGCAAACCCTGCCCGCGCTGCCGCAGCAGGCGCAATGGTTCAAATTGGAGCAGACCGATGCCGCAGGGCAAGCCGTGCAGACCAGCCTGTTGGCGGTGGAGCAGCTTTCAGACGGCATCCGCTTTGTGCAGACCGACGCGCTCGGCGCGCCCGTGTCGCGGCAGACCGTTACCCCGCGCGGCTGGAAAAACGACGGCTTTATCATGCCCAACGCCCGCTCGCGCCACCTGTTTGCCGCGCTTTTGCCGCTGATTGCCGCCGACCGCGCCGAAACGCTGTATCCCGATGTGCAACAGACGCAGCCTGAAACGTCGTCTGAAAGCCGCCAGACCTTCTGCCCCACAGGCAGCAGCGCACTATTCCGTTACCGCAACCGCGATTTGTGGTGCGTGGCGCACAGCGGCAGCCGCTTTGACATCTCGTTCCCCGACCAAACCCGCTGGACAGTCCAACCCATTGAAGAATAAACCATGAGCACCCCCGTTTACCTGACCCGCCCCGCCGTAACCAGCGCACTCGGCAGCGGACTGCAAACCCATATTGATGCGCTGCTCAATCCGAGTGCCGGCAGCCCGCTGACGTTTTCCGCGCAATGGGTGCGCGGCAAAAATTATGCGTTCGGTGTAGTCAATGAACCTTTACGCGGTTTTTCAGACGACCTCCCCGCCGAACACCGCAGCCGCAACAACCAATTACTCTGGCACGCCCTCGCGCAAATCGAGCCCGACATTCGCGCCGCCGTTGCCCGCTACGGTAGCCACCGCGTCGCCGTGGTCATCGGCACGTCCACCAGCGGCGCAGACGAAAATATCCCGCTGTTTGAACACGTCTCCCACGGCGGCGTCTGGGCGGACAAACCGTTTAACCAATTGCAGCACACCATGGGCGCGCCCGCCGAATTTGTCGCCGAAGTGTACGGCCTGCAAGGCTTGCGCTACACCGTCTCCACCGCCTGCACCTCGGGCGCGCGCGCCTTAATCAGCGCGGCGCGGCTGTTACGCGCCAACCTTGCCGATGCCGTGATTTGCGGTGGCGCAGACACCCTGTCGCCCTTAACCATCAACGGCTTCGCTTCGTTGGAAGTGTTGTCGGACGGCATCGCCAACCCCTTTTCCGCCCGCCGCAACGGCATCAACATCGGCGAAGCCGCCGCCGCATTCGTCATGACCCGCGATGCCGATTTCGGCGGCGCAATGCAGCTTCTCGGCTACGGCGCAAGCAGCGATGCCTACCATATGTCGTCCCCCCGCCCCGATGGCTTGGGCGCGGCACAAGCGTTTCAGGCTGCCTTCGACCACGCCCGACTCAGCCCGCAAGACATCGGCTGGATAAACCTGCACGGCACCGGCACGCGCCACAACGACAGCATGGAAAGCCGCGCCGTCGCCCAAGTGTTTGGCAGCCGAACGCCCTGCACCTCCACCAAACCGAGCACAGGACACACCCTCGGCGCAGCAGGCGCACTCGAAGCCGCATTCGCATGGGGCGTGGCAAGCCGCGAAACCAACCCGCAAGGCAAGCTCCCGCCGCAGCTCTGGGACGGCACCCCCGACCCCGAACTGCCCGCCATCGCCCTGACTGATGAAAACAGCGTATGGCAAAACGAACGGTGGATTGCGGCGAGTTCGTCGTTTGCATTCGGCGGGAGCAATGCGGTGTTGATTATCGGCGAGCCGTAAACGGCGTGAAAAAGGCAGCCTGAAAACGGGGGAATACGTTTTCAGGCTGCCTGTGTTATGACTGCTTCATCAAGATTGAGTACGCTCAAACCATTCCTGCTCCAACTCCCATTCCGCTAGCGCAATCAATTTATCCGTAACCCGCCTATCTAAGCCGAAATTTTCTTGAAACATCTGTTGCAGTTGCCGAGCAGCAATATCCCGCTCTTTGGCGTTTTGCAGCATCACCTTGATAAAACGAACCATTTTTTCAATCTTGTCGTCCGACACATGGTCTAAGGATTTTACTTCCCGCTTGCTACACATGGGCATTATTCCTTTTTAATGGCTTCACACTTTCAACACCAGCTTGCGGTAAATCCATTCCCCCGCAAACAGCAGCCCCATCAGGATATACGACACAATACCCGTGTAAACCGCCCACCAGTCGTAGTGTTGCCATAATGCCAACACGGCGGCGGTGATGCCGTTAAACACAAAAAAGCCGCACCAAATCTGCGTTACCCGCCGCGTGTGGCGCACGCCCTCGGGCGGCAGGTCGGGATGTTGCAGGCGGGCGAGGCGTTCAATCACGGTTTGCTTGGCAAACAGGCTGCCGCCGAACACGGCGAGCATCAGCGCGTTGACGGCAACAGGATACCAATACATCGAATCAGGCAGCCTGAAAACCAAAACGGCGGCGAAAAACGCGGCGAGCAACAGCGCAACCGCCCGCTGCCCCGCCGTTTGCGGCATGGCGGCGCGTATCAGCCACAGGACGCACATGGCGGCGGCGAGCCAGAAAAACGCGCCGTTTTCGCGCCCGTAGTACCACAAAAGCGGGTAGGCGAGACTGGCTAGGGTGAGCAGAATTTTGGCGGCGGTCATGGTGGGAATGGAAATGTTTAGGCAGCCTGAAAACGAGTGAAAGTTAGAACCTGTATTCACTATTTTCATAGGCAGATTTGATGACATAAAAGCGCGGATACAAGGCAAAAAGCGCAGCAAGGTTGGGCACCTTGCGCGCATTTTTAACGCGGTAGCCGCGTTTTTAGGGCATTAAAGATACCTATGAAAATCGTGAATACAGGTTCTTAAACACGTTTTCAGGCTGCCTTTGTGCCAATTAGCAACGACCTGCTGCTCTCAACAAATCATTGCATTGCCCTGTTCTACGCAATGCGGCTTTGGCTGCGTTGCCCGAACACAGCGCGTCCGAAGTCGTCGCACCTATCATGGTAACGGAGTTGGTTACATAGCATTGGGTGGCGCGTCCGCCCACGGTCGCAGTAAAGTGAATGGTTATGCCTTCATTTCTACGGTTGCTGATGGTTACTTTGTCGGGGCTCGTGCCCAAAGTAAACGCAGCGCGTTCGCGTAGCTTCGCATCGGAAACGGTAGCATTATTGACCCCCGAGCAAGCGGTTAAAGTAAGCGCAGCGGCTAGGGTGATGATGGATAAACGAATATTCATAAAATGCCTTTCTTTTGGCTGGTTAAAAAAACAAAATCAGTCGGTTTGCTGGCACAGCAGGCAGCCTGAAAACTGTCCGACACAATTTGCGCTTCACCGAAATTGTTTCGCCCATTTGGGTTTCGTTGAAGCCTTGGGTTTTCAGGCTGCCTAAACATTATTCAGCGTTCTGTGCCGCTGTCGGCAGCCTGAACTTTCAACACTGCCTGCACCACGTCGTTCACGGTGCGCACGTTGCGGAAGTCTTCGGCGTTGAGCTTACGGCCGGTTTCGCGTTTGATGCGGTCGATCAAATCAATCGCGTCGATGCTGTCGATTTCCAAGTCTTCGTAAAGATTGGTGTCGGGCTGGATGCGCTCGGGTTCGATTTCAAACAAATGAACCAGCGTGTCGGCAAGCAGGGTGCGGATTTCGGCTTCGCTTAGGATTTTTTGTTCGCTCATCACTGCTCCTTATGCCTGCGCCTGACGGCTTCTGACAAATTCCGCCAGCGTTTTGACGTTGGCGAAGTTGTCGCGCAGGTTGTCTTTTTCGCCGTCGAGCTGGAAGCCGAAGATTTTTTGCACCGCCAATCCCAGTTCCAGCGCGTCCACGGAATCCAGCCCCAAGCCGTCGTCGCCAAAGAGCGCGTCTTCGCTGCCGATGTCGTCGGGCGTGATGTCTTCCAGCGCGAGGCTGTCGATGATGAGTTGTTTGATTTGGTGTTCTAAGTCGTTCATGTGGTTTTCCTTGTGAAATAGTCTTGCAGGTATTCGTTGAGCCGTCTGGCGGCGATGGGTAAGGGTTTTTCGGCGAGCCAGTCTTGCGGGTTGATGTCGTCGCCGACGGTGATTTCGTAATGGATTTTGCGCGGCGGGATTTTGTACCACGGCTGCCCTTTTTTGAAGTTGGGCGGGTTCATTTTGATGACTACGGGCGTAATCACTTTTGCGCTGCGCAAGCCGATGGAAACCGCGCCACGGTGCATTTTGACCTGTCCGTCCCAGCCTGTGCGCGTGCCTTCGGGGAAAATCAGCAGGCTTTGTCCGCTTTGGAACACGGCTTCGATTTCTTCCAGCATTTCCATGCTTTCGTCGTTGGGAATATAGCCTGCGGCGCGGATTTGGCTGCTCATGCTGGGGTTGTGCACCAAGTCTTTTTTCACCAGCACATTCGGGTCGGGCGCGTGGCTGACGAGCAGCACCACATCTAATAAAGACGGGTGGTTGGCAAGAATCAACTGCCCGCCGCGCCCGAGTTTTTCTGCGCCGTGGAAGGTTACCGTCAACACGCCCGACCATTGCAGATAGCCGACAAAAAACCGCCACACGCGCCCTATCATGCGCCGGGCGGCAAGCTGGCGCGGCACATCGCCGTGCGTGGATTTGAGCGTGTAGGGCAGCAGGGCGATTTTGAACAGCACACCTGCCACGCCGAACAGGATAAAGCCCAGCAGCGTAGCAAAAAAGCGGCGGCAGTAATCCAAACGGTTCATGCGCGTTTTTCCCACAGCCAGCGGCGGTTTGCGTATTGCCGCGTGTGTTTCAGGCTGCCCGAAAGCAGAAAGCGTATCCAGTCCAACGCGCCGAAATAGTTTTCAGACGGCCTTTCGCTGTCGTCTGTTTGCAAAGTGAGGCGGAAATCGTCGCCGCGCTCGATGACCATCGCCAGCGCGTAGGCAAAGGGCGCGCGTTCGGCGGCAACGGCGTATTCGGTTTTCAAAGGGTCGTCCGCCACCACCAGCAACACGCGCTCGATGCCGTCTGAAAACAGCGACACGGCTTCTGCCAAAGCGGTTTCCAAACCGTCCGCGCCCGTTGCCAGCGCGGTGTTTTCCTGCATTTCGCCGCGCTGGATTGCCCACTGCCCCGCCAGCGCGTTGTGCACCGATAAGCCGAACGATGTCGGCGACACGGTGTGCGTTTTCAACAGCTCGGGCCACAATTCAAAGCTGCGGTTCGTCTCGCCGTCATGCGAAGCGTAAACCAAAGGGCAGCCTGAAAACCGCTCCGCCAAATCCCAAGCCGCTTCGCACACCAGCCGCGCCGCCGCGCCCAACCGCCGCCGCTGCATCGCAGGCAGAAATGCCAGCTCGGGTTTGTGTTCGGGCAGGTTTTCCGTTTTCAGGCTGCCTTGCGCCCAACCACGCCACTGTTCCGCCGTAGCAAGGCGGTTGGAAGCGGCGTGCCATGCGGCGATGTTGAAAGAGAAAGTGCAGATTGTGGAAATCATGGCTTGGCTCTGCGGCGGGAAAAGGCGTGCATTTTAACCGAAATTAACACCTTATGAAACTGCGGGCGCATTGGTATAATCCCGTTTTTTCAAACCACATCAAGCCGATATGCACCGCCTTACCTGCCCCATAGAACACCCTGCCTTTCTGCTGCCGCACAGCGGACACATGGTTTTAATCGACCGCGTAACCGAACACCGCGCCGATTTCGTGCGTGTAGAAGCCCATATCGGCAGCAAACACATTCTGTTGCAAAACGGCACGCTGCCCGCCACGATGGGCATGGAAATCATGGCGCAAGCAATCGGCGCGTTTGCCGGCATACAGGCGATTAGCGCAGGCGAAGAAGTGAAACTCGGTTTTCTGCTGGGCACGCGCAAACTCAATCTGTTTGCCGATTCTATCCCAGTCGGCACAACACTCGCCGCCACCGCCCACCTTTCCACCCAAGACCCCAGCGGCATGGGCGTGTTTGACTGCGAACTGCGCTGGACAGACGCGCCCGACGATGTGCGCGATACGCTGCCGCAAGACGGGCTGCTGGCGCAGGCGGCGTTGAATGTTTATAGTCCGAAAGATGCGCGGGCGGTTTGAATATTGGGTTTCAGGCTGCCTTTTTGATTTTCAGACGGCATCAGAGGCAGCCTGAAAAGCCGTCTGAAACCCATGAAACCCAGCGGGTAGGTCGGGCATTTATGCCCAACAAATCTCGGCAAATGTGAAAAACGTCGGGCATGAATGCCCGACCTACAAGTTTTCAGACGGCCTTAAAAGGCAGCCTGAAACCCCAATCCCTTTATCTTTGGAAACACTATGAACAAAACCATCCTAATCACAGGCTCAAACCGTGGCATCGGCAAAGCCGTCGCACTTGCCCTTGCCCAAGACGGCTTTGACATTGCCGTGCACTGCCGCAGCCGCCGAGACGAAGCGCAAGCGGTTGCCGCGCAAATCCGCGAAATCGGCAGACAAGCGCGTGTGTTGCAGTTTGACGTATCCGACCGCGCCGCCTGCCGCGACGTGTTAACCGCCGATGTGGAAGCGCACGGCGCGTATTACGGTGTGGTGCTGAACGCGGGTTTGACGCGCGATGCCGCCTTTCCTGCGTTTTCAGACGACGATTGGGACAGCGTTTTGCGTACCAATCTGGACGGTTTTTACAACGTGCTGCACCCCGTTATCATGCCGATGATACGCCGCCGCCAAGATGGGCGGATTGTATGCATGGCTTCGGTGTCGGGCATCACGGGCAATCGCGGGCAGGTCAATTACAGCGCGTCCAAAGCAGGCATTATCGGCGCGGCAAAGGCGTTGGCGGTGGAGTTGGCAAAACGAAAAATCACGGTGAACTGCGTTGCGCCGGGTTTGATTGACACGGAAATCGTGGATGAAAACGTGCCTGTGGACGAAATCTTAAAAGCCGTGCCTGCCGCGCGAATGGGTACGCCCGAAGAAGTCGCCCATGCGGTTCGTTTTCTGATGGACGAAAAAGCGGCGTATATCACGCGCCAAGTGATTGCGGTGAACGGAGGATTGTGCTGATGGAAACCAGACGCGTTGTGATAACAGGCATCGGCGGCCTTACCGCATTCGGGCGCGACTGGCAGAGCATTCAGGCTGCCTTTCGTGCCGAAAAAAACGCCGTGCAATACATGGACTGGCAGGCGCGTTTTCCCGAATTGGAAGCGCAACTGGGCGCGCCGCTGCCCGATTACGCGCCGCCTGCACATTGGACGCGCAAACAGCTCCGCAGCATGGGGCGCGTGTCGCAATTGTGCGTGGACGCGGCGGAACAGGCGTTAAGCGACGCAGGCTTGCTCGGCGACGACCGCATTAAAGACGGGCGTATGGGCGTAGCCTGCGGCTCATCGGTTGGCAGCACCAAAGACATCGGCGACATGGGCGCACTGCTGCTCACCGGCACATCGCGCAATTTTAACGCCAACACTTATGTGCGCATGATGCCGCACACCACTGCCGCCAATATCGGCATTTTTTTCGGATTAACAGGGCGGATTATTCCCACGTCCAGCGCGTGTTCATCAGGCAGCCAAGCCATCGGCTACGCCTACGAAGCCATCAAATACGGGCTGATTGACACCATGCTGGCAGGCGGCGGCGAAGAGTTCTGCCCTTCGGAAGTGTATGTGTTTGATTCGCTCTACGCCGCAAGCCGCCGCAACGGCGAACCCGAACGCACGCCGCGCCCGTATGATGCCGCCCGCGACGGCTTGGTCATCGGCGAAGGCGCGGGCATCATGGTGTTGGAATCGCTGGAACACGCGAGGGCGCGCGGCGCGAAAATCTACGCCGAAATCATCGGCTACGGCGCAAACAGCGATGGCAGCCACGTTACCCAGCCGCAAAAAGACACCATGCAGCAATGTATGGAACTTGCGCTCAAAGACGCAGGCATACGCGCCGAACAGGTCGGCTATGTGAGCGGACACGGCACGGCCACCGAAAAAGGCGACATCGCCGAAACGCTCGCCACCGAAGCCGTGTTCGGCTTTGTGCCGATGAGTTCGCAAAAAAGCTATCTCGGGCATACGCTGGGCGCGTGCGGCGCGCTGGAAGCATGGTTTGCCGTGGAAATGATGAACAGCGGCTGGTTCGCCCCCACCGTAAATCTGGACAACATCGACCCGCGCTGCGGCAAAGTGGACTACATCACAAGCGGCGGGCGCGAAATTGCAACGGATTATGTGGTCAGCAACAATTTTGCCTTCGGCGGCGTGAATACTTCGCTGGTGTTGAAACGGTGGCGGGGGAATAGCGGTTTCAGGCTGCCTTAAACCCAAAGGCAGCCTGAAAACAAGCAAAGCAGAATGGCGAAGCTAAAAATCAGAAATGCCATCATTCCCGCGCAGGTTAGAAATACCCTTATCGTTCTACAAAGATTTCAGGCTACCTAAACGCGGGAGCGTATGCCCAAGCAGCCTGAAAATGCTTCAAACCCATTTTCAGGCTGCCTAATCTTAGAACCTGTATTCACTATTTCCATAGGCAGATTTTATGAAATAAAAACGTGGCTGCCGCGTTAAAAATGCTCGCAAGGTGTCCAACCTTGCTGCGCTTTTTGCCTTGTATCCGCGCTTTTATTTCATAAAATCTGCCTATGGAAATAATGAATACAGGTTCTTAATCTTTTGCCAGGCCACGCCGCGCATCGCGGCGTACCCACGCGGAGAATATTTACCGCCGCTCCACTATTCCCGCCCGCGCCCCAAGCGTGCAACGCGCAACCCAACCATTGCCCCGCCACCAAAGGCAGCCTGAAACCTTTGCTCAGCCTGCAACCAATGGAGCGGCGGCGGCTCGCCGACATCTTGGTAAACCAGCAATGCTATGTTTAATAAGCCATTTGGCGGCGAGCCGCCGCTCCATTTTCGGTTTCAAGCTGCCTTTCAACACTCAGGCAGCCTGAAATCCACCCGCACCCCTTCCCCGCGCCAAACACACGCCACCACCAGCCCGCCCGTCAGCACCCGCTCCACGCCCTGCCAGCCGCTTTGCCCGTCCACGCGCCAGCCTGCCCTTTTGCCGCCGATGATTTCATAGCCCACGCGCGGCATATCGGCGGGAAAGTCCAAGCCCGCCGCTTTAATCAGGGCTTCTTTACTGCACCATAATCGGTAAAACGTTTCAGGCTGCCTTTCGCGCCCGCGCAAGTAGTTGCGCTCGGCGTCGTTGCCAATCCATGCGCTTACCGCGGCGAAATCGCGCGGTTTCATGGTTTCTATGTCCACGCCCGCCGCGATGGGTTCGCTGGCGCATAGCACCACCGCGTTGCCCGCGCTGTGGCTGAGCGACACGATGGGCAGCGTTGCCCGCTGTTTTAACGCGCGGCTCACTCGCCAATCCAGCCGTATTTCCAGTTGCGGCGATTGCGCCACGCGGCGGGCATCGGCGGGGCTGAGCAAGGCGCGATTGTATTCGTGGGCGATTTGGGGCGTGCCGATTAGGCAAATCAAGTCGGTCATCGTGTTAAGGCGTGCGCCAATAGGCAGCCTGAAACCTTTGCAAAACCTAAGTAGGTCGGGCATTGATTGCAGCCTAAAAACGGTTTACAAAAAACCACCGTCAAGCGGTGGTTGCGCGGTTTAGTGGTAGCTGCCTTTGAGCACAACGTAGCTGTGGAATGTGCCCACGTGGCATTCGTATTCGCTGCCACCTTTGGTTTGGCGGTCGTAAAAGCTCACAAGACGCACACCGTGTTTGCGGTGGCGGGCAGCGGTGGATTGGAAGCGTCTAACGGCGTTTAAGAACGCACGTTGGCAGGTTGCGTCCACCGATTTGCCTGTGGCGTTGGCACTTTGGCGCGACACATTGGTTGCACCGCTGGTACTGCCGTAGGACACGCGAATGCTGGGGTCTAGCACTTCGTGGGCTTCGGCGGAGTTGAGCACGGCAGAAGCCTTGCACATATAGGCATCGTTTTTGCCTTTGCCCACCGCAGAGCCAATGCTGCGGCAAATGGTGCCACCGCTAGGTTGCGTGGCGGCGCGATGTTCAACTTGCGGCGCGGGGCGGCTGGGTTCGGGCTCGGCGGGGGCAGCAGGTTCGCCTTTGGACGCGCAAGCAGACAGGGCAACCACGGCAGAGAGCAGCAAAACGCGGGAAATACGGACAGTCATCATCGTCTCCTAATAAATGTTAATGTTGGTAAAAGAATAGATTTTAGCGTATCTGTTTGTATCTGTATATCAATTCATCTTGCGCCATAGATTTAAGAACCTGTATTCACTATTTTCATAGGCAGATTTGATGACATAAAAGCGCGGATACAAGGCAAAAAGCGCAGCAAGGTTGGATACCTTGCGCGCATTTTTAACGCGGTAGCCGCGTTTTTAGGGCATGAAAGATGCCTATGAAAATAGTGAATGCAGGTTCTAAGTTTGCCTTTATTTACCGAACGCCCTACAATTTTCGCCCGCTGCCGCTTCTTGCCTATAAAGGCAGCCTGAAATCCCTTCCCCCAATCATTCCAAGCCACTACCCATGCACCCGCTCACCCAAATCCTATCCCCTGCCCTGCCGCCCACCGACCTAATCGCCGCCCAGCCCAACTGGACGCGCGCCGATTTCAACCGCGCCGTTTTCCAGCTTTCAGGCAGCTTGAAAACGCACAACGTGCAAGCCGCCGCGCTGTGGTTTGACGATGCCGCGCTGTTTGCCTGCGCCGTGCTGGCAGCGTGGCACGCGGGCGCACGGGTGTTGCTGCTGCCAAACACCGCGCAGGAAAACATCGCATGGGGCGAAACGGCAGACGTATTCCTAACCGATAATCTCGTCCACCCGCAAGCATGGCATCTGCCCACCCTGCTCGCGCCAAGGCAGCCTGAAAACGCTGGGCTGCCTGAAAACTGGGCAATCCCCGCCGACGCCCAAGCCCATTTGAAAACATCGGGTTCAAGCGGCAACGCGCAAATCATCGTCAAAACCGCCGCGCAAATGCAAGCCGAAGCCCTTGCCCTTGCCGCCGCCCTGCCCTTTAACCACGCAGGCGCAACCGCAGTTGGCAGCGTGTCGCCGCAGCATTTATACGGCTTCACCTTCCGCTTCGCCCTATCGCTCACGCTCGGCTGGGTTATCGCCCGCGCCCAAGCCAGCTACCCCGAGCATCTGCTCGCCGCCACCCACGGCAAAACCGTGTGGATTGCCAGCCCCGCCGTGCTCAATCGCTTAGAAAACGGGCGCGACTGGGCAGCCGCAGCAGCGAACATTGCAGGCATTATTTCATCGGGCGGCGCATTGCCCGAAGCCACCGCCGCCCAACTCGCCGCCCACGCCAGCCGCCCCTACGAAATCTACGGCAGCACCGAAACAGGCATCATCGCTTCGCGGCGCGGCGGCGAAGTGTGGCAGCCGTTTAGCGGCGTATCGTTCGGGCAAGATGCAGACGGCGCATTGTGGGCGCAATCGCCGTGGGCAACGCGCGTGCAAACGGCAGATTTGATTGAACCGCAAGCGGGCGGATTTCTGCTACTGGGGCGCAAAGACCGCATCATCAAGCTGGAAGACAAGCGCGTCTCGCTCACGCAACTGGAACACAGCCTGCTGCAACACGAATGGCTGGCAGACGCGCATTGCGCCCTGCACCACCGCCGCGTGGCAGCGTGGGCAGCGTTAAACGAAGCGGGCATCGTCGCGCTGCGCGAACAGGGGCGCGCCGCCGTTGCCGATGCGCTCAAACGCCACCTTGCCGCCACGCAAGACAAAACCGCGCTGCCGCGCTACTGGCGTTTTGCCGCCGCCCTGCCGCGCAACGCGCAAGCCAAAATCGCCGCCGCCGATTTTCAGGCTGCCTTTACCACGCCGCAAACCGCACCGCAATGGCAAGAAACCGCGCCAAATGTGTTTACAGGGCGCGTGCCGTTGGATTTGGTGTATTTTGGCGGGCATTTCGCTACGTTTCCGCTGGTGCCGGGGGTGGTGGAACTGCAATGGGTGCGCGATTTGGCGGCGCGGTTTGACTGGGGCAGGCAAAGTGTTGCGCGCGTGGAAGCGTTGAAGTATCAGCAGTTTGTGCGCCCGCATGATGAGATTGTGCTGACGTTGCACCATGATGCGGCGAAAAATAAGCTGGCGTTTACCATCACGAGCAACGGCAATGCCTGCGCTTCGGGGCGGCTGGTGTTTCAGGCTGCCTGATTGGATTGCGCGGATTGTTTGGGCGCGGGCAGGATGAATAGGCAGCCTGAAAACGTATCCTGCGTGCTTTATCATGCGATGCTGTTTCAGGCTGCCTGAAACCTGAATAGAGTGGCAACGGCCCATCGCCCAATAACGCAGCAGATAGGGCTTTACTGATTAGCAAGATGTCGGCGAGCCGCCAACACTCCATTGGTAGCAGATTAGGCAACGGTTTCAGGCTGCCTGAAACGCCCCCCGCGCCCCCTACGGCTTGCTTGCAAGCCGTGTCCTAGCCAAACAACCATTTCAGGCTGCCTTACCCCCACACCCCCCAACCCCAAAAAGGACCCACCCATGAACCTATCCCCCCATCTCGCCGACCGCTACACCCAAGAACACCAAACCGCCAACCAAGCGCAACGCTTGGCGCAGGAAATCGCCTTTGCGCCGATTGTGTTTCAAGTGTCGCGGCTGATGCTCAAATACGGCATTTTGGCGCAGCTTAGCCACGCGCATCACGGCTTAACCCGCGCCCAAATCGCGCAGGCGGCAAACATCAGCGATTACGCCGCGCAAGTGCTGCTGGAAGCGTCGCTGTCTATCGGCACGGTGCTCATGCGCGATGACCGCTTTTTTATCAGCAAAGCAGGCTGGTTTTTGCTCAACGACAAAATGGCGCGGGTGAACTTGGATTTTGTGCAAGAAATTTGCTATCAAGGTATGTTTGATTTAGATGCCACGCTGCAATCGGGCAAACCCGAAGGGCTTAAAGTGTTTGGCGATTGGGCGACCATTTACGAAGGCTTGTCATCGCTGCCGTCCGCCTCGCAGGAAAAATGGCTGGCATTTGACCACCATTATTCCGACAGCGCGTTTCAGGCTGCCTTAAACATCGTCTTCGCCCAGCCCGTGCAACGGCTGCTAGACGTGGGCGGCAACACAGGGCGATGGGCGTTGCAATGCGTGGCGCACAACCCCGATGTGCACATCACCATTATGGATTTGCCCCAGCAGCTCGCCTTGATGCGCGAAGCCGTGCGCGGCAAAACGGGCGCAGAGCGCATTCACGCCCACCCTGCCAATCTGCTAGACGACCAAGCTCCCTTCCCCGCAGGCTTTGATGCCATTTGGATGAGCCAATTTTTAGATTGCTTTTCCAACGAGCAAGCCACCCGCATTCTGCGCCGCGCCGCCCAAGCCATGAGCGAGCACGCCAGCTTGTTTATTTTAGAACCGCTGTGGGACAGACAACGCTACGAAACCGCCGCCTATTGCCTAACGCTCACCAGCGTCTATTTCACCGCCATGGCAAACGGCAACAGCAAAATTTTCCATTCCGAAGACCTGCTGCGCTGTATAGAACAAGCAGGCTTGGCGGTTGCCGAGATTACAGACGGCATCGGCTTGGGACACAGCATGCTGCGCTGCGTGAAAGCCAAACCATGAAAACACTCGCCCTCATCCCGCACTACAACCACCCCACCACAGTGGGCAGCGTAGCCCACACCCTGCGCGGCTTTGGCTTAGACGTGTTGATTGTGGACGACGGCTCGCGCCCAGACTGCCGCCCCCTGCTGCAAGGTTTGCGCGGCGATGGCATACACGTTCTCTTCCGCCCGCGCAACGGCGGCAAAGGCGCGGCGGTGAAAACAGGGCTGCAATACGCCGCCATCGGTGGCTACACCCATGTGTTGCAAGTAGATGCCGATGGGCAACACCATCTTGCCGACACGCCCCAATTCATCGCCGCCGCGCAAAGGCAGCCTGAAAACGTTATCTGCGGCGAACCGCAATACGGCGATGACGCGCCCAAAGCGCGGCTTTACGGACGCAAAATCACCGACTTCTGGAATATGCTGCACACCGCATCGCGCGACATCAAAGACGGCATGTGCGGCTTTCGGCTTTATCCACTCGCCCCCACCATCGCCATCGTGCGCGAAGAACCGCTGGGCGACCGCATGGATTTTGACACCGAAATCCTTGTGCGCCTGTATTGGCGCGGCATCAAGCCCGTGTGGATTCCCACCCCCGTGCGCTACGCCCAAGACGGCGTGTCGCATTTTCGCGCCCTAGCCGACAATCTGCTCATCAGCAAAATGCACGCGCGGCTATGCTGCACCATGCTGTGGCGGCGCATCACAGGCAGCCTGAAACCATGAAACCGCTGCAACACAACCATTGGGCCGCCCAGCCCGAACGCGGCAACCGCCTATTTCTCGCGCTCACCACGCTAATGGTGCGCCACCTGCCCGCATGGCTGCTCAACCCCAGCATCGCACTCATCGTGTGCTATTTCTACGCCACCGCCCCCCGCGCTCGCCGCCATATCCGCCGCTATCAAGCCCGCCTACGCGCCGCCTATCCCGCCGCAAAACTCCCCCGCATGGCCGCCTTTCGCCAATTCACCGCCTTTGGCGCAGCCATTTGCGACCGCTTTGCCGTGTGGCAGCGCAAAATCCGCTACAAAGACTTAATCATCGAAGACCCCGACAACGTGTACGCTCTCGTGCAACAGCGCGGGCGCGGGCAAATTTTCGCCTGCTCACACATCGGCAACACCGAAGTCTGCCGCGCCTTGGTGTCGCACAACCAAGGCTTCAAACTCAACGTACTCGTGCACAGCCAACACGCCCAAGCCTTTAACGAAGCCCTGCACAAAGCAGGCGCAGCGCGGATTCAGCTTATCCAAGTAACCGATTTAGATGCCGCCCTGATGCTGGAACTCAACCGCCGCATAGACGCAGGCGAATGGCTCGCCATCGCCGCCGACCGCGTGCCCGTGCGCGGCGAAAAAACCGTTGCCGTCCATTTCTTAGGGCACACCGCCGAGCTGCCACAAGGCGCATGGCTACTCGCCGCCCTGCTCAAAACCCAAATCAACACCCTGTTTTGCATCAAACAAAACGGACGCTATCATTTAAAATTGCGCCGCTTCGCCGATACCGCCAGCTGGACGCGCAGCAACCGCCCCGTCCAAGTCGCCGCCACCGCGCAACAATTTGCCGACATCATGGCGCAAGAATGTGCCACCAACCCGCTGCAATGGTTTAATTTTTATGATTTTTGGGGCGATGAAGCAGGCTGCATAGCGAAGCAGAGTGGCGAAGCTAAAACAAGGCAGCCTGAAAACGTTGCAAACCCAAAATGAAACAAGAAATCGCTAAATTGCCGTCATTCCCGCGCAGGCGGGAATCTTGGTTAAACTTCAACAACAGATTGTTTTAATTAAATTTCCAAATATCAAACAAGATTCCCGCCTGCGCGGGAATGACGGCATTTCTTAATTTTCAGGCTGCCTTAACAGTCTTTGCACCATTCCCAAATCAGAAAGCACCCCATGAAAAAACACATCTACTGCCACCACAGCCACGAGCTAGAAATCCCCTTTTTTGACGTAGATGCCATGCACATCGTCTGGCATGGCAACTATGTCAAATACCTAGAAGTCGCCCGCTGCGCCTTTCTCGCCAGCATCGGCTACGACTACAACGAAATGGCACGCCAAGGCTACGGCTGGCCCATCGTCAAAATGGATTTCAAATACATACGCCCCGCCCAGTTCGGGCAACACATTCGCATAGACATGGACATCGTAGAAATTGAAAGCTGCCTACGCATAGACTACACCCTGCGCGATGTCGCCACAGGCGAAAAACTCACCCGCGCCAGCACCACCCAAGCCGCCGTTGCCATCGCCACAAGCGAAATGCAATTCCAAACCCCCGCCAGCTGGCTTGCCGCCGTGTGCCAACACCCCACGTTTCAGGCAGCCTGAAACGTGGAAAATTGTGTCTTCAACCTTGCGCGTTGCGCTGCGGTATCTCCCTTTGGCGTTGCATAAGTTCACATAGCTAAATCAAAGATTTAGATGCTTACTTATACCCAAATCAAAGATTTGGACAAAGGGGCAAGGCTGCCTTACCCCATTATTCAACAAGGAAACCCCACATGAAAAAATACCTTCTCGCCCTAGTCATTGCCCTAACTACCCCCGTCCTATGGGCATTCTCCCTTGCCGACTTAACGCAAACCCTGCAAAAGCCCGCCAACGTGCAAGGCGCGTTTACCCAGCAGCGTTATCTCAAATCGCTTACCAAGCCCATGACCACCAGCGGCGCGTTCACCCTTGTGCCGAAAAAAGGGCTGCTCTGGCAAATGCAAAAACCATTTGACACCACCCTGCGCGTGCGCGCCGACGGCATCATGCAATGGACAGGCAGCGCGTGGACGAACCCCAACGCCAACAAGCTCGGGCAAAATCGCCAAATCCAGCTTTTTCTGGACTTGCTCGGCGGCAACACGCAAGGGCTGGAAAAACAATTTAACCTAAGCCTAAGCGGCACCGCGCAACAATGGACGCTGCAACTCACCCCCAAAACCGCCATCACGCGCCAAATTTTCACCCGCATAGACATCAGCGGCGACAGTGTTGTCCGCAAAATTGAGCTGCACGAAAAACAAGGCGACCGCACCGTGATGCAATTTAGCCAAATCCAAACCAGCAAACCGCTGGGCGAATTTGCCAAAAGCGCGTTGTAAGAACCCAAAGGCAGCCTGAAAACCCTTTTCCCTTTTTCAGGCTGCCTTTTAACGTTTTTTTATTCCCAGAGCAGGCGTTTCGCCGCCTACCACGAGCAGGGGCAAGCCCCTGCACCCCGCCGCCGCATCAACTCTTGCTGCATAAACTCAACCCATAGAGTGGACAATCCATTGCCCCCCGCCCACAAAGGCAGCCTGAAAATTTTGTAAAACCTAAGTAGGTCAGGCATTTATGCCCGACGTTTTTATGTGTCCGTGTTTTTCGGGCATAAATGCCCGACCTACCGATAAGCAACAGCCCGTAGGGCGGGCAATTTATTGCCCACCAAAATGTTCACAATCATGCTAAGCAAGCACTTGCCCCCCATCTCAAAGGCAGCCTGAAAACCCTTTTTCCCCTTTTCAGGCTGCCTTAGAACCTGTATTCACGGTTTTCATAGGCATCTTTTATGACATAAAGCGCGGATACAAGGCAAAAAGCACAGCAAGGTTGGACACCTTGCGCGCATTTTTAACGCAGTAGCCGTGTTTTTGGGGCATAAAAGATGCCTATGAAAACCGTGAATACAGGTTCTTAGATTTTAAAAAACCAATACAAAAGCTATAATTGCGCGTTTTATCATTGCCTTTCGCCATGACCGCCTCCAAAGTTCTCATCGTTTACTACTCCCAAACAGGGCAGCTTGCCACGCTTGCACAGCAATTCGCCGCCCCGCTGCAACAGGCAGGCATCACGGTGGATTGCGTGCCGCTTGTGCCGCAGCAGCCCTATCCGTTTCCGTGGCGGTTCTGGCATTTTTTTGACACGTTTCCCGAATCCGCACATCTGAAACCCGCGCCCATCAATCCGCCGCAGATTCCGCACAACGATTACGATGTGGTTGTGATTGCCTACACCGTGTGGTTTCTCGCGCCATCGCAGCCTGTTACCGCCTTTTTGCAGCGCGAAGACACGCGCCGCCTGCTCGCGGGCAAGCCCGTAGTTACGCTTATCGGCTGCCGCAATATGTGGCTGTCGGCACAGGAAAAAATGAAAACACTGCTGGCGGCGAACGGCGCGAAACTCATCGGCAATATCGTCAAAACCGATGCCTGCGGCACGGCGGCGAGTTTCGTTACCACGCCCGCATGGCTGCTGTCGGGCGACAAACACTATTTCAAAAACCTGCCTGCTGCCGGAATTGCCGAACACGAATTGATGGACGGCGCACGTTTCGGCGCAAAATTGCGCGACGCGCTGTCGTCTGAAACGCCGCTTGATGAGACGCTGTTTCAAAATATGGGCGCGGCGCGGGTAGATGAAAAACTGATTTTCAGCGAAAAAGCCGCCAGCCGCAGTTTTTACCTGTGGGGCAGGCTACTGATGGCGGCAGGGCGCGTGTCGCCCGTGCTGCGCCGCGTGCTGCTGGCGGTTTATATCGCGTTTTTGGTTACGCTGATTCTGACCGTTATCCCCGTCAGCATTGTGCTGAAAAAACTGCTGCACCCGCTGTTGAAAAACCGCCTTGCCCAAGCCAAACGCTATTACGCCGCGCCGTCGGGCGAATAAATCCGTTTCAGGCTGCCTTAACATACAGGCAAGCCTGAAAATAATATAACCCCTGCCGCATCATTTCAGGCAGCCTGAAAACCCTTACCCACACACCACCATGTCCAACGAAGTCTATCTCACCCGCGCCGCCGCCTTTCTGCCCAACGAGCCCGTATCCAACGACCAAATGGAAGCCGTGCTCGGCATGGCGGGCGGCATTCCCTCGCGCGTGCGCCGCATGATTTTGCGCTCCAACGGCATCACCTCGCGCCACTACGCGATAGACCCCGCCACCCGTACCGCCACCCACACCAACGCCGAACTCGCCGCCGAAGCCCTGCGCCGCCTGTTTGCCGCCGCGCCCGAAGCGTGTGATTCAGGCTGCCTTGCCTGCGCCACGTCCTACCCCGACCAAACCATGCCGGGGCACGGCGTGATGGTACACGGTTTGAGCGGTATGCCGCCGTGCGAAACCGTGTCGCTGGCGGGCGTGTGCGTGGCGGGCATGGCGGCAATGAAATACGCCTACCAAGCCGTGAAATCGGGCGAACACGCCGCCGCTGTTGCCACCGCTTCGGAAAACGCTTCCGCCGTGATGTGCGGCAAAAATTTCCAAAGCGAAACCGACCTGAAAAAACTGGAACACGCCACGCCCGAAATCGGCTTTGAAAAAGACTTTTTACGCTGGATGCTCTCGGACGGCGCAGGCGCGGTGCTGCTCGCCGACCGCCCCGTTGCAGGCAGCCTGAATTTCAAAATCCATTGGATAGAAATGCTGTCCTACGCCAACGAAATGCCGCCCTGTATGTATGCAGGCGCAGAAATCCGCAACGGCGCGTTCCACGGCTGGAAAACCGCCGATGCCGCCGAACACGCCCGCAGCAGCATGATGGCAGTGAAGCAAGACGTGAAACTGCTCAACGAACACATTATCGCCTATACCGTAGAAAAACCGCTCGCGCACATCATCGCCAAACGTCGTCTGAAAGCCGAAGATATCGACTGGTTTCTGCCGCATTACTCATCGGGCTTTTTCCGCGACAAAGTCGCCGCAGGACTCGCCAACGCAGGCTTGCCGATACCGCAGGAAAAATGGTTCACCAACCTTGCCGAAAAAGGCAACACAGGTTCGGCTTCCATTTACATTATTCTAGAAGAGTTTATGCGCACTTTCGCGCTGCAAAACGGTCAGAAAGTATTGTGCTACATACCCGAGAGTGGGCGGTTTTCTACTTGTTTTATGCTGCTGGAAGCGGTGTAGCCAGCTTGCTTTCAGGCTGCCTATCCTTTAAAATGGCGCACATTAAGCCGAGAGTGCTGACCTTTATTTGCAGAACGTTGGGCGATTGACCCACTCGGCTTACCACATTCATTTCACAGCCCTTTGCAGCTATGCAGGGGCTGTTTTATTAGGGAAAAATCAAAAATGTATTTGCTCTATGCCGATGAATCGGGTTCTATTGACGACCCGAACGGCGATTTTTTCGTATTGGCAGGCATCAGTATTTTTGAACGCCAAACTCACTGGTTAGACCAAAAAATAGAAACCGTAGCGCAACGCTTCAACGCCCGCTTTGCCAGCGGGAAATGCGAGTTTCACGGCAGCCCCATGCATTCAGGCAGAGACGGTTGGAAAACCGCCGCTACGCCTGCCGAACGCGCTCAGGCGGTTGCCGATATTTTGCATTTGTTGTCGCATTCGCAATCTCAAATCCGCATCTTTGCATCGGTGATTGAAAAACGGCTGTTTGCCGACAAATCAAAAATTATCCCCACCGCGTTTCAAGATATAGCCTTTTCCTTTGATACTTCGCTGCGAAACATTTATTACAAACACAACAACGCCCAACGCGGCTTGGTCTTATTTGACAAAAGCACGTCCGAGCGCATGATACAAGAGCTGTCTTACAGCTATAAGCATTTGGGTTCGTCAGACGACAAACTGCGTAATTTCGCCGAAGTGCCTGTAGTTGTGGATTCGCAAGCCACGCGGCTGATACAAATGGCGGATTTATTTGCCTATTGGCTGTACCGTTATTACCAAAGCAACGACAATCGCGGATTCAACATCATTCAACCGCATATTTGGCGCAACGGCGCGGAAATATTGGGCTTGCACGAACATATTTCTGATGAAACGCGCCAGCGTTTGACCCATGCAGACGACTGCGGTTTTCCGTTTCCCGCGCCCAACCCCATTTAAGGCAGCCTGAACATGGACATAAACGACATTCCCCAAGACCAAAGCGCAAGCTACGGCGGACACAAAAAAATCATCTACGGCACGCAGGGCGGGCATTACCAAGCAGCTACCAGCAGCGGCTGGGACACCGAAGCCTACGCCACCGCGCTTGCCGTGCAGGAATTGGACGCGCAAACCGAAGCCGCCCGCGCTGCCGTGTTGCGCGGCGAATTTTCCCCGTTGTATTACCAAATGTTCCGCGCCCGACACGACATCGCCAGCCTTGCCACCGCCGCAGGCTTTTGGCAATGGCAGACGCGTCGCCATCTGCACCCTGCCGTGTTCGCCAAACTGCCCGAGCGCGTGTTGCAGCAATACGCCGACGCACTCAATATCAGCGTGGCGCAGTTGAAAAGCACCGATTGAACGTTAAACGCCGTTTCAGGCTGCCTGAAAATCATGCTTGCCTTATTGTTGCTGACGACAAGCAGCATTGGTTAAAAATTCTGAAACCTGTTCCTTCTCCCGCTGGCGGGGGAAGGCTAGGAAGGGGTGGTAGGTCAAACAGCCACCCCCACCCTAACCCTCCCCCGCCAGCGGGTGAGGGAATGGGGTACAGCATACTTTGTATGAACGCCGCCCAACCAGTTTCAGGCTGCCTCCATTATTTATTGTTTTACCCAAGCTGCCGCCCGAAACCACAGAAAGCCCCTTTATCTATGACCGATTTCCCTCACCAGCACACCGCCCATTGCGAAAGCGGCGTGATGTCCACTCTGCTGCAATACCACGGCTACCCGCTCAACGAAGCCATGATATTCGGCATCGCCCACGCGCTCACCTTTGTGTGGCTGCCCGTAGTCAAACTCAACGGCATGCCGCTGGTTTCCTACCGCACCCCGCCGCGCAGCATCATCAAACGCACCTGCCGCGCACTCGGCTTGAAACTCAGCGTGCAGAAATTCGCCCGCGCCGACGACGGCAAAACCGCGCTGGACAACGCCCTTGCATCGGGCAAACTGGTGGGGCTGCAAACTTCCGTGTACTGGCTGCCCTACTTCCCCGAGCAGATGCGCTTTCATTTCAACGCCCACAACCTGCTGGTGTACGGCAGAGACGGCGATGATTATTTAATCAGCGACCCCGTGTTTGAAAGCGTGCAACGCTGCCCGAGCGAAGATTTGCAGCGCGCCCGCTTCGCCAAAGGCGCGCTTGCCGCCAAAGGCATGATGTACACGCTGAAAGTGCCAAGGCAGCCTGAAAACGCCGCCGCCGAACTGCCCGCCGTTATCCGCCGCGCCATCGGCAAAAACGCCCGCCAAATGCTCGCGCCCGTGTTTTTTGTCGGCGTAAAAGGCATACGCACCGTTGCCCAAAACATTGAAAAGCTGCCTGAAAAACACGATGAAAAATACCAAAAACTGTTTCTCGGACATTTAGTGCGTATGCAGGAAGAAATCGGCACGGGCGGTGCAGGCTTCCGCTACATCTACGCCTATTTTTTGGAACAGGCGGCGCAAATCTGCGGTGAACCTGCTTTTCAGGCTGCTTCCGAAACCATGACCGCCATCGGCGACGCATGGCGGCAGTTCGCCGCGATGTGCGTGAAACAGTGCAAAAAGCCCGCGCCAGACGGCTGCGCCAAAATCGCCGCTTTTTTGCGCGGGATTGCCGATAAAGAAGAAGCCTTGTGGCGCGATTTAAAACAAATGAAATAAAACAAAAAGGTCGTCTGAAACGTTCAGACGACCTTTGCCGATAATCCTTCCATTTTTATGATTCAAATCCAATCTCTCTCCCACCGCTACCCCCGCGCTGACAAGCCCGCGCTGGATAATGTCTCGTTTGACATCGCCGACGGCGAATGCGTGGGGCTGCTCGGGCACAACGGCGCGGGCAAGACCACGCTGATGTCGCTGTTGGCGGGTTTGCAGCGCGTGCAAAGCGGCGCAATTCTGTTTGACGGCAAGCCGCTGCACCGCCTCTCCCGCGCCGAGCGGCAGAAAATCGGGCTGGTGCCGCAGGATTTTGCGTTTTATCCGCAGCTTACGGTGTGGGACAACCTGCTGTTTTTCGCTGCTTTATACAAAATGCGCGACCAAGGTCGTCTGAAAGATTTGCTGGCACAGGCGGGCTTGCAGGAACACGCGCACAAAGCCGCCAAGCATCTGTCGGGCGGTTTGAAACGCCGCCTGAATTTCGCCATCGGGCTGGTGAACGCGCCGACTTTGGTGTTTTTGGACGAGATTACCGTGGGCATAGACCCGCAGTCGCGCCGCTTTATTTTGGACAGCGTGGCGGATTTGACGCGGCAGGGGGTAACGGTGGTTTACACTTCGCACTATCTGCCTGAAATAGAACAGCTTTGCAGCAAAATCGCGCTGCTGCAACACGGGCGGCTGGTGTATCAGGGCAGCCTGAACGCGCTGTTGGACGCGCAGGCGCAGACGGTGCGCTTTGTTACCGAGCCGCCGCTGTCGTCTGAAACCCTTGCCGCGCTACAAGCCGCGCCGCTGGATAATCGCGGCATGATGCAGACCGCGCACGATGCGGCGGCGGTGTATGCGGCGTTGCAAAACAGCGGCGCGAAGATTTGCTACTTCCAGCAGGGACACGGCTCGCTGGAAGCGTTTTATTTGGACTTTTTGCGCCGCGAAACGGAAACATAAAATCAGGCAGCCTGAAACCTTTGCAAAACCCCTAACAGCAGCCTGAAACACAAGAACTGCCGTCATTCCCGCGCAGGCGGGAATCTTGTTTGATATTCAAAAATCATTTTAAAAACAATTTGTTGCAAAAATCCAACCAAGATTCCCGCCAGCGTGGGAATGACGGCGACAATATTGCCGAATCACCGACAGGACTTTCCCATGATTGCCGCGTCTTTAATCAAAGAACTGAAACTACTCAGCCGCGACCTGCACGGCTTGGCTGTGCTGTTCGTGATGCCGATTACCTTTATGCTGATTATGTCGCTGGCTCTGAGCCGCGATGCCGACCCACACGAAGGCAGCCGCATCGCGCTGGTAGGCGTTTCAGACGACATCATCAACAAACCGTTCGCCGCCGCGCTGGAACAGGACGGCATCCGCGTAACGCTGATGCAGCCTGAAAAGCTCGCCGAAGCCAAAAACGGCCTGCACGACAAGCGTTTCCAACTGGTTTTGCACAATCCCAACCGCGTTTCAGACGACCTTGCCGACAGCAAACCCTTGCAGATTTACATTGCCCCCGATACCGAGCCGTCTTGGCTGGCGGCGGTGAAAGGCGTGCTGCGCCAGCATTACACCGAAACGCGCATCAACGCCTATTTTGACGGCAGCGGCATCAAAATTGACAACAAAAAACTGCCGCAAACCGTGCGCCGAGAAATCCAGAAAAAAGTAGATGAAAAAAACACCGAACAGCTTGACGCGGTCAGCGCGTTTTTACACCGCCCGATGCTGGAAGAACACTATTTGAGCGCGGGCAGCGGCGCGGTCGCCAAGCCCAACGCCGTGCAGCACAGCGTGCCCGCTTGGCTGATTTTCGGTATGTTTTTCATTATGATACCGCTGTCTAACGTGATGGCTTTGGAGCGGCAGACCAACACGATTACGCGGCTGCGGCTGGCGCGGGCGGGCGCGGCGGGGCTGATAGCCGCCAAACTCGTGCCGTATTTTCTGATTAACCAATTGCAGTTTGCAGGTATGCTGCTGCTCGGGCGTTACCTGCTGCCTGAAATCGGCGTCAGCGCGCTGGTGCTGAACGGCAGCCTTGCGCTCTACGCGCTGCTGTCCGCCGCCGTTTCCGCCGCCGCGCTCGGCTACGCGCTGCTGGTCAGCGTGTGTGCCAAATCCACCGAACACGCCGTGGTGCTGGGTGGCGGCGGCATTATCCTGATGGCGGCACTCGGCGGCATCATGGTGCCAGCCCATGTGATGCCCGAAACCATGCAGCAGCTCACTTGGGTGTCGCCGATGGCATGGGGCTTAAAAGCGTTTCAAGCCCTGCTGCTCAACCGCAGCGGCCTGCATGGCATCGCGCCCTATCTCGCGCTGCTGGCGGGGTTTGCAGCCGTGTCGCTGGCGGCGGCGGTGTGGGTGTATCACAGGCAGTTGCGCACGCAGGTGCGGTTTTAGGCAGCCTGAAAATCAATTCGTGATTATTACTCAGGCGACCTGTTCCATGCCGACACAGCCACTGCACTTTGCCGCAGCGTGCGATGCCCAACCTGCTTACCCTTGCCAACCGCAATCAGCATCACATCAAGATAGCGTTCGGGCAAATTTAAAATTTGGCGCATTTCATCACGGCGATAACCCGCCATCGGCACAGTCTGCCAACCAGCGGATTCGGCAGTAAGCATAAACGACATCGCCCACAAACCGCAGTCAAGCGCAAGGCTGCGCTGAATATCGGTTTCAGCAAACGGCTGGTAAAAACCCATCGCAGCCTGAACCAGGAAATCACGAATAACTGCATCAAAACAACCATCTTCAAATTCTTCCTGATGAATACGGCGCAAATTGGATTCGCCATAGGCTTCACGGTCGCCAAGTAACACCAGCACGGCAGACGCAGTCAATATCTGCTCCTGCCCGTAAGCAATGGGCAATAGGCGTTTGCGTATGACAGGGTCAGTCAACACCATCACGCGCCACGGCTGGGCATTGTTGCTGCTGGGCGCGTAATTGGCTTGGTTAATCAACGTTTCCAACTCAACGCGGGTAATGGATACGGCAGGGTCAAAATGACGGGTAGAGCGGCGGTTTTGCAACAGGGTTTGCAGGTTCACGGTTTATCCTTTGTCGTTGAAAACCGTTATACTACCGTTTTTAAAATCAAATAAAAACAAGGAACTAAAATGTGCGATAAGCACCTTTCGGTAAGTTTTCAAACAAAATAGGAACTTGCAACAACAATGTTTTCTGCAATTGAATTAACAATGAAACTGGTGGGCGGGAAATGGAAATGCCTGATACTTTATTATCTCGGCGGCGGCGCACACCGCACACGCGATTTACTGGAAAAATTGAACGGTATCAGCCAAAAAGTGCTGACCGAACAACTGCGCCAACTTGAAGCCGATGGTTTGATTGAGCGTGAAGTATTTGCCGAAGTGCCGCCGCGCGTGGAATACCGCCTAAGCACAGAAGGACAAACGTTTCTACCTGTGCTTTATACCTTGTGTAACTGGGGCAAAGATTATGGCTTGCGCCATGATTACGAAATCAGTCCTTGTCCGCAGCCAGTTGATTTGACAATGTAGCTTGCGTTATCTTCCATCATCTGCCCGCCCCTTTTTCAGGCAGCCTGAAAGGTCGTCTGAAACCCCAAAAGAAAAAAGTCCCCACCATGCCCTACACCTTCACCCTAGCCCCCGAAGCCCTAGAAACCGAATTAAAAAAACTCATCTTGCAGGAAGCCGACAAAACCGATGCGCTTGACCTGCCCGACTTTTCAGACGACCTGATGCTGTTCGGTGATGTCAGCCCCATCGGCTTGGATTCGCTGGACGCGCTGCAAATCAGCGTGGCGTTGCAGCAGCATTTTAAAGTGCGTTTGCAGGGCGACCGCATGGTGCGCAAACACATGATGTGCGTGCGCGATTTGGCGGCGTTTGTCCGCGCGGAGCACGGCGCATGACTTGGCTGTGCGGCGCGGCGGCAACGTGCGCGGCAAACCCGCAGCGCGGTTTCAGGCAGCCTGAAACGCTGGATTTTGTCTTTCTCAACCAGTCGCAACGCGCCAAATACTACCGCGCCTTTGCGCCCGACAGCCTTTCCCGCGCCCAGCTTGCCGACACCGCCGAGCAGCATTTGCGCCGCGCCGCTGAAAACGCGCTCTGGCAGCCTGAAAGCTGGCACACCGCGCCCGTGTTTGTCGCCTCCAGCGCGTATCTGATTTCCGAATACGAAAACCGCCGCCTGTCGGGCGAGCCGCCGCCCGAAAACCACCTGCTGCACCTTTCAGACGACCTTGTCCGCCGCAGCGGCAACCGCAGCATCTTCAACACCGCCACCGCCTGCACTTCTGCCGCCCACGCGCTGATGCAGGCGCACCGCTTTTTGTCGCACGGCTTGGCGGAACGCGCCTTTGTGCTGGGCATAGAAAACCTGAACCGCCTGACGCTGCTGCATTTTCACAGCTTGGGCTTGTTCGCGGACGAATACCGCCCGTTCGGCGGCAACGGTTTGATTTTGGGCGAAGGCGTGGCAGCTTTGGCACTCTCCGCCGCCGCGCCGCAACAAGGCAGCCTGAAACTCATCGCCACCGCCGCCAACACAGGCAGCGAACTGGTGCAAAGCGATGTGGAAAAACAAACCCAGCTTATCCGCCGCGTCTTGGAGCAAGCCCATCTCGCCCCGCGCGACATCGCTTTCGTCAAAACCCACGGCATCGGCACGGCAGACACCGACACCGCCGAGCTTGCCGTGCTAAACCGCGTTTTCGGCATACCGCCGCCGCTGGTTGCCTTCAAACCGCAAATCGGGCACACGCTCGGCGCAAGTGCCGCGCTGGAAACCGCCCTGCTCGCCCAAGCCCTGCACAGCCGCACACTTGCCGACACCGGCGGGCGCGCAATCCCCCTTTCAGACGACCTTTACTGCCTTGCCCACCATTTCGGTTTCGGCGGCAGCAACACCGCAAGCATCTGGCAATGGAAACCATCGATTTAAACGTCCGCATTACCGCCGCCGCCCGTTTTGACACCAATGCGGCAACGCCTGTCAAACAGCTCAAAGCCGCGCTGCAACAGCAAAGCGGCACAGACCCGCGCCGTCTCAGCCGCCTGAGCTTAATCGCCGCGCTCGGCGCAAACCTGC
Source organism: Kingella sp. (in: b-proteobacteria) (assembly GCF_030527935.1). Lineage (GTDB taxonomy): Bacteria > Pseudomonadota > Gammaproteobacteria > Burkholderiales > Neisseriaceae > Kingella_B. The sequence goes on from NZ_JAUMZV010000001.1 coordinate 68,902, forward strand.
TCAAACACAGCCGCCCCATCGCGCCAAACTGCGCCGTTTACGCCGCCGCACCGTTTTCATCGCCATCGGTGTTTGAAAAAATGGCGGACAACGTGCTGAACCACGCCGCCGCCATGCCTTTTGACTTCATCGCCAACCTGCACAACGCACCCGCCTTCCACGCCGCGCAAACGCTGGGCAGCCACGTCGCAACCGTGTTTATCCCCGCGCACAGGCAAAACCCGTTTTACCCTCTGCTCGCCGCCGCCCTGTCGCTCGACGCAGACGGACAAGCCGCAGTCGGCTGGTGCTACGAACACCAGCACGAACACCGCAGCACCGCAGAAGGCAGCGTCTGGCTGCTGCTGGAACACGGCATGGAGCGCGGCACGGCGGTGCGGGTGCAGCGCAATCGCGCGGCGATAAGCGGCGAAAGCATGACGCAATCGGACGGATATTATTGGCAAGCCGTGTGCGACTGGCTGGATAGGCAGCCTGAAAACGAGAGCGTACTGAATGCGGGCGATTGGGATTTACTGGTTGATGCGGCAGATTGGGCGGTGGTACGGGAAAGTGTTTGAGCAAGCAAAAGGCAGCCTGAAATGGGGGGGTATTTTCAGGCTGCCTGCCAAAATGAAAGCCAAAAACCATACGAACTTTAATCACCATTGCTTCCTGCTACGAAAAAGAAATAACAGGCATCAACCACTCTTACCATGCCGTGTTCAAAAAAACGTCTTTTTCAAATCCAGACGATGAAAAACGGTTCAACCATTTCTTCCAGCAAAACCAAGCCATTTTTGCCAGACAATTATTCAATGGCTTTATCCCATTTGATTGTTCATCGCAAAAAGGGCAAATCACCCTATTCCCGGCGCAAAAAGGGCTAAAAGAAATAGATTTCTTGCGCATTTGCCCAAGAAAAGCAGGTATTTGGGTCGCCCTATCCGAAAAAGCATGGTGCATCTTGGCAAAATTTAATCTGCCGCCTACTCATCGCATACCCGTTCGCGTTGATGGGTTTTGCGCAGCAATATTATTTGATTGGCTTTCCTATGATAACGACCGATGCCATAGACTTTACGCCATCTGAATTTATCCACATCAGCAGTCGTGAAATCGTGCGCTACGACAATCATCAAGCGTAATTTATTTGATATTGCGCCCAGCAAAATCGTTATTCGCGGGTATGGCTATGATGTGCTGAATATGGCGACGCTTTATGAGTTGAGTGTCGCGCCTGAAATCATTAAAGAATTTACAGCGCATGGCTGCGTGGGTATCACCAAGCGAAATGCGGTGTTGGTTGAATAGCAAGGGATTTTGTACTATTCTGGGTTTTCAGGCTGCCTAAACGTGGCTGGTGTTATGATGCGCATTTTTTGGAATGGAACACGATGACCAAACAAAACAAATGGCTGCTGGCGGCGGCGTTGCTGCTGGTGTTTGCGGGGCTAAAAGTGGCGATGCTGGGCTGGTGGCAAAGTAGGCAGCCTGAAAATGGGGCGGCGGCGGTGCAATGCGATGTGTTGGCGGCAGGTTGCCCGTTTTTGCAGGGGGCGACGCTGCGGCTGCGTGGTTTAACCAGCACCAAATCGGCGTTTACCATAGAAGCGGTGGGCGTGCCCAGTGGCGTGCAATCGCTGTCGGCTTCGTTTCGCATGGATGGCATGGAGATGGGGTTTAACCGTTTTGATTTGGCGAAACAGGGGGATGGAAGCTGGCGGGCGGAACGGGTGTATTTGCCGCTGTGCACGGCGGGGCGGCATGATTGGGTGGTGGTGTGGCAGGCGGATGGGGCTGGGTTTCAGGCGGGGTTTCAAACGCAGTAGCGGGGGCGCAAAAAATAGGATAGGCAGCCTGCGGAGTGTAGCGGAGTTGCGAAGCTAAAAGGGTTAAGCGTTTTAGCTTCGCAGAAGCGCGTAAACTCGCTTTCAGGCTGCCTAATCTATTGCCTAATCTATTGTTTTATCCGGCATGCGGCATTGGGAAACGCCGCCACCACGAGCTGCGCCAGTTTATCGGGCAAGCCAATAAACAGCGTGCAAGTACTGTCCCAGCAAACGATTTCAAACAGGGCTTGCGGATGCTGCGGCTGGGCGTTTGGCTGCCAAAAATCGGGGCTTCCGGCATCAGGCAAAATGCTCAAATCTATTTCGGCATCGGGCGCAAAGGCGGAAAACACGCCCCAAATGTATTGCTCATACGGATGCTCGCGTAGCCAACGTTCCAATTCTGCGCCAACAAAAACGGATGGGTCGGCAAAAGTATTGTCGTCATTGCGTTCAATGTGGTTTACCAGCTAGCGATGCTGTCGGCAGGTTTCCCAGCCCAAAATTTCCATCATCCCATGCATATTGGTGTAATAACGGATGCTGGGTTCGCTCTCCAAAATCAGGTTGTGCGTGGCTTGCTGCGGCAAGGGGTTGGCAAGCGCGTAGGGCGATGGCGTGGCGGGAATGGCTGGGCCGCGAATAAGGTGCATGATTTTTTGATGCCAAGCGGCATCGGCTGAAATTTCGTTTTCAGGCTGCTATGATGTCATTTGTTTACTCCTTATTCTGTTTACTCAAATAGGCAGCCTGAAACGCTTAACCCCGCTTTCAGGCTGCCTATTGCGCATGGCTTACCGTTTGTTCAACTTCGCCGATAGCCAGTTGCCCGTGCTTTGGATAATCACCACCATCACGGTCAGCAACACCACCACCGCCGCCATCACATCGGGCATATAGCGTTGATGCCCATAGCGAATGCCCAAGTTGCCGATGCCGCCGCCGCCAATTAAGCCCGAAGCCGCGCTTTCGCCCAAAATGGCAATCATCAAAATGGTGATGCTCAACACCAAACCCGAACGCGCTTCGGACAGCAATACTTTAAAAATAATCGTGCGCGGCGATGCACCCATTGCTTGCGCCGCTTCCACCACGCCGCGCGGCACTTCTTTCAGGTTTTGCTCCACCAGCCGCGCAAAATAAAAACTGGCGGCAATGCTGAGCGACACGCTGGCGGCGAACGGCCCAAACGATGTGCCCACAATGGCGCGGGTGAGCGGCATCACCACAATCATCAAAATCACAAACGGAAACGAGCGCATAAAGCTCACCAGCGTGCCAAGAATGCGATGCACGGGGCGGTTGGCAAAAATTTGCCCGTGCGCGGTGGTGTACAGCCAAATGCCGAGCAGCCCGCCCACAATAATGCCCGCGGCGGACGACACGCTTATCATAATCAGCGTTTCGCCAATGGCTTGGTAGAACTCGGGGAGCAGGGATTTTAGGTTGTCTAGTGGGGATGGGTTCATGGTTTGAGGTCTCTTGGGTTATGTTTACAGGATAGGCAGCCTGAAAATCTATCGTAAAATCTTTTTCTCGTGCAGATATTTCACCAATTCATCATCTAGCACTTCATCAAAATCGCCAGTAAAGCGGTATCCGTTATAGGGGTCATATTCCACGATGTTTTTCAAGAATTTTGCAAAATCGCTATTTTTCTCAGCCAATTCGTAAGCCGTGGTGTAGTGTCTATTTTTTCTTTGAACTGCGCGGGCGATAGAATTTGGCTTTGGGCAATGTTTTGCGCGTCTAAATGGATGATGCCAATGCCGAAACTTTGGCTTAACTTTTGCAGCGCATCCACAAAGCCTTCATCTTGTGCCATGTCTAATGCCACCAAATAGCCTTCATTTGCCCAGCTTGAATTGCTGACGGCTTGGAAAAAGCATTCTTTACAGTTGCCAAAATCCAAACGAATTTTCAGTTCAAACGAAAATAACTTTACTTTAATGGCAAGCGGTCAAATTTTTTGATGAAATTGAGCAGGGCTTCGTTTTCAAAATCAGTATATTCAAAATTCACAGCAACCATATCGGGATGCAACCATGCGTCTGCGCCTTTTTGGTTTTTCTTACTGCGTTCGTGAAAAATGGTGTAAGACAGCGCAGAAAAGGTGGGGCTGCTGTATAAAAATTTGCACAACAAGGGATGCAAATCGAGTTCGTGAAAATGGGTTTGGGGCGTAGTAACGCTGGGGGCGGAAATACTGGGGGCAATAACAGGTTGCGCCGTGGCTTTTAGCACGAAATATTTGGGGCGATGGCCTTGTGTTGTAATTGGGCTATCCGCTTTTTTTGCACGTTCATATAAAAGCGCACCTACCGTGCTCCACGGTGTTTTGCCTAATGACGACACGCCTTGTTGTGCGTCGTAAAACGGAAGCTGTTGGTAAAGCTGGTTTTGCTCAATGTATTGCCAAATCTCGGATGCAGTGGCTGGGCGATTAAGTTCGGTTAGGGCTTGCAGGGCAATAGTGAAATAAGTGGGTTTCATAAGGCAGCCTGAAAAAGGTAAACGGTTGCTGGGGTGGATATTCATGCCTCAATATAGTTTTCAGGCTGCCTTATGTATGCCACCCAAGGCAGCCTGAAACCACAGCAGGCATACCACCCTAATCATCGCGCAACAATTCGCGTCCAATTTCCGACTGCGCCAAAATCACGCCGTCTCGCACATCCGCCACTTCCAACAGCTTGCCCAGATGCAGCAGCGCGGTGCGGTGGCACAGCTTGCGAATCACGCTCATCTCGTGGGTAACGATAACAATGGTTACTTGAAAGCGCGTGTTGATGTCTTGCAGGCAGCCCAGCACGCTGCGGGTGGTAATCGGGTCAAGCGCGGAAGTGGGTTCGTCTGCCAAAATCACTTTCGGGTTGGGCGCAAGCGCACGCGCAATGCCCACGCGCTGTTTTTGTCCGCCAGAAAGCTGGGCGGGATAATGCTGGGCGCGTGCGGTTAAATCCACAATTTCCAAGCATTCTTGCACGCGCTGGGTGATTTTTGCCGCGTCCCAGCCTGCAATTTCCAGCGGAAACGCCACGTTTTCGGCAACGGTGCGGTTGCTCAACAGGTTAAATTGCTGGAACACCATGCCGATGTTTTGCCGCGCTTGGCGCAGTTGCGCTTCGCTCATGGCGGTTAAATCTTGGTTATCAATCAACACTTTTCCTGTATCGGGGCGTTCCAGCAGGTTAATCAGGCGCAACAGCGTGGATTTGCCCGCGCCCGAGTAGCCCATCAGTCCAAAAATTTCGCCTTGATTGATGTGTAGGCTGGTGGGTTCAACGGCGGTGAACCAGCCTTTATCGCGCGTTTGGTATTTTTTGGAAACGTTGTCCAGCGTAATCATTTGGTTGTCTTTCAGAAATCAAAGCCCGTTGCACACAAACGGTACAACGGGCGTGGAAGAGTTTACACGTTTAGCTGTTTGCACCCGCAAGCTGTGTCAAATCGGTGTTTGGCGTATCAAATTAAGGTTAAGGAATGTAACGATTATTGCGGATAGTGTCAAAGCATTTTTGTTGCTATCAGTTATGCTTTTCAGGCTGCCTAATTGGTATCGCTGGGATGCAGCCTGAAAAGCGTTTGTAAAGCCCAGCCAAATATAGCGTGGCGTAATTTTCGTTATTGCGATTATAAATTGCGCCGTCTTCAAAAAAAAATATATAATTCGTCGCGTCAATAAATCAAATTTATCAACCAAACCTTAATTGGAGTTTGAAATGTCTGTGCAAATCAAAACTGCTGCCGAACTAAAAGGCAAAAACGTCCCATCTGTTGTATTCCACACTCGCCAAGACGATGCTTGGGTGGATGTTTCTACCGATGACTTGTTCAAAGGAAAAACCGTTGCCGTGTTCTCCTTGCCCGGTGCGTTTACGCCCACTTGCTCTTCCACTCACTTGCCACGTTACAACGAATTGGCTGCCGAGTTCAAAAAACGCGGCGTGGACAGCATTGTGTGCATTTCTGTGAATGATACGTTTGTGATGAACGCTTGGTTGGCCGACCAAGAAGCGGAAAATATCACCGTTGTGCCCGATGGCAACGGCGAGTTCACCAAAGGCATGGGCATGCTGGTGAGCAAAGAGCAACTGGGCTTTGGCGACCGCTCTTGGCGTTATTCTATGCTGGTGAAAGACGGCAAAATTGAAAAAATGTTTATTGAGCCCGTTAAAGACGGCGACCCGTTTGAAGTGTCCGATGCCGACACCATGCTGAAATACATTGACCCTAAATGGGAACCGCACGAGTCTGTTTCCATCATTACCAAACCGGGCTGCCCATTCTGCGCCAAAGCCAAAGCCTTGCTGAAAGAAAAAGGCTATGCGTTTGAAGAAATCGTGTTGGGCCGTGATGCTTCCATCACTTCCGTGCGCGCGATTACCGGCAAAGCGACTGCGCCGCAAGTGTTTATCGGCGGCAAATACATCGGAGGCTGCGACGATTTGGAAGCGTATTTGGCTAAATAATCTGGCTTTATAGGTTCTAACTTTCAAGCGGCACGACAGTTTTCTCCTCCTTTTCTGGCGTGCCCCCCGAGCAAATCTCTCCGTTAGGTTGTTCGGGCAGCTTAATTGTTTGAGTTAAGCTGCCCGAACAACCTTTTTTGTGTTTAGGCAGCCTGAAACCGCGTTACTCTGTTTCAGGCTGCCTTATCATTTCCGCTATAATAGACAGCCTGAAAACCTTTTAACGAGCTATTCCATGATTGCCTTAATCCAAAGAGTTACCCAAGCCAGCGTTGCCGTTGCAGGCGAAACCGTTGGCAAAATTGACCACGGCTTGCTGGTGCTGCTGGGCGTTCAACACGGCGACACGCCAGCCATAGCCGATAAACTGCTGCACAAAGTGCTGTCTTACCGCGTGTTTGCCGATGAAGCGCAGCGCATGAATTTAAATGTGCAACAAGCAGGCGGGCAGCTTTTGATTGTGTCGCAGTTCACGCTTGCCGCGCACACGCAAAAGGGCTTGCGCCCCGATTTTGCCGGCGCGGCGAAACCCGATGCAGCGCAGGAATTGTATGACTACTTTTGCGCCCAATCTGCCGCGCGCATTGCCACGCAAACGGGTATGTTTGCGGCGGATATGCATGTGTCGCTGGTGAACGATGGACCTGTTACGTTTTGGTTGCAAGTGTCGTAAACAGGGCGGCAAGTGGCGTATGGGTTTGTTTGCTGCTGTTATGCTGTTTTAGCTTCGCTACGCAGGCTGCCTTGGTGATTATCCATAGGCAGCCTGAAACGTTGTTATCACGCTCAAATTGGTTTGCATCCATTGCTGCCATCACAACAAAATGCTTTTCAGGCTGCCTTATCCACCCACCCCCAAAGGCAGCCTGAAACCACGCTGTAATCTTCTTTCAAAAACGCCGCTAAAAGCAAAAAGCCCCGCTGGAAACACGGTATAATCGCCGTTTTTCAAGCAATACAAGGAATGGATTATGCCAGCCATCAAACGAGATTTAACGCGCATTCGCCACAACACCAAAATCGTGGCAACGCTGGGACCGGGTAGCAACAATGTGGATTTGTTGCGCGATATGATTAGCATCGGCGGCGTGCACGTGGTGCGCTTTAATTTTAGCCACGGCACGCCCGAGTTTCACGAAGAAAACGCCCGCATTGTGCGCGAAGCAGCGCGGCAGGCGGGCTTGGAAGTGGCGATTATGGCGGATTTGCAAGGGCCGAAAATCCGCGTGTCTAAAATCGCAGGCGGCAGCATTCAAGTGGAAGCAGGCGAAACCTTGCTGTTTGACGCGGCGTTGGAAGGCGAAGGCAGCCGCGAGCGCGTGGGCTTGGATTACCGCGAGCTGCCCAACGATGTGAAAACAGGCGATGTGCTGCTGCTGGACGATGGTTTGCTCACCGTTACCGTGGAAAAAGTTGTCGGCAGCGAAATCCACACCATCTGCAACAACAGCCACACGCTCAAATCCAACAAGGGCATCAACAAGCAAGGCGGCGGTTTGAGCGCGGGCGCGTTCACCGAAAAAGATTTCCGCGATTTGAAAACGGCGGTGAAGATTGGCTGCGATTATTTGGCGGTGAGCTTTGTGAAAAACGGCGAAGATATGCACATTGCCCGCCGCGCGGTTGCCGAAGAGTGCGAAAAATTGGGCTTGCCGATTCAACCAGGCTTGGTATCCAAAATTGAGCGCATTGAAGCGATTGAAAATTTGGACGAAATTATTTTGGCATCAGACGGCATTATGGTGGCGCGGGGCGATTTGGCGGTGGAAGTGGGTAACGCTGCTGTGCCTGCGCTGCAAAAACGCATGATTAAACGCGCGCGCGAATTGCGCCGTTTCAGCATCACGGCAACGCAAATGATGGAATCGATGATTACCAACCCTGTGCCCACCCGCGCCGAAGTGAGCGATGTGGCGAACGCGGTGTTGGACGGCACAGATGCGGTGATGTGCTCGGCGGAAACGGCTGTGGGCGCGTATCCTTTTGAAACCGTGCGCCAAATGGCGTTGATTTGCGCGGCGGCGGAGAAAGAGCAAGACACGCTGGTGGGCGTGGACGAAAGTGCCGTTACCGAAACAGGCGAAATCACCCACGCGGTCGCCAGCGCGGCGGTTTATGTTGCCAAACAGGTGCACGCCAAGGCGATTGTTGCGCTCACCGAAAGCGGTTCGTCTGCGTTTCATGTGAGCCGTTATGGCATTTTGATTCCGATTTACGCGCTCACGCCCAGCGAAAAAGCGCAACGGCGCATGGCGATGTATCGCGGCGTGCGTCCGCTCAATTTGACCACCAGCAAAGACCACGAAACCGCGTTTGCCGAAGTGGAAGCCCTGCTGCTTGAACGCGGTGTGTTCCAAGTGGGCGAGCAATATGTGATTACCAGCGGGCGGCGGATGCGCGAAACGGGCAGCACCAATTCACTGGAAGTGCGGGTGGTGCACTAACGCAGCGATAAAAGGCAGCCTGAAACCTATTAGGCTGCCTTTGTTATGACCTTGCCAAGCGCACATCAAGGCAGCCTGAAAACACGTTAACTCGTTTTCAGGCTGCTATAATCCCCCTTCCCTATTCACATCCACAGAAAGCCCCACCATGAGCCGCATCGCTTCCACTTTCGCCCAACTGGGCAGCCAAAAAGCCCTGATTGCCTACATCACCGCAGGCGACCCCAATCTCGCCACCACACTCGCCATGATGCACAGCATGGCAGCCAACGGCGCAGACATCATAGAGCTGGGCATCCCCTTTTCCGACCCAATGGCAGACGGCCCCACCATCCAACGCGCAGTAGAACGTGCCCTAGCGCAACACGTTTCCCTGCGCGATGTGCTGGCGGTGGTCAAACAATTTCGCCAAAGCAACGCGCACACGCCCATTGTGCTGATGGGCTACTTAAACCCCGTACACACAATGGGCTACGAAGCCTTTGCCCAAGCCGCTGCCGAAGCGGGCGTGGACGGCGTGCTCACGGTGGACGACCCCATTGAAACCATTGCCCCGCTCCAAACCGCCCTTGCGCAGCGCGATATAGACAACATTTTTCTGGTTGCCCCCACCACCAGCGAAGCGCGGATGCAAGCCATCGCCCAGCACGCCAGCGGCTTTGTGTACTACGTTTCGCTCAAAGGCGTAACAGGCTCGGCGCAGCTTGATACAAACGAAGTCGCCGCCAAAATCGCCGTGCTGCGCCAACACATCAAGCTGCCGATTGGCGTGGGCTTTGGCATCAGCGATGCCGAAAGTGCCGCCAAAATCGCCGCCGTTGCCGATGCCGTGATTGTGGGCAGCCGCATCGTAAAAGAAGTGGAAACGCATCAGGGCAACGAAGCGCAAGCGGTGGGCGCGTTGGTGCGTGAACTCAAAGCCGCGATTTAAATCGTCTGCACAACATTTATCTGCACGACATTTATCTACACTACGCCAAGGCAGCCTGAAACCGAGTTAAATCGTTTTTCAGGCTGCCTTTATCGCGCAATTTTGCAGAACGGCGATGGCTTGTCGTCGCCAGATGGTGCGAAGTGTGTAAACGTGTTCACGCATCGCTTGGCAAAGCCTGAAACCTTTGCAAAACCTGTAACCGATGGAGCGTCGGCGGCTCGCCGACATCTTGGCAAATCATAATGCGCTGTTTAATAAATGTTGGCAACGAGCCGTCGCCGCTCCATTTTAGGTTTCAGGCTGTCATTGGGGGTTTCGCAAAGGCTTCAGCCTAATAACGCGCGGCAAAACCAACGCAAAGGCAGCCTGAAAACGAGCGAAGCGAGTTTCAGCGAAGCTAAAACAGCATCTTAAAAATCGTTTTCAGGCTGCCTATTTCTGTTCGCAAGCATCAAGCCGCAACATCAATCTACAAACGAAACCCCCGTCAGCTGCGCCAACTTCACCGCTTCGGCAATCGCCGCCAACGCCTGCGGGCGCACAAAGTTGCGCCGATACGCCAGCACAATGCGGCGGCTGGGCGCGGGCGATTCAAACGGCACAATGGAAAACAGCAAATGGTCGTTGTCCGTGAGCGCGGTGGAAGGCAACACGCTGATGCCCAAGCCGCTGGCAACCATGTGGCGAATCGTATTCAGCGAGCTGCCTTGCAGCGTGTTCGCCAAGCCCGCCACGCGCTGTTTTGCCGCCAATTCGCTGCACGAACCTAACACTTGGTCGCGCATGCAGTTGCCTTCGGTGAGCAGCAACACATTTTCTTCGGTGATGTCTTTGGTGGAAACCGCGTCCAGCTCTTCAAAGCGATGCCCCTTGGGCACAATCACAAAAAACGGCTCGTCATACAGCGGAATCGTTTCCACGCCTGTTTCCGCGTACGGCTCGGCGACTACAATCGCATCCACATCGGCGCGTTTGAGCATTTCGGTGAGCGCGGCGGTGTAGTTCTCTTCCAGCATCAGCGGCATTTTGGGCGCAACTTGGCGCATGGATAAAATCAGCTTGGGCAGCAAATACGGCGCAACGGTAAAAATCAAACCCAGCTTAAAATTGCCTTCCAACTGGCTTTGCTCTTCGTTTGCCAAATAGCGAATCACTTCCGCTTCATCCAGCACGCGCCGCGCCTGCGTCACAATGCGCGCGCCTGAATTGGTGGCCATCACTTCGTTGCTGCTGCGGTCAAACAGCGACAAGCCCAGCTCTTCTTCCAGCTTTTTGATGGCGATGGAAAGCGTGGGTTGGCTCACATGGCAACGTTGCGCGGCGCGTCCAAAATGCTTTTCCTGCGCCACGGCAACAATGTAGCGTAGCTCGGTTAAAGTCATGCTTTGTCCTTTTGTTTTTCAGGCTGCCCATCTTCGGGCTTGGTTTCGGGCAGCGTGATGTTTAACGCCAACATTTCCACGCCGTCTTGCTCTTCGCGCGTGATGTTGATGTCGTCCAATTTAATCTTCACATATTTAGACAACACTTCCATCAATTCTTTTTGCAGCGTGGGCAAATAATCAGGCGTTCTGGCGGTCTCGCGGTTGGCACGCTCTTGCGTGATGATGATTTGCAAACGGTCGCGCGCCACCGCCGCGCTTTGCGGTTTTCTGCCAAACAAACGGTCTATCAACGACATGGCTTATCTCCCAAAAATTTTCTGGAAGAAGCCTTTTTTCTCGGCTTCCAAGAAACGGATTTCGCGGTTTTCGCCCAGCAAACGCGCCACCACATCTTGATACGCCTGCGCCGCAATCGCATCGTTTTGATGGATAACAGGCTCGCCCGCGTTAGACGCTTGCAACACATTTTGCGATTCGGGAATCACGCCAATCAACGGAATGCGCAAAATATCCTGAATATCTTGCACCGACAGCATCTCGCCTTTTTCCACACGCTCGGGCGAATAGCGCGTAATCAGCAAATGCTCTTTCACCGCTTCGCCGCGCTCGGCTTTGCGCGATTTGCTTTGCAAAATACCCAAAATGCGGTCGGAATCGCGCACGGAAGATACTTCGGGGTTGGTGGTGATAATCGCTTCATCGGCAAAATACAACGCCATCAACGCGCCTGTTTCAATGCCTGCGGGCGAATCGCACACCACAAATTCAAAGTTCAAATTGGTAACCAATTCTTTCAACACTTTGCCCACGCCTTCTTTGGTGAGCGCGTCTTTATCGCGGGTTTGCGAAGCGGGCAGAATGAACAGGTTTTCGCAATGCTTGTCTTTAATCAGGGCTTGGATGGCGGTTGCTTCACCTTGAATCACGTTAATCAGGTCGTACACCACGCGGCGTTCGCAGCCCATAATCAAATCCAGATTGCGCAGACCTACGTCAAAATCAATCACACAGGTTTTGTGTCCTTGCAACGCCAAACCTGTTGCGATGCTGGCGGATGTGGTGGTTTTGCCCACGCCGCCTTTGCCTGATGTAACCACAATAATTTTTGCCACTTGAATACTCTCTTTCAGATTAAATGGTGAATGGGAAAAGGATAGGCAGCCTGAAAAGGGGGGCTTTTAGGCAGCCTGAAAAACAATTTCTGATGGTGTTCTAAAAAAGTATGTTGCACAGGGGTGGCTGTTTAATCCACCTACCACCCTCCATCCTAACCTTCCCCGCTAGCGGGGGAAGGAACAGATTGCAGAGTTTTTAATCAATACTGTTTGCCTTAACAATAATTAAGTCAGCATCCTTATTTAGGATACCACCCAATTTTTCAATTTAAGGCAGCCTGAAAACTATCGCCCATCCCACTTTCAGGCTGCTTGTGTATTTTTAATTCGCGTTAATCGCCAAAATCGCTAAACGCTCATCGTCTTGCAATTCGATCTGCACCGCCTTTTTGTGCAAAGACGGTGGCAAATCCTGTTCAAACACGCGGTAAATCCCCGCGATGGACACCAATTCCGCCTGCATGGATTGCAAGAAAATCCGCGCCGTTGTATCGCCCGATTCGCCCGCCAGCGCACGCCCGCGCATCGGCGCGTACACATGGATATTGCCATCGGCGATAATCTCCGCGCCTTCGCTTACCATACCCAGCACCACCAAATCCGCCTGCTCGGCATACACCTGCTGCCCCGTGCGCACGGGCGATGTAACGACTACGGTTTTACGCGCGGTTTGTATGGTTTCAGGCTGCCTTGGGCTGGCTTCTGCGGCTGGTGGTTCGGATGGTTCGGCAGCGGGTTCTGTCGTGTGTTCGCTGTGTTCTGCGATGGGTTCGGCTTGGTCAGCATGGTCTGCGTTTTCAGGCTGCTGATTATTTTCAGGCTGCCTTGGGTCTGTCGTTTCGTTTTCCGATTGTTCCGCCGCCGCATCATCAGCCTTGTTTACCTGATTGGCAGCCGCATCAGCAAGCGCGTCCGCATCCTTTTCAGGCTGCCGATGGGTTTTCTTGCCGCTATCCAGCCACAGCAAACCCGCTGCCTTTGCCGCTTCCGACCAATCTTTCTTGCCATGCTTCAACGCCACCACGCGCATATCACGCGCCGCAAACGCCGCCACCAACGCCGCAAAATCCAGCTCATCCGCCCGATTTATCCGCGTGGCATCCAAAATAAACGGCATATTGGCAAACTTGGCATACTGCGCGGCTTTTTCGTCCAGCAGCGCGGTCATCGCCGCCAAATCTGCCGTAAACAAACGCAGCGTCAAGGCTTCCAAGCGAGCGGATTTCAAATCAAAGGCTGATTTCATGGTTTTGATTGTTTTATTCAATTAAGTTCGCAAGTTTACCGCGTTAGACAATATTACACAACCAATAGACAGCCTGAAACACCATCACCCAAATCAAAACCGATTGAATTTTAAAAACAATGCCTTTACAATGCCGCTTCCTTTTTTAACCACTTTTAACGAGAAGATAAGATAATGAAAAAAACCCTGTTAAGCACCGTGCTATTGTTCGCCTTGGCAGCCTGCGGCGGCGAAAACAACAACGCCCCAGCGCAAAACACCAACGCATCGGGCGCAGCCCCAACAGCCAGCGCAGGAGAAACCAACGCGCTTAATATCTACAACTGGTCAAACTATGTGGACGAATCCACCGTTGAAGATTTCAAAAAAGCCAACAACCTAGATTTAACCTACGACCTATACGAAAACAACGAAACCCTTGAAGCCAAAATGCTCACAGGCAAATCTGGCTACGATTTAGGCGTGCCCGGTATCGCATTCTTGCCCCGCCAAATCAAAGCGGGTGCTTATCAGAAAATTGACAAATCGCTTATCCCCAACTACAAAAACATTGACCCTGCCTTGCTGAAACTCTTGGAGCAAGCCGACCCTGGTAACGAATACGCCGTTCCCTATTTTTCAGGCGTAAACACCTTGGCGATTACCGCCAAAGGCAAAGAATTGCTCGGCGGCAAATTGCCCGAAAACGGCTGGGATTTGATGTTTAAACCCGAATACACGCATAAACTCAAATCTTGCGGCATCGCGCTGTGGGACACACCCAGCGAAATGTTCCCCATCGTGTTGAATTATTTGGGCAAAGACCCCAAAGGCACCAACCCCGCCGATATTGAAGCCGCAGCCGCCGTGTTGCAAGCCATTCGCCCCGATGTGAAACGGTTTAGCGCATCGTATATTGACGAATTAGCGCGCGGCGATATTTGCTTGGTGGCTGGCAACGGTGGCGATTTGAACCTTGCCAAAGCCCGCAGCGAAGAAGTGAAAAACAACGTGGGCATTGAAGTGCTCACCCCAAAAGGCATGGGCTTTTGGGTGGAATCTTGGGTCATCCCCAAAGATGCGAAAAACGTTGTCAACGCGCATAAATACATCAACTACACGCTAGACCCCGAAGTGGCGGCGAAAAACGGACACGCGGTAACCTTTGCCCCCGCCAGCTTGCCTGCGCGTGAAAAAATGGACAAAAAATTGGTGGAAACCCGCTCCATTTTCCCCACCGCGCAAGATATGGCTGATGGTTTTGTGATGCCGCAAATGTCGGACGAAGCGAAAAAACAAACCACCGCGCTGTGGCAAAAATTGAAAATGAGCAAATAACGTTGTTCTATCTTGGCAACTGTATAGGCAGCCTGAAAACGGGAATATGGGTTTTCAGGCTGCCTAATATGTGTTTACGGCAGCCTGAAAACCTATCTTCATTTACTCTTAACCTTGTAAACAAAAATATGAACACATCCATCTCTACCCAACCGCCCCGCCGCAATTTGCTTGCTGCGTTGATTTTCGCAAGCCGTTGGCTGCAACTGCCTATTTATTTGGGCTTGATTGTGGTGCAGGCGATTTATTCGTATAAATTTATCAAGCTGCTTTGGGGCTTAATCACCCATCTAAACACCATGGACGAATCCACCATGATGCTGGCGGTGTTGAATTTGATTGATGTGGTGATGATTGCCAATTTGCTGGTGATGGTGCTGATTGGCGGCTACGAGACGTTCGTGTCGCGCTTGAATGTGGACGACCACCCCGACCAGCCTGAATGGCTGAACCATGTGAATGCTTCGGTGTTGAAAGTGAAGCTGTCGATGGCGATTATCAGCATTTCGTCGATTCATTTGCTGCAAACATTTATCAACGCGGGGCGGCTGTCTGAAAATCAGATGATGTGGCAGTTGCTGCTGCATTTGGCGTTTTTGCTGTCGGCGATTGCGATGGCGTGGACGGATAAAATTGTGTATGGTACGTCGCATCAGGCGCATTGATTGGGGTGTGTATAGGCAGCCTGAAACCTTTGCAAAACTCTAACAGCAGCCTGAAACACAAGAAATGCCGTCATTCCCGCGTAGGCGGGAATCTTGTTTGATATTCAGAAATAATTGTAAAAACAAACCGTTGTTTAAGTTTAACCAAGATTCCCACCTACGCGGGAATGACGGAGAATTTACTGTTTCTTGTTTTATTTTAGGCTTTACAAAGGTTTCAGGCTGCCTTTTATGATGGCTGAATGGGACTGCGGATGGTTGGGTTGCGGTGGGGTGCAGGGGCTTGCCCCTGCTCGTGGTAGGCGGCGAAACGCCTGCTCTGGGAAAAATAGATAAAGGCAGCCTGAAAGTGGAAACGATACTTTCAGGCTGCCTTTTATGCTTGGCACTAGGCGATTTGCGCATCGCGCACATAGGGGTTGCTGCTGTCCCATGCGTAGCCTGCGAGCACGGCGCAGAGCATTTCGCGCGATTCGGGGCTGTGCGATGGGTTGAACACCCAGTCTTGCAGCGAGCCGTTGTACCAGTTGTCTATGCTGGTTTTGAATACTTGTGCGCCGTAGGCTTGGCGGCTGGCGTAGTCGCTTTGCCAATCTACTTTTTCGCCGTCAAATTGGCGGGTGAGCGCTTCTACGGCGAGTTTGGCGGAATACATCGCGCTGCTGATGCCTGATGAGAACACGGGATCTAGAAAGCCTGCTGCGTTGCCGATCAGGGCGAAGCCGTTGCCGTGGTTGTCTTTTACGCCTGCGGAATAGGATGGGATGTAGTGATAGGGGAAGCCGTTGTCCCAGTTGGCTTGGGGCATGATTTTTTGAAACAAGGGGACTTCGCTGAAATATTTTTTCAGCAATTCGGATGCGCCCAGCAGTTTGCCTGCTTCGTCTTCGGCGCGTTTGAAGTATTGGGCTTGCCCCACTAGCCCTACGGAGCTGCGTTGGTTGTCTAGTGGAATCAACCACATCCATATATCGCGGTGTTGGGGGTGGACGGCGATAAGGTTTTTGTTGCGGTCAAATTTGGGGTGGGTTATGCAGTCGTTGATTTGGGTGTGATAGACGTTGTGTTGGGTGATGCCTTGGGTGATTTCCCAGCCGAGCAGGCGGGGCACGGCGCGGAAGTAGCCACTGGCATCAAACACGAAGCGGGCGTGCAGGTCGTATTGGATGCCGCTGTTTTGTTGGATTTTGAGTTGGATGGGCTCGGTGCTGTTGTTCATGCTGATGACGGCTTCGCCGAAGTGAACGTCTGCGCCGTGTTGCTGGGCTTGCAGGATAAGGATGTGGTCAAAACGGGCGCGGTCCACTTGCAGGGCGAAGTTTTTGCCTTTGCCGTGTTTGTGGCGAAAATCAAAGGCGGTGTAGTGGTTTTGATAGGTGAAGGCGATGCCGTTTTTGAGCTGGAAGGGTTCGTTTTCTATGACGTGCAGCACGCCTGCTTCTTCCAACACGTCCATGCCCAGCGGCAATAGGCTTTCGCCGACCACATAGCGGGGGAAGTGTTGTTTTTCTATGACGCAGACGCTGAATCCTTGTTGCCGCAGCAATAAGGCGGCGATTGAGCCTGCCGGCCCTGCGCCGATGATGACGACATCGTATTGTTTTGCCATGATTTCGTTGCCTTTTTTGGGGCGATTTTAGGGATTGGGGGGATTAACGAATTTTAGCATTGATTAACGTTTTCAGGCTGCCTATTGGGCTGCGGCTGTGGGGGATTGAGTGATGGGCGCAACAGTAGGCAGCCTGAAAATAACACGAGTAGAGTGTGTGGCTTTGCCACTCACCATTTAAGCCATGCTAAACGGTGCGCGAGCAAGCTCACACACTCTACTCGCTGATTACTTGATTTGTTTCACTATAAAGCGCAGGGTTGGGGCTTCGCTTGTTTTCAGGCTGCCTTGGGTTGTTGGTGTGTTTATAGCTAATGTGGTTTTCAGGCTGCCTACACCCTATCCTGCGCGCGGCGTTGAAACACCCATTCGTGGTCGTTGGAAGCGGCGGCGTGGTATTGGTAGCCGTCTAGGTCAAAATTTTTGAGCTGTTCGGAGTTTTCAATGGCGTTTTGCGCGGCGTAGCGCACCATTAAGCCGCGTGCGCGTTTGGCGTAGAAGCTGATAATTTTGTATTTGCCGTCTTTTTCGTCTTGAAAAATGGGGGTGATGATGCGGGCGTTGAGTTTTTTGGGGTGGATGGCTTTGAAGTATTCTTGCGATGCTAGGTTGATGACGATGTTGTCTTCGGCGCATTGCAGCGTGTTGTTGAGCCGCTCGGTGATGATGTCGCCCCAAAATTCGTAGAGATTTTTGCCGCGTGGGTTGGCTAGGGCGGTGCCCATTTCTAGGCGATAGGGTTGCATTAAATCCAGCGGGCGCAGGATGCCGTATAGCCCCGATAGGATGCGCACGTGGTTGTGGATGTAGCTGATGTGTTCTTCGGCTAGGCTGCGCGGGGCAATGCCGTCATACACGTCGCCGTTGAACAGATACAGCGCGAGTTTGGCGTTGTCGGGGGTGAAAGGGGGTTGCCAGTTTTGGTTGCGCTCGGCGTTGAGCAGGGCGATTTTGTCGGAAACGTGCATCAGCGTGGCAATTTCTTGCGGGGCGAGTTGGCGCAGGGTGTGCATCAGTTCTTGGGCGTGGTTGAGCAGCGGCGGGGTGGAATAGAATTTAGGGGTGAACTCGTGGCTTTCGTTGAGATTTTTGGCGGGGGAAAGCAGGAAGTACATGGTGTTCCTTTCGGGATTTGTGGGTTATTGTTTGATGGGCGTTTCAGGCTGCCTTACTTGGTGTGATAGGCAGCCTGAAATCTTTGTAAAACCTAAAATAAAACAAAAATGGTCAATTCTCCGTCATTCCCGCGTAGGCGGGAATCTTGGTTGAACTCACACAATATATTGTTTTTACATACATTTCCGAATATCAGACAAGATTCCCGCCTACGCGGGAATGACGGCATTTCTTATTTTTCAGGCTGCTGCTAGGGTTTGCACAGGTTTCAGTCTGAAATCTTTATAAAACCTGTAATCAATGGAGCATTGGCGACAAGCCGCCACCATTCCATTTTTGGTTTCAGGCTGCCTAATGCTCGCCATCAGCGTGGTCGGAGTGGTCTTTTTTATGCGTTTTTTGTTTGGCGAGCTTGGGCAGGATAAAGTGTATTTTCAAGCCGTTGGGCTGCACGTTTTCGGCGATGAGTTTGCCGTGGTGTTGCTCGGCGATGTGTTTGGTAATCGCCAGCCCCAAGCCTGTGCCCGATGTGTTGTTGCTGCTGTCGGCGCGGTAAAACGCAGTAAAGATGTGCGGCAACTGTTCGGGTTTGATGCCCGGTCCGTTGTCAATAATCACGATGTGAATATTGCGGCGGTCTTCGTGCAGGATAACGCGGATGGTGCTGCCTTGCGGGCTGTATTTCATGGCATTGCGGATAACGTTATCAAACGCGCGATACAGATAGCTTTCGTTGGCTTCTAGCTTAGTGGTGTCTTTCAGGCTGCCTGTATCCAGCAACAGGGTGTCGTTGTTTTGCGCGGCAACGTCTTGGCTGTCTTCAATAAGCTGTTGAATAAATGGAACAATTGCCAACGGTTCTTTTTCCATTGGGATGTTGGCGGTTTCCAGCCGCGAGAGCGTGAGCAACTCGCCCACAAGGTCGTCCATGCGGGTGAGCTCGTTTTCCAACCGCGTGATGTATTCGACTTGCTTTTCGGGGCGAGCTTGAATCAGCCCCACAATCGCTTGCATACGGGCAAGTGGCGAGCGCATTTCGTGGGAAACGTGGTGCAGCAGATGGCGTTCTTTGGCAACGAGTTGTTGCAACTGCGCCGCCATTTTGTCAAATTGAATGCCCAAGTTGGAAAGCTCGTCTTTGCGGTCATCAAGCTGTTGCGACACGCGGGCATCCAATTCGCCCGCAGCCAAGCGGTTCATACCGTGCTCCAAAATGCGAATGGGCTTGGAAATATTGCTGGCAAGGATATACGCCAGCAGCAAGCCGACAACCAGCACGCCGCCAAACACGATAAATTCATGCCACACGGGGGCGATGGGCAAACCCGGAATCATAAAGGTGGGCAGGCGTTCTATGCGCGGTTTGTCAAAATTGCGAATGAAAAATAGGTATTCTTCGCCGTAGGGGTCAAGATAAATAAGCGATTGATTGGATGATGGGTTTTTGATGGCAAAATCGTAGGCGTGGGTGATTTCATCGGCGGGGATGGTGCGATTGAGAATGTCTGCCCCCGTGCTGCCTGTGATGATGTAGATATTTTGTGCGGCAGGCATTTGCCAGCGTTGCAACAGCTCGCGCGTGGCTTGCGTGCCTTGGGTTTGAAAGGTTACCAGCGCGTTGGCGAGCAAAGCGGTTTCCATGTTGCGGGCTTGCTGGCTGTGGGTTTCGGACAGGCGATTTTGGATGACCCAAAAGGCAAAGCTGGCAACAAAAATGCCGCAAATGATGACCATGCAAAAGGTGGCGAAAATGCGTTGAAAGAGTTTCATGGCGATGGTTGGGCTGATTGGTTTATGGGCGGAATTATATAGGCAGCCTGAAAATGCCAAAAGCCCTTGCGGGCAAACAAGGGCTGAGCGGATAACCATTTTCAGGCTGCTTTTGAGTTGGACAATGGACGGTTCTAAATATATTGCACCGTCAAAATATCATACTCGCGCACGCCGCTGGGGGCTTGCACTTCGGCAACGTCGCCTTCTTCCTTGCCAATCATGGCGCGGGCGATGGGCGAGTTCACCGAAATTTTGCCTGTTTTGATGTCGGCTTCATCGTCGCCCACGATTTGATAAGTGGCTTCTTCGTCCGTTTCTAAATCGGACACGGTTACGGTTGCGCCAAACACGATTTTGCCTTCGGCGTGGATTTCGGTGGGGTCAATGATTTGCGCGTGCGACAGCTTGCTTTCTAGCTCGGCGATGCGCCCTTCAATAAAGCCTTGGCGGTCTTTGGCGGCTTCGTATTCGGCGTTTTCGGACAAATCGCCGTGCGAGCGCGCCTCAGCGATGGCGGCAATGACTTCGGGGCGGGCAACGCTTTTGAGCTGTTGTAATTCAGCTTTGAGCTTTTCTGCGCCTGCAACGGTTAAAGGGATTTTTTGCATATTGGGCTACTCCGATGAGATTTTTGCTTTTCAGGCTGCCTTGGGGAACGCGATAAGGCAGCCTGAAAACGTATTTTGTTAATAAAATTTTGCTAATAAATAAAAAGGCAAGCCACATTTGGATAATGCGGCTTGCGGGGTAAATCTGTGGGGCGCATTGTACCAAATGCGCGATTTATTGCAATGGTTTCATATCCATAAATTCCAACAGGAAGTTGGTGAACGCAGGGTTGTTGGGTTTTTCGTGCATGGACGACCAACGTTGTTGCCAGCCTTTGAGCGCGTTTTCCACATAGGCGCGTTGCTGCTGCGCGGTGATGCTGCCGCGTTGGTTGTCCACAGCGGAGCGCAGATACACTTCATACACGCTGTCGTCCACATTATTATGCCCCACCAAATCTAGGCGGAAGCGGTTTAAATGCTGCGCGGCTTGCACTTTGGTGAGCTTGCCTTCGCGCACTTGTGAGCCAAGGCGATTGGCTTCGGCGCGGATTTTTGCTACATCGGAATAATGACTGGATTTGAGCTTGAAGCCTGCGGAAGAAACGCTGTTGGATGGCGTGCTCACGCTGTTAAATCCGCTTTGGCACGCGCTTAACGCGATGGCGAGTAGGCTTAATGCGAAGGCTTTTTTTATCATGGCGATGCTCCGAGTTAAGTTTTGTTGGCGTGGAATATTAACCTATTTTTGCAATGGCGCAAAGTTTTGCGGGCGATGTTGCATGGCTAAACAGCTTTCAGGCTGCCTTTGGCGGGGGCAATATAGGCAGCCTGAAACCTAAGAACCTGTATTCACTATTTCCATAGACATCTTTTATGCCCTAAAAACGTGGCTACTGCGTTAAAAATGCTCGCAAGGTGTCCAACCTTGCTGTGCTTTTTGCCTTGTATCCGCGCTTTTATTTCATAAAATCTGCCTATGGAAATAGTGAATACAGGTTCTAAAATTGGAGCGGCGACGGCTCGTCGCCCAAATGTTTAATGGAATTTTACTGGTTGGCAAGATGTCGGCGAGCCGCCGACGTTCCATCGCTTGCTGGTTTTGCCAAGATTTCAGTTTGAAAAGATTATGACAGGTTAAATCGCCTTGCCCCATTGCACAACCCAAAGGCAGCCTGAAACCAGTAAAGCACGTTTTCAGGCTGCCTTTGAACTTGGCTATTTATGGATAAACCATTTATAGATAAACCATTTATGGATAAAGCGCATTACGCCAAATCGGCATAAAGTGCGGTAGAAAGATAGCGTTCGCCAAAATCAGGCAACACGGTAACAATCAATTTGCCTGCGTTTTCGGGTTTTTTCGCCAATTCCAACGCTGCCCATGCGGCTGCGCCTGATGAAATGCCTGCCAAGATGCCTTCTTTTTCGGCAAGGGCGCGGGCGGTGGCGAGCGCGTCTTCGTTGGTTACGGTCAGCACGTTGCCATAGATTTGGGTGTTCAAAATGCTGGGCACAAAGCCTGCGCCCAAGCCTTGAATCACATGCGCGCCTTTTTCGCCGCCGCTTAACACGGGCGAATTGGCGGGTTCTACGGCGTAGATTTGCACGTTGGGATTGCGCGCTTTCAACACTTCGCCCACGCCTGTGAGCGTGCCGCCTGTGCCCACGCCTGCTAGGAAGATGTCCACTTTGCCATCGGTGTCGCGCCAGATTTCTTCGGCGGTGGTTTGGCGGTGGATTTCGGGGTTGGCGGGGTTGTCAAACTGGCGGGGCATGAAGTGGGTGTCGGGGTTGTTTTTCACCAATTCTTCGGCTTTGGCGATTGCGCCGCTCATGCCTTCGGCGGCGGGGGTTAGGATGAGTTCCGCGCCGTAAGCCCGCAGCAGCATTCTGCGCTCTTTGCTCATGCTTTCGGGCATGATGATGACGAGTTTGTAGCCTTTGGCGGCGCACACCATCGCCAAGCCAATGCCTGTGTTGCCTGATGTGGCTTCCACGATGGTGCTGCCTGCTTTGATTTTGCCTGTTTTCTCGGCGTTTTCCACCATTGCAATGGCGATGCGGTCTTTCACGCTGCCTGCGGGGTTAAAAAATTCCAGCTTCACCGCCACGCGGGCAGGCAAGCCTTGCGTTAGGTGGTTAAGCTGAACAAGCGGCGTGTTGCCGATTAGGGCGTTGATGTTTGCTGCGATGGCCATGATTGCGTCCTTTGGTTGGTTTTGCAAAATTGCGATTGGGCTATGTTACGGGGGAATAGGGGGAAAATAAAAGAATTTCTGTTACTTTGTTTTATAACTGGGCGATATAATACTGCGCTTTTTTTGGCTATATTATTCGGTCGGCGGTCGGGTTCTCAAATCCGGCATTTGTTTGGCTGATTTAGGCAGCCTGAAAATGGTTTGCACGATTGCTGTATGCTTTTCAGGCTGCCTACTATTATTGCCTGCCGATATTCGCTCGCATTATTTCACACAAGGCAGCCTGAAAACGATTTCATCCAATTATTTCGTTTCAGGCTGCCGCAACAAGGTCTCGTTATGAACAATCGCCCGCTCTATTCTCTTTGGTCTGCGCAAGCCGCTTGGTGCGCGTTGATTGCGCTCACGCTGCTGTGGGATTGGGCGTTTGCGCCGTTGCACACGGGGCGGGCGTTGCTGCTGATTAAGCTGTTGCCCCTGCTGCTGCCGTTGCGCGGGATTTTGCGCGGGCGGGTGTACACCTATCAATATGGTTCTATGCTGATTTTGGCGTATTTTTGCGAGAGCGTGATGCGTTGGTTTGACCCCACGCCGTTAAGCCGTGCGCTGGCGGGTGTGGAAACCGCGCTTTCGGTGGTGTTTTTTGTGTGTTGTTTGTTGTATTTAAAACAGTTTAAAAATTAAAAAGAAGGATTAGGCGCATGGATGTGTCTCAACGCAATGCTTTGTTTGCCCGCGAAACGCTGCCGCTGTGGCTGGGCTTGTTTTTGATTGTGGTGGCGGTGCCGTTTTCCATTATGCGTGTTGGGCCGTTGCCCAGCTTTTTTTTGGAAGCGGGGTCGCTGCTGGGCTGTTTGGCTTTGCTGGCTTTGACTTTGTTTTCAGGCTGCCTGAAAGCCCGCCCGCCCGCTGCATCGTATTATTTTATGGCATTGGCGGTGTTTTGGGCGGCGCAAGCACGCATCATGCAGCTTGCTTATGTTGGCATGAGCGACATGGCGGCGTGGACGTTTGCCATACTGGCGTTGCTGTGCTGGGCGTGTCGCGGCTGGATGGTGCGTTTGGGCACGGAGCGGGCGGTGTCTATTTTGGCGGGGGTGCTGCTGCTCGGCGCGGTGCTGCAAGCGGCGGTGGGCTGGCTGCAATATGCGGATTTGGCGGGCAAGTTTCACGGCGTGCTGATGTATCGCAAGGGCATTGTGGAAGGGCAGCTTGCCCAGCGCAATCATTTTGCCCATTATTTGATGTGGGGCGTTCTGGCGGCGGGTTGGCTTTGGGCGCAACGGCGTTTGGCGTGGTTTGTTGCTGTGCCGTTGATGCTGTTTGTGGCGGCGACCATGGGCTTAACAGGCTCGCGCACGATTTTTGGCTATGTGCTGGCGATGCTGATGTTGTTGCCGCTGTATCGCCTGTTTTCAGGCTGCCTAAGCACGCGCACGGTGTGGGGCTTGGGCTTGGCGGCGGCGCTGGTGCTGCTGGGGCAATTTGCCGTTGAGCCTGTGTTGGATTTATTCCGCGAAGGCACAATTACCAGCGCAGCAGACCGCATCAGCAGCGGCTCGCAAATCGCAGGCTCGGGGCGCGGCTACGAATGGCAAAAAGCGTGGCAAATCTTCCTATCTGCGCCGTGGTTTGGCTATGGCTGGGGCAGCTATCCGCTGTATGGCTTCTTAACCAATGTTTACCCCACCACCTTCCGCCCCTACGAAACCGATGTGCTGTTTACCCATAGCCACAATTCTTTTCTCAACCTGCTTGCCGAAATGGGCATCGTAGGCACAGCCTTGGTTTTATTGGGCATGGTTTGGGCGATTCGCGGCTGTTTTCAACGGCAAAACGCGCCCGCAGGCGTGTTTATGCTTGCGCTTATCGCTGTTTCATTGGTGCACAGCACGCTGGAATATCCGCTTTGGTACATCTATTTGCTCAGCATTTTCGCCCTGTTTCTCGGCTTTGCGCCTGCATCCGCCAAAGCATCCGCCCAGCCTGCATTAGGCAGCCTGAAAATCATCTACGCCGCCACCGCCTCGGCAACCGTGCTATTGAGCGCAGGCATTGTGTACATGGCAACCGTGTATCAAGATTTGCGCCAATTCTCCGATGGCAGCAATGATGCCGTGCAGCAAGCCAAAAACATCGCAGGCTTGCAACGCATCGCCCGCCACAACGCCATGCTGCGCTACTACGCCCATTTTCAGCTCATCAGCCATTTTGACCCCAGCAGCGCAACCGTGCCGCAATGGGCAGCAGAAGCCGCCCAATCGCTGCAATACCGACCCTATGCCAACGCCCAACGCTACGCCTTCGCCGCCTACCGCGCAGGCAACATTCAGGCTGCCCGCGATTGGATGATGCTGATGTATCACTACTACCCCACCAAATTCTCCGCCTATTCCAGCCCGATTATGGAAAGCCCGTATTACCCGCAGCTGCAAGCCGATTTCACCGCCCAATGCCGCGCCTACTACGCCAGCGTAGAGCAAATCCCCATTTGCGCCCAAGCCAAGCCAGCCAAGCCCGAGATTGAAGATGTGTTGCACAATATGCGAGCGATGCGCGGTAGCCGCGCTTTTAGGGCATAAAAGATGCCTATGAGAATAGTGAATACAGGTTCTAAGATTTTCAATCCCCTTAATTCATCAAAATCACAAATAAATTTGGGATAATCATTATTTCCACCCCCGTTTTTAAGGAAACCATCATGGCAAAAAGAAAGCCTGCAGCCTTGGTGTATCAACTGCATATCCGTTTAATGGATTCGCAGCCTGATATTTGGCGCAGACTATTAGTGCCCGCCCATTTTGATTTGCAAGATTTGCACTACGTTATCCAAAACGCTTTTGAATGGAATCACGAACATTTATTCCAATTCTGCCAAAACGCTCCTTGGGGATATGCCATATATCCCCCCAAGGATGAAGATGGGCTAATTGTTGAACCCGATGACAACGGCGAATACCCACCCGCCCCGCCATTAAGCGAAGTGTTAAAAGTGGGCGAAAGCCTGTTTTATGTTTACGATTTTGGCGGCAATTGGGAGCACGAAATCTATTGCGAAGCCCTGATGGTTAAGCCACCCAAAACGCGCCTGCCTTGTTGTATTGATGGCGCAAACCAAGCCGCATTTGAAAATTGCGGCGGCGTGTATGGCTATGCCCACATCCTAGAAATATTGTCCAACCGCGATAATTCCGACTATAAAGAAGCATTAGCCGAGCTCACTGAGTATTACACCAAGCGGATTTTAAAATACGACCCCACCGCCTTTGACCCGAAAAAAGTAAAACTTTAACTGCTGCCCAACCATGCACCGCCTTTTTCCCTACCTTGAAAAAATCCATCGTGGCAAACCCATTAATTATCCCGTTTTTGCCAAGCTCTGCCGCCAAGAAAAAGTGTTCGGCTTAGACAAAATATTCAAAGCTGAACACGAAAGCGGGCAGCGGTATCGGGTGCAAATTCTCGATGACAACCAGTTCAACGAACTGCTGCTGCGTTTTGCCGACAGCGGCAGCCGTGTGGCGGCGGCGCAGGCGGGCGACAGCCATCGGGAAAACACGGGCGCGTCGTATCTGCTGCGGCGTTCTGCGCCCTTGTGGCAGCCTGAATTGGTGTGGCTGCCCGCAGACGGGGCAACGCCTGCTGCGGCGGCTCGGTCGGCGGTGGTGTTGGAAAATCTGGAAAATTTTTATCATTTGGACAAAATGTCTGCGCTGCTACGCCGATGGCAGCCTGAAAACGATTTTACGGCGGCAGACTGGCTGTTTGGCGCGGGCAACCAAATCAGCAATGCGCTGAACCGCGCGTATCTGGTGCAGTATGGCGCGATGTATTGCCTGTTTGACTGGGACATCGGCGGTTTGCAGATTTTCCGCAACCTGCAAACCATGCTGCCCCAAACCGCCGTGCGTTTTGTTTTGCCGCCCGAGCCTGCGGAATATTTAATGAAGTCAAACCGTCTGCTTAATACGCAGCAGCGCAGTAAGCTGGCGGACTTGGGCGGAATGTCGCCTGAAACCGACCGCCTGATTGCGGCAATGCGACGCACGGGCAGGAGTTTGGAGCAGGAAATTTATTTGATTGAGGAGCCATAATGCAAACTTTATTTGAGTATTTTTCCGAGCGTTTTGTGTTGAAAAAACTGGTGTTTGTAAACAGCGCGGGGCATTGTTTTACCGAGATTGACATCGACCGCCATCTGGCGGTGTTCGGGCAGAACAACAAGGGCAAAACTTCAATACTCAACGCGCTGAAACTGTTTCTGCTGCCCGAGGAAAACCTGAAAGACTGCAAAAATAAGTTTGCTTTCCGCGATTCCAAAGGCGGTTTTTACAGCGGCGGCGAGAGCCACCGCCATTATTTTCCCGACGATTTTTCCTTTATCGTGCTGGAAGCCGCAAACCGCCACGGCGTGTTTTGCCAAATCCTGTATCGCAACAAAAACGAGCATGGCTACGGGCGTGTGCTGCTGGCACAACCGTTTGATGAAATAAGATATTTGTTTTGGAACACGCAAAGCAGCCTGAATGACGGCTTGGGCGAAAAAGCCGCCGATGCTTCGCTGAAAACGATGTTGGACACGCTGAAAAAACTGGGCGGCGAGACGGTGGCGGACAAAAAAGACATCCGCCAAAAGCTGTTTAACGAGGGCGAATACAGCATCGAGGAAGGTCAGTTTTGCATTTTGCCGTTTGCAGGCGGCGGAAACGAGCGCGAAATCAAAGCATTCCGCAATCTGTTCCAGCTTGCCTACGACATTGGTGCGAATGAAAAACGCACGCTGCCCGATGCGGCGGCTGCGGTGTTGGAGGGCGAAAAACAACGGGCAAACGAGCGTTTGGACAGCGATTTGCAGGACATTTTGTCCGAAGAAAAAGAATTAATTGCCGAACGCGATTATTTGCAAGATTGTGCCAACCAGCAGGCAAACTGGCACAGCCTATACCAATTACGCGAGAGTACGCAGCGGCAGGCATTGGCAGCGGCGCAGGGTTATACCGATTTTGCGGCGGCACTGTTGCAGGCGCAGCAGAATGCGGGCGGCGAAATGCGGCAGTTGCAGGCGCGCAAGCAAACGCTGTTGGAAGCGAAAACCGCCGCCGAAAACCGCAAAGGCAGCCTGAAAACGGAAAAAGACAAACAGTCGGGCATATTGGGTGAGCGGGAACAGCATTATCAAAAAGCCAAAGAAACGGTAAACCGTGCCACCGCCGTGTGCGAGCGTTATCCCAATTGGACGCTGGACAAAATCAAAGAAACGCTGGATGCGGAAAAACGCCGTTTGCAGCAGCAATCCGAAAGCCTGCAAAGCATAGAAACCGCGCGGCGGGATTTTCAGGCTGCCTTACAACGGCGCAAGCAGGCGGAAACGGATATCAAAAAGATTGAAAACCAGCTGGCGCAAAACCGCGACTGCCTGCCCGATTTTCTGCCCGATGCGCACAGCCGCAATGTGTTGGGCAGCCTGAACGCCAATTTCAACACCTTGTCGGTGCAGCCCGATGCCGAAGCAAAACAGCGTATTAGCGAGTTTGCCGCGCTGTTTGCCGAGCAAAACGGCGGGCTGGCTTTTTTGGGCGAAACCATGCCGAAAACGCCGTTTCAGGTTTACAACAAAGCGCAACAGCAGGAATTGCTGCAACAGAATTTGAGTGAAGCAAAGCAGCGTTACGAAACCGCCAACCAAAAAATGGACACTTTATCCGCCGCGCTTTCGGGCAGCCCTGAAAATCTGGCTGCTGAACAAAAAGCCTGCCAGCGCGAACTGGCGCGGGTGGAAGACGAACTCAAACTCATCATGCTGTGGGACAGCAATCAGGCGCAATGCGAAGATACATGTCGTCTGAAAGACGAAACGGCGGCACGTTTGGAAGAATTATCGCTGCAATACGACAGCGCGGCGCAGGCGGCGGATACTGCCAAACAAGAGTTTGACGAGCATTTGGCGTTGCTGTACGAAGTGGAAGAGCGGCACAAAAACCATCGGCGGCTGCAAGAGCGGCTGAACGCCTGCCAACAGCAGCGCGGCAGCGAATTGGGCGGATTGTCTGCTACTTTGCTGCCCGAGCCGTGCCAAGCGGCAGAAGGCAGCCTGAAAGCGGTGGAAACCGCGTTTGCCGAGTGGCGCAGGCTGCAAACCGAGCGCGATGCGCTGTTGCAGCAGATGCTGAAATCGGGCGTGTTGCGCGATGGGCAGTTTGTTGATTTTTCGTATAAAACCGAGTTCGTGCCTGATGAGTTTGACAACTGCTACACCGCCCTGCAAACCCTGTACAACAATCTGGAATCCGAGCAGCGCAATTTTGACCACCGTCTTGCCGCCCACACCAAACACGCGCTGATTCGTGTGCAGGAATTGGAAGATGCCGCCAAGCAAATCCGCGAATTTGAACGCGAAATCAATCAGGAATTTTGTAACCACCGCATTTCCGATTTGGAAGAAATCCGCGTCTCTTTCAGGCTGCATCCGAATTTTGAACAGCTTTTAAACAAGCTGGGCAATATTGACCGCGTTTCGGGCAATGGTTTGGACAAAAATTTCTACGAGCTTATCCGCCAGTTTACCCAAGCGTTTTTTGACAATAACAGCGGCCGCAGCACGCTGGATATGGCGGGCATTATTCAGGAGGTCGGCTACACCTGCCGCAAAAAGGGCGAAGACAAGGCCACCTCCACCAGCCAATCCACCGGCACCAACACCATGATTAACTGCCTGCTGTTTTCCACCCTGCTCAACCGCCTGATGCGCCGTTCCACCGCGCTGACCATGCCGCTGGTGTTGGACGAAATGGACAAATTGGACGGCGAAAACCTATCCGAGTTTGTCAAAATTGCCGAAAAGCATCATTTTGCCGTATTCGGCACCTGCCCCGATCTCACGCCCAAAGTGATGGCGGCGGTGAGCAATTATCTGAATTTGGAATATTTTTCCGCCGAATACCCCTACAACGCCCGCAACACCATTCTCTACCACAGCGGCGCGGAACGGTTGATAACTGACGGAGACGCGCCATGAAAGTAAACGCCGATGCCGTGCTGCTGATGCTGATTCAGCGCAAAGCGTTCTTTTTCAGGCTGCTGGACGAAATGGACAAGCACCACGACACCCTGCCGCTGCCGTTTTACAAACAAGCGTTTTTCCACGAGTTGAACCAGATTTCAGACGGCCTCGAACGCGAAAAATTCCAAAACGCGATGCAGCCTGAAAACCTGTATGACGCGGGTTTGCTGGTGAGTTTGGACCATCACGCAGGCAGCCTGAAATGGCAGGGCTTCGTCAGCGAAATGTTCCGCCACCTTGACCGCGCCCGCCTGCGCCGCCTGACCGACCCCGAGCTGCAACAGTTCCGCGAGCGCATTTTTTCGCTGGCAGACAAATTGTCCGCATTGGAAAACCAAGTCGGCAGCGCGCAATGGAACGACACCGTGCGCCCTGCTTTTGACACGCTGCACGAAATCCACGCCCGCATCCGCGAAAACACCGAATCGCTGCGCCACCGCGCCGAACACCTTGCCGAAATCGTGGACGGCAGCGACCTTGCCGATGCCGCCGACAGCGAAAAAAGCCGCGCCGCGCTCGATGAAATCGGCAGCATCTACCGCCGCAGCATCCTGCCGTTGTTAGAATTTCTCAACCAAGACGAAGACATCAAAGACGGCAAAACCCCAATGGGCGGCATCGATGCTATTGCCGATTTGTTTTCGCGTACCGGTCAGCACGCCCACGCCCGCCGCGTGCTGCTGGTTAAAAACGGCATCCGCAGCTTCTATAAAGACATCTACCGCATCAGGCAGGATATGGAACGCTATGTGCGCCAAAGCGAAACCATGCGCCGCCAGTACGATGCCGTCGAAACCTTGTACAACCGCCTGCGCCAAGCCGTTGGAACGCTGCAAGACGGCAGACTGCGTGGCAGCAAAATCTCGTTTCAGGCTGCCTTGTCGCACCCCTTTCCCCATTTTGTCCTGCACAAACCCCATTACGACAAACCCATCAACTGGCAGCAGGGCAGCGAAGCGGCGCGGTTTGCCGAACACCTGCGCGTGCAGCTTGACCGCACCGAGCCGCCCCAAACCAATATCCGCGTAGCAAGGCAGCCTGAAAACAGCATACAGGCATTAAAACAGCGGCAGCACGAAAGCCGTCTGAAACAGCTTGTCCGCCAATACCGCGTGCCCGTTTCAGACGACCTGCACCGCAGCCTGCACGATTATCTGCAACACCGCCTGCCCGACTACACCTTGGCCGATTTGTCCAACGCATTAAGCTGGCTGCGCATCCTACACCACGTCCGCCCCGTGCCCGTATTTGGGCTGAAAAGCCTACATCACCGCCACCAAACCCTGCACTACCACGCACTCAGCAACGAGGTCAGACATGATTGATACCAAACGCAGCCAACAAATCTACGACATCCTTATCAACGGCAAAATCCTCAACCGCCGCCGCTACGACCCGATACGCAACAGTTTTGCCGAAGACGAACTGTTCCAAGAACTCTCGTCCCAATATGAAAGCGAAAACGGCTACCGTGCCCTGTATCAGCGCATCGGCTGCGAACTCGTGCTGCGCCCCGACTACGCCTACCTCAAAGAACACAGCGCAGAAGACGACAAAAGCAGCCAAACCGCCACCGCCATCCAAGCCCTGCTCACCGTAATGGCGAAAACCGCCCTGTCGCGCAATTACCGCTTTGAGCTGCTCACCGCCGCCGAAGCAGGATTCAGACGCGAACTGGCCGAAGCCGCCGACCAAGACCCCGAAATGCGCCGCATCCTCGCCGCCTGCCACTGCAACAACGCACCGCTGTGGAACGAAATCAACCGCCTGCTGCTGCGCCGCAATATCGTTTTTGAAAACGCACGCGGCAATTTTGTGCTGACCGATGCAGGGCGGGATTTTTTTGAAGAATTGTTTGCCCAAGCGGAAAATGCTGCGCCATTAGAATAAATCAACAATCAGCGAGTAGGGTGTGTGAGCTTGCTCACGCACCGTTTAGCAATGCTTCATAGTGCGCGACTCATACCGTTTTATTTTTAAGAAAGAAAACCCATGAACCTTACCCTCGAACAAGCCCAACAGCGCATCAACGAAATCCAAACTCTCTACCGCCAATGGCTGCAACTTTTGCCACAGCTTGAAGCCGCGCAACAGCAATGGCAGCAGGCGGCGCAGATTATGGCAGAGCTGGACAAGTTTTATGCCACCGAATATATGGAATACATGGATGCTGTGGCAGATGGTTTGCCCGTGTCGCTGCGCACCGAAGGCGAATACAGCGTGTTGAGCGAAGACGCGCTGTTTGACGCGTTCGCCGACTACACCCGCCTTGCGTGGCAGCAGCTGCGCGATGCCACCGCCGCGCTTGACCCTGAAAACCGCGTGTAAGGCAGCCTGAAACCGTACAAACCGCACAGCCAAACGAAACAACAAAGCAAAAACAACACCATCATACAATCCCATTTCAGGCAGCCTGAAAACTATGCGATAATCCGCCCCCATTCCAAACCTATTCAACAAGAGACACAATCATGGCAGAAAAAAAATCCGACAAAAACACCGATAAACCAGTTGACAAAGCCACCGCGCTCAAAGCCGCCCTTGCCCAAATTGAAAAAAGTTTCGGCAAAGGCGCGATTATGAAAATGGACGGCAGCACCCCGCAAGAAGAGCTGCAAGTCATCTCCACAGGCTCGCTGGGACTTGACCTTGCCCTAGGCGTAGGCGGCTTGCCACGCGGGCGCATCGTAGAAATTTTTGGCCCAGAATCATCAGGCAAAACCACGCTTTGCCTAGAAACCATCGCCCAATGCCAAAAAATGGGCGGTGTGTGCGCCTTTATTGATGCCGAAAACGCCTTTGACCCCGTTTACGCCCGCAAACTCGGCGTAAAAGTGGAAGATTTGATGGTGTCACAGCCCGACACGGGCGAACAAGGGCTAGAAATCTGCGATATGCTGGTGCGTTCAGGCGGCGTGGACATGGTGGTGATTGACTCCGTTGCCGCGCTGGTACCCGAAGCTGAAATTGAGGGCGACATGGGCGACAGCCACGTTGGCTTGCAAGCCCGCCTGATGAGCCAAGCCCTGCGCAAGCTCACAGGACACATCAAAAAAACCAACACGCTGGTGGTGTTCATCAACCAACTCCGCATGAAAATTGGCGTGATGTTTGGCAACCCTGAAACCACCACAGGCGGCAACGCGCTGAAATTCTATTCATCTGTGCGCATAGACATTCGCGGCACAACGCAAATCAAACCCGCAGGCAAAGACAAAGATAAAGACGAAATGCCCATCGGCAAAGAAACCAAAGTGAAAGTGGTGAAAAACAAAGTTGCGCCACCTTTCCGCACCGCCGAATTTGACATCCTTTACGGCGAGGGCATCAGCTGGGAGGGCGAATTGATTGATTTGGGCGACAAATACGGCATCATTGAAAAATCAGGCGCATGGTACAGTTACAACGGCAACAAAATCGGACAAGGCAAAGAAAACGTGCGCATCTGGTTGAAAGAAAACCCAGAAATCGCCAACGAAATCGCCGCTAAAATCCGCGCCGAAGGCTTGGTGAACCCCATCATCACCGAAGGCGTGTTGGATGAAACCGATGGCGAAATGCCTGACGAAGAATAATCGGCAAAGTTAGATAGCTAGATAGGCAGCCTGAAAACAAGATAGTGCGTTTTAGCTACGCTGAAACTCACTTCGCTCGTTTTCAGGCTGCCTTGTATATTTGAAGCTCCACAAGGGGCATCATATCTGACAGTATCTTAGGCAACAAGCCATTATACACCGCAAGGCTGATAGCCCCTTACTTAAACGAGTTAAGGGGCTTTTATCATGTATGAAGACAGCGCAAGAAGATACAGAAACAAAGACGATGCAAGAGTAGTTGAAATTGACTTGCAAATTATTGTTGATGAATATAGAAAAAAAGTGGAGTTGTTAGAAAAGCTAATAGCTAAAAATTCACACAACTTGACAGCATATTCAACATGGGGCTTAGAAAACGATATTTTATTAGTTATTCATCTACTTATTGACCAAAGCCTAGTGGATAACCACTATTTCAAACAACTAGAAGCACTAAAAGACAAAGTATATGCCATTAAAGCCAAGCTAGCAGGAAACGAAAGGTAATGCTATGAACATTGACCTATCCATCCAAATCAAACGCAACGCCGAAAACCAAAACTACCAGCTAAACATGCTGGTAATTAACCCAAGAAACACAGGCGTAATGGAAACCAATATTTGTCAAACACTCGCCGAAGTTTGCGAAAAAATCGCCCAATTTGAAGCCAAGCATCTAAACGTTTTTGAGCACGCGATTGAGTACGAAAAAACCGACTGGCGGCAACTTGCAAGGCAAAACCAACAAAATGCAAAGAGAGCAGCAAAATGAACACCTGCGAAATTACCCAAAACCAACAAGGCACATTTGATTTATACATCAACGGTCAATTCATCCGCAGCTACACACGCAAAGCCGATGCAAAACGCGGATTTTCACGTCTAGCCAAACAAAGCACAGAAACAACAGAAGTTTCAGATACAGCGGCAAGCGTTTGCGACGGCGAGGCAGCAAACAGCCGTCAGGCGGTTGCGGACACGCAGGCGCAAAACGCCCCCGCTAGTAACACGGGGGGACAAACTGGCGCAGCTCGTGAAGCGGCGGACAAAGGCAGCAACGCCAAAAAGTCCACCCTACGCGCCCACAGTACCAAAACAAGTCAGTTCGTCATGGTAAACGGCAAACTCAAAGAAATTCCACTACGGCAAGGCAACGAAACCGCAGCCCATATAGACACACTCACCTTCACCTTTACCCAAGATGTACTGGTTGAACCCGATTTACCCATAGACGACCAACACCCCGACAACATTCAGCAACTTGCCGTAAAACTTTCCGAACTTATGCAAACCCTAATGGGTTTCGGCATCTATCAACAAAAAAACGGCATCAACGGCTACAAATATAGCTTTGTCATGGGCACAAACACAGCCAAGTACGGCGTAATCGCTTTTGGCGGTCTCAATCAAAAAGACAGCGTCATGATACACCTATATGGCGACGGCTTAACCGCAGCCCAAGACGGCTGGGAAAACCGCCTATATAGCTGGCTAGAAGTATTCGCCCCCTTTGCCAAAATCACCCGCATAGACTTAGCCCACGACTTCATCAACGGCGAATTCACCCCCGACCAAGCCAAAATCGCATGGGAAAGCGGCGGTTTTGACAACAAAGGACAACACCCAAGAGCAAGGCTACACGGCTACGACTGGCTAGACGACAAACGCACAGGCAAAACCTTTTACGTAGGCACACCCAACAGCAGCCGCATGGTGCGCGTTTACGACAAAGGTTGTGAACAAGGCGACAACAGCAGCCCATGGGTGCGCTTTGAATTACAGCTCCGCAACCGAGATTACATCATCCCACATGATATTTTAATCAGCGCAGGCAGCTACCTAACCGCCGCCTATCCCATCTGCCAAGACCTATTCAGTCGGTTTCGCGAACAACTCAAAAAAGCCGAGCGCATCAAAAAAACCGAAATGATTAACCTAGAACACGTTTTAAAGTACGCAAGCCAAGCATGCAGCCCCTGTATTAACGCACTGGAACAGTTTGGCTTTGACGACGAAGAAATCAAAGTTTTGCTGAAAGGGGGCAAAACCAAACTCCCCAAACGCCTAGGCGCAGACAAACACGACTGCCGCCAAGCCAACGTCCAATACATCCACCAAATGAAAACCATAGCCCAACAGCACAATACCGAAGTGCAAAGTTACATGAAAGAAATAAGCGAAAGAGAACGGCAAGCAAAATTCCATCAACGAATGGACAAGCTAGCCGAACAAGCCAAGCTATTCCGAATGCAGCAAGCCTTTGATAACAGCTGGCAGGCAGCATGGCATAAACAACTTTAACCAACCGCCAAGAAAGGGCAACCCATGAAAACACAACTTCGCAAAGTTAAATTCAACAAAGGCACAGTAGAAGGTTCAGGACAAGAATATGACTACACACGCATTTACGTAGAAATTCCTGTCTACGAACAGCAACAAAAAGAGTTTGGCGTAGATGTTTTAGAGCTGGAATACGGCACAGAAGCCGACCACATCAAACTCGCCCACCTACGCGGCAAACTTCCCTGTCCCGTAGAAGTAGAGTTTACGCCGGTTAAAAAAGGCAACGGCATGATAAACGTCGTAACCAAGCTAGAAATACTGGGTCAAGCAGCCATGAGTAGCCAAGACAAAGCCAAAGGCTAGCATTTCAGGCAGCCTAAAAGTTTATCGCGTGCAGGGCGGTCGCGCGAATAAAAGCCCCACTAACCGCCCACTTCTTAAAAATAGGTCAATGCCATGAGTGATTATTCAGATTATTCAAGCGATGAGCTCCTAAGTATTCGTGATTCTTTATTGGCAGAAGCCGATGAATTGCTTGAACAACTAATTCTACTTAAAGGACAAAATGCAGACTCTCAACAGATTGATGATGTAACAACGCAGATGTACGACAAAATGACTGCGGCTCAAGATGTGGAAGATGAAATGTATTCTAGGGGAGATTTAGAACATGAGTATGATGAAGCATTAGATGACGAAGAATTTAGAGAACAGCTTATTGATTTAGGCTTAATTGATGAAGATTACGACGGTGATTATTCAGAGTTCTATCCAGATTAGAAAAGCAGAAAAGGAAATACCATGAGCATGAAACAACCTATCCCATTTTGGTTTAAATGCTGTGTTGTCGCTTTAATTATTTGCCTTATAGGGTTATTTACATCTGCCTATTACCTATTTGGGTAATTGCACGGATGAAGTAATCAGGTTTCAGGCTGCCTGAAAAATAAAAGCCTTTTATTAACTTTCAAGGAGTTCATCATGAACCTAATCCAAAAAGCCAAAGGCGCAGTAACAAATAAACGCGCCTTACTCACGGCAGCAATGGCAACCCCAATGCTCGCTTTTGCCGATAACGATATCTCATCAATCGGCACAACCGCAGCAACCGAAATTGCCAAATTTGCCGTGATGATTACCGCAATCGGCACAGCCGTATTGTCTGTAATCGTTTTGATTCAAGGCTTCCGCATGGCATTCCGCATGACCAAAACTGCGAGCTAAATTAAAGGGGGCTACTGAATGGGTTACAGAATTGGCTACCAATGCTTCGTCAGCAGCGAAGCAGCGCATGACTATCTACTCAGTCAGCAGCCCCCAACCATAACCGCAGAAGGCTTACTCATTCGCCCCGTAAAACAAGGGCAAGATTGGTACTTAAACGGTCAAAAAATCCAATTAAGTTTCCCCGAATGCAGTTTGGAAGAACAAGTAATGCTAGGAGCAGAACTTGCCGCCCCAATTATCGGAATTGTATCCCTGATATTTCTGTTCAGGCAGGTATACAGCCTAATCCGCAGCATGAGCGAACAAGACGAGAAACCCCATGATTGACATATGGACGCTATACAGCTTTTTTGCCCTAATGCTGATATTGAAGCTATTCATCTAGCAAAAGCGCAATGAGCGTGTTACATTCAACCCTTTAACAACAGCAGCGAAAGGCTGCAAAAGGGTTTGAAATGTTTAAAGAAATGCTGATTATGATTGCTGCGGCAATAGCTGGAAACTGGTTATGGAAAAACAAAATTTTTTCAGATTGGAGTATTGGGCAACAAATCGGTTTGCTTATTTTTCTTTTTGTTGCATATATAGTTTTAAATGTAATTTTTGAAAATTTTGAAACGCATTCATCAAATGAAAATGATGACAACGATATATTTTTTGACAATGCCCCTAATCCCGCTCCGCCGCCAACAAACCCACCCACTTCCGAACAAATAGAATTTGTGGAATTTATGAAACAGCGGCGAGAAAAGGAAAGAGAAAAAAGTGTAGTCCGTAGAGAATGAAAAAACTATTTTTAGCCTGTGCCCTTATCCCTTGCATCGCCCTTGCCGATAGCGGTTTTAACCAAAATGGATTAAAAACCGTTGTAAGAGATGGACACTATACTTTTGAATACGATAGAACACGAGATGTTACTGGGCTAGCCCATAAACTGCGCGGTAGTCAATTTCAAGGTAGTACAACACTTCCCGCTGTGGTGGTTGGCAGCAATGGCGCACAATCCGCAGATGCTATCCCTGCGGCATATCGGGTAGTAACTGACAAAAGAAAGGTATTTGCTAGCTTATTATCCAAAGCTAGGGCAGCGGGACCGTATATTGCTAAAAAAGGTGTTGGTTTTTTGGGTGGTGCTGTGAGATTTGGCTTATATTCATTAGCCTATGAGTTAGTTAAACACGCCATCTTTGGTTCAAAATTCTCATGGAACAACGAACGCAACGATTTTGTCCGTCCCGCCGACGACAACACCTATGTTGTTGTTGCTACAAAAGTAATAGGTTCATCAACTGTTGGACTAGCCGTTACTTCTCACGAATTAGATAATATCTGTAATAAAATGGAAGGTGGATGTAATTTGATTGATTATCCGAAAGGTTTAGATGCTGCAATGGCAGCAGCTAATAACTATTGTAAAGGCATAACTTTTAAAGGAAGCGATGATGTTATTCATAATTTTGAAAGAATGGGTAGCTGGGGTGGTCGTTGTTATTCAGAAAAATACAATACAGTTTCTAATCTTGGTGTAGCGATCTACAAGTACGTGGACTACGTCCCCATGACGCTAGACGAATTCATTGAAGAAGGCACACCCGAAGCCACCGCAGCCCCTGACGAATGGGTACGTACATCAGAAGTAAAACCCGACGGGGAGCCTAAAATAATGGTAACAGACGGCACAGTCGCCCAATCCCGCCCCTACACCGACCCCGCAGACGGCAAAGCCAAACAAAGCAAATGGACGTTCAATAGCGACGGTTCAGTCAAAGAAGAAATAACCAACCGCCCTGATTTAACCCCCGATAGCCCCCAAGCTCCAAAATTAGATCCTAGCCAAGTTCCCGACAAAAAAACCGACAACCCCGACAAAAAGACGCAACCCGCATCCCAACCTGCGCCGATAGATT
The DNA here is from genome assembly GCF_030527935.1 of Kingella sp. (in: b-proteobacteria). Lineage (GTDB taxonomy): Bacteria > Pseudomonadota > Gammaproteobacteria > Burkholderiales > Neisseriaceae > Kingella_B. The sequence continues at coordinate 107,590 of NZ_JAUMZV010000001.1, forward strand.
TGTGCAAAGAACATCCCGATATTCTCGCGTGTGATACCGTTCCCGACAAACCCACGACAACAGATACAGAGTTTGATATTCCCAAAGAAGAAATCCCACTCAAATTTACACCTGACAACGTCTTTCCAACGGATGGCGTATGTCCCGTTCCTGTGCAATTTCAGGCATTCGGTTCAACCTTTGGATTTAGCTTACAACCAGCGTGCGATTTAGCCAGTATGCTACGTCCAATGATTATTGCGTTTGCTTGGCTCGTTGCCGCATTTTTTTGCGCGCGCACTATTCGTGAAAGTTAGGGGGAAATATGAAATTTCTAGCTGCTCTAATACCCATGTTGTTAAGTGGCTTGGGTACACTCGCTGGCAGAATCATAGCGGCGTTTGGCTTATCGGCTGTAACCTATGTAGGTTTAGAAGCGTTGATTTCAGGATTCAAAGAAAGCATCGCCGCGTCTGTACAAGGCGTTCCTGCTGGTCTATTACAAATCTTTTATATTTCAGGCGGTGGCACGGTGCTCAATATCTTTCTAGGCTGCCTAACCTTTATTTTAACGTTTAAGACATTAACCAAGTTGATGCCAACAGGCAAAAAAGGCTAGCGAAGCGATAAAGGAAAGGCAATGGCACAAATTGTTCTGGTAACAGGTAAACCAAGAATTGGTAAAACAGCCTTTGTTGTAGAAATGCTGATGTTTGATGATTATTACAAAGGTCGCAAACTATTTAGCAATATCAATGGGCTAGAAATACCACACCATAAACCACCTGAAGGACATAGCTGGGAAGATTTAAACGTATGGCTACAATGGAAAGAGAATATTGGCTCTGTTGTTGTATTTGACGAAGTACAAAATTTATTTCCTGCTCGCCCTGCTGGCAGCAAGATGCCTGATAAAGTAGCTTGGCTTAATGTACACGGGCATTCGGCGATTGATTTAATTTTGATTACCCAATCGCCGAAAATCATAGACATCAACCTGCGTGAAGTAGTCGGTAAACACATTCATATCGCCGCTAACAAAATGGGGGGATTAACGCGTTTAGAGTGGAATGAAGTCGCATTAAATCCTACTGCCCAAGCAAAGAATGCGTTATCTAGTAGCCATAAAATCCGCGAAGAAGTCTTTCAGTATTACAAATCAGCAGAAGCCCATACAGGGCACGGTCATGTTAAATCACGCTGGTATTATGTGATTATTGCCATGCTTATTTTTATCCCGTTTATCTTTGGTTTAGTAGGTTTTATGGGTTATCGCATGTATCAAGGCTATAAAGTCAAAGCGGGTATGGTAGCTGAAAACAGCGATAACCAAAGCGCATCTAGCCCCGCCACGCTTACAGGCAACATAGAGAATTTAAAACAAAATGCTATTTCACAAGTCAATCAAGGCGCAGATTTAAATCCTGATATGTTTGTACCCACTTTGGCAGAGCGTCCAGAATCAAAACCGCTTTACAACAGTGTCCGCCAAGTCAAGCAATATGAGCGCATCGCCGCGTGTATCAAAGGCGGAAAAACAGGTTGTACCTGCTATTCTGATCAAGCAACCAAGCTAAAAGAAATCAGCAAAGAATTATGTTTAGATTATGTAGAAAACGGCTTGCCGTTCGATCCTTTCCGTGAGCCAATGCAACAAAACACATACGCGCAAAACAAAAGCATAGGGCAGCCTGAAAACGCATCCAGCAATCAAATCTTGGAATTGGACGGCAAGCCTTTACCCAGTTTAACCGCAGGGCGTTCAGAAAGGCTTGCCGTAATACAATAGCTAAATAATAAACTAATATAAAATACACATAAAATATATAGTTCATAAAAATATAATGAAATATGCAATTAGCTAAAAGATAGTATTTTGTGTTGCTTTTACGTTTCCCACCCAGTAAAATTTAAAACTGCACGACACCCGCAAAGCTGCCTTGGTTAAGCCATGACAAAAGATTGGTGCGTGCAGTTTTTCTTTTGACACAAAACATAACAGTATCATTGGCAAAAAGCCATCATTGCAAGGATTGCAAAACATGCACTATCTAGGATTAGACATTTCAAAGAACACAATAGATGTTTATTCAGATGCCGGCGGTCATTTCAAAATTGACAATACCATGCAAGGCATTCAAGAACTATTAGCGCATCTACAAACAAACGGATTAAATCAAAAAAATACACAAATCTGCTGCGAAGCAACAAACGTTTATTATTTACTTGTTGCCACAACACTACATCAGAATGGCTATGCTGTTTCCGTGGTCAATCCACTTGCCATAAAAGGCTACGCCAAAATGAAGCTAAAACGCATCAAGACAGATAAGCAAGATTCAAAACTGATTGCAGAATTTGCCAAAAAAGAAAATCCACCAACATGGCAACCCAATAACGAAGCCAGAACAGCCATACAATCACTTCATCGCAGAACGGAGCAGCTAAATGGCTTACTCGTTTCAGAAAAGAACCGAAAAGAAACAGCCGATGAATACACCAAAGCATCTGTTGAAAAAATGATTGAAACGATAGAAGAGTTAGAAAAAATCAGAGATAAAATCCAAATTATTATTGAAAACGATGAGCAGCTAAAAGCAAAACAAAAAATTCTCTCCACCATTCCCGGCGTAGGCAAAAACACCGCGCAAATCCTACTATCCGTTCTCGTTGATTTAGACAAATTCAGAACAGCAAAACACTTAATCAGCTACTTGGGACTATCGCCCATTATCAGAGACAGCGGCAAATACAAAGGCATGCAAAAAGTCTCAAAAATGGGCGATAAGACATTGAGAAAATCACTGAATATGCCAGCGCGTTCAGCCTGTACAAGAAGCAAGCTATGGCGCGGTTGGTTTAATGAGCAAGTCGCAAGGGGCAAACACCCAAAGCAAGTTTACATTATGATGATGTGCAAAATACTACGCTATGCCTATACCTGCCTGAAAACACAAAAGCCTTTTGACGCAACCATGCACCAAAAAGCAAATAAAATGATTGAAGTGGCTTGATGCCCAATAAAGCGTGCTAGGGCATAGCGGAGCTGTAAAACAGTCAAGGGGGAAGGTTTGTAAAGGCGCAGCCTTTACGAATACCCCCTTGACGGTTTGGAAGCGACCCCACACTCTGCCGAAAGGGCAGGTGAAAGGGGCAACGCCCCGCCCGCCTGCCCGCGCGGCGTCGCAAGTGAGACTGGGGGTGTGGGGGCTAGCCCCCGCAAAGCGGCGAACCCAAAGACAAAGCCAATTCAATGCACAAAAAAGCATGGGTATGGCGGCGCAACGCCATGTAATGGCAAAACATTAACGAAACTTGACTTAAATCAACAATTTTTGCATTTTGTGCTTGACGTGAAATACAGTATCTTTTGTGTGGGGCAACGATAAGGGCAAATATGGAAAACCGCCCGACTATTACCCCAAGCTATCGCTGCGATTTTTAAGCAAGCTATTGAGCGGCTAGGCGGATGCGCGATGGGGCAAAACAAGAGATAATGCGCGGGTTTTTATTTTCAGGCTGCCTATGCTTGTAACCCTGTTTGCGAGCCATGCGGGTAAACAAAAGCAGCGAAAGGAACATCACGATGAAAAAATATTTTTACGCGCTGTTGGCGTGTTTGAGCTTGGCGCAGTTTTCTGGCGCGGCGGTGAACGCAGATGATTTGTTGCCACCTGAACAGGCGTTTGTGCCAACGGTAACCGTGTCGGACAAGGGCGTGGATGTGCAGTTTAAAATTGCCGATGGCTATTATCTGTATCAGGGCAAGATTACGGCGGAGACGCAGCCTGAAAAGCTGTTGCGCGACAAGGCGGCGTTTAGCCAAGGAGAGCAAAAGGAAGATGAGTTTTTTGGCAAGCAAGTGGTGTATCACCGCGCGGCAAATGTGAAATGGGATTACGCCCAGCCTGCGCCGGCATCTTATAAGCTCACGCTGCATTATCAGGGCTGCGCGGAAGCGGGCGTGTGCTATCCGCCTGTGGACACGGAGTTGAACATCAACGGCTCGGGCGTATATGCGCCGCAAGATGGGGCGGGCGATGGTGCAAAGGATATGTTTGTAAAGCCGCAGGGGAGCGTTCAGGCGGATTCGTTAGCCGCGCAAACGCCAGCGGCGGCGCAGAATACTCCCCTTTCGTCCGCAACTGCTGATGCTGATTTCGCCCTATCGCGCGACACGTTGGGCAAAAATTTGCTCACGTTTTTTGTGTTTGGCTTGGGGCTGAGTTTCACCGCGTGTATGTATCCGCTGCTGCCGATTGTGTCCAGCATTATTGTGGGCGACAAATCGGGCAGCAAGCGGCGGGCATTTGCGCTGTCGCTGGTGTATGTGCAAGGGCTGGCGGTTACTTATGCGGCGGTGGGCGTGCTGGCGGGGCTAACGGGCGCGTTGCTCACCGTGTGGCTGCAACAGGCTTGGATGGTGCTAACGGCTTCGGGCTTGATGGTGCTGCTGGCGTTGTCTATGTTTGGCGTGTTCAATTTGCAACTGCCCAACGCGCTGCAAAGCTATTTTCAAAATCAAAGCAACAAGTTATCAGGCGGCAAGGCGGCGAGCGTGTTTGCGATGGGGATGTTTTCCGCGTTAATCGTAGGGCCGTGCGTTGCGCCGCCGTTGGCGTTTGCGCTGGGCTATATTGGGCAAACAGGCGATGCGCTGCTGGGCGGCGCGGCGTTGTATGCGATGGCGTTGGGCACGGGCGTGCCGCTGGTGCTGGTGGGCACGTTTGGCGGGCATATTTTGCCGCGTGCGGGCGATTGGATGAACGGCATCAAATATGCGTTTGGCGTGATTTTGCTGGCGGTGGCGGTGTATTTGGCGGCGGGCTTTTTGCCCTACGCGCTCACTGCCACGCTTTACACGGCGTTGATGATTGCACCCGCGCTGTATTGGTTTTGGCGATTGCCCAAACTATCAGGCAGCCTGAAAACCATTTCGGCGGTGCTGGCGACGGCATTGGCAATCGGCGGCGCGTGGTTTGGCTGGCAAAGCGCAAATGGCGGCACCACCGCGCTGCACGAATTTCTGACGCTGCATCGCGCTGATGCGAATGTGGCGCATGGCAAGAAGTTTACCGATGTAAGCGCGTTGAAAACGGCGATTCAGGCTGCCTTTGCGGAGAACCCCAATCAGCCTGTGCTGCTGGATTTTTATGCCGATTGGTGCACATCGTGCCGCGAAATGGAAGCGAAAACGTTTACCGATGCGGGCGTTCAGGCGGCTGTGCCGTTGCACCGCTTGATGCAAATTGATGTTACCCAAGCCACGCCCGAACAAAAGGCGTTGTTGCAGGAATATGGCTTGTATGGCCCACCTGGGTTGTTTGTGCTAAAAGCAGACGGCAGCCGCAGCAAACCGCTGTTGGGCTATGCGGCGGCGGATAAGTTTGTGGCTTGGTATCAGCAGCAGTAGGCACTTGGGGCAGCCTGAAAATGGGATTTCATTTTCAGGCTGCCTTTTTTGCATTCAAAGGCAGCCTGAAACCCCGCTATAATCCCCACCTTTTCCATCCGCCCCCACCACCATGCTCCCCAAACTTGACCGCATCTGGCAAATCCCCGCCGTCTATTTCATCCTGCTCACCGCACTCGCGCTCGCCACGCCGCTCACCTTTGCCCCGTATTACCAATTTTGGCTGATGCCGCTGCTGTTTGGCGGCTTGGTGCGCCTGATTGAGCTCAAACCCCACCGCGCCGTGCGTTCTGCCTATTGGTTTGGCTTCATCGGCTACACCGCGCAATTTTGGTGGATACACACCGCGCTACACGGCATCGCCAAGCTGCCCGAATACTTCGCCCTGCCGCTCACCCTGCTGCTGCCCGCCTTTTTGGGGCTTTACCCCGCGCTTGCCTTTTGGCTCTATCGCCATTTCGGGCTGCCGCGCAGCATCGGGCTGGGCATCGGCTTGCCCGTGCTGTGGACGCTCACCGAGTTCGCCCGTGAACGCTTGCTCACAGGCTTTGGCTGGGGCGCGTTGGGCTACTCGCAAATCGCCGATAACAGCCCGCTGGCAGGCTTCGCCCCCATCGGGGGCATCCATCTGGTAACCTTTGCCACCGCGCTGGTGGGCACATGGCTGGTGTTGTTGGTGAACAGCCGCGCCGCCAAACCGCGCATCGCCGCCGCCATCGGCATCACCAGCCTATTGCTTTCAGGCTGCCTATTGCGCACCATCGCGTTCACCCAGCCCACAGGCCACCCCACCACCGTAGCCCTAGCGCAAGGCAATATTGAACAGCGGCTAAAATTTGCCCAAAACCAGCTTTTTCCCACCTATCAACGCTATCTTGGCCAAGTTGCCAGCACCCGCGCCCAAATCGTTATCCTGCCCGAAACCGCGCTGCCCGTGTTCCTGCAAAACACCCCCAGCGACATCCTGCAAGATTTCGCCCAAACCGCCCGCCGCAACGGCAGCAGCCTAGCCGTGGGCGTGCCCATGTTTACCCCCGATAGCGAAAATTATCTCAACGCCATCGTCAATCTCACCGACTACACCGCGCAAACGCAGCCTGAAACGCTGCCCATCTACGCCAAAAACCACCTTGTGCCCTTTGGCGAATACAAGCCGCTCAAACCGTTTACCCAGTTTCTCTACAATGCCATGAATATGCCCTTGGGCGATTTTCAACAAGGCGGCGCAGCGCAAGCCCCGTTTAGCATGGCAAACCAAAAAGTCGCGTTTAACATCTGCTACGAAGATGGCTTTGGCGACGAGCTGATTGCATCCGCCCGCCAAGCCACCTTGCTTGCCAACGCCAGCAACATGGCATGGTATGGCGACTCCAACGCCATGTGGCAACAGCTGCAACAATCGCAAACCCGCGCCCTAGAACTCGGACGCTACATGATTCGCGCCACCAACACAGGCGCAACCGCCATCGTTTCGCCGCAAGGCAGCATCGTCAAACAAGCTACGCCCAACACCGCCACCGTGCTAGAAGGCAGCGTGCAAGGCATGGCAGGCGAAACCCCGTTTATGCGGTTCGGTGGCTCGCTGCCCTTGATTGGCTTGCTTGCCGCCATCGCAGGGTGGTTGAAATGGCGGTTTAGGCAGCCTGAAAACGAGTAAAGCGAGTTTGAGCACAGCTAAAACAATTAGAACCTGTATTCACTATTTTCATAGGCAGATTTGATGACATAAAAGCGTGGATACAAGGCAAAAAGCACAGCAAGGTTGGACACCTTGCGAGCATTTTTAACGCAGTAGCCGCGTTTTTAGGGCATAAAAGATGACTATGAAAATAGTGAATACAGGTTCTTAAACCGTTTGATGTCATGCCAACTACGTTTTTACTGAATAGATTAACTTTCAGGCTGCCCCTATCCCAAGGCAGCCTGAAACCCATTAACCGCGTATAATCCGCGCCTTTCCCATTTGCAAAGCAACCCACCATGTTTAGAACCCTACTCGGCGGCAAAATCCACCTCGCCACCGTAACCCAAGCCGACTTAAACTACGTTGGCAGCATCACCATAGACCAAAACCTGCTAGACGCAGCAGGCATTTGCGTGAACGAAAAAGTGCAAATCGTGAACAACAACAACGGCGCACGCTTTGAAACCTACACCATCGCAGGCGAGCGCGGCAGCGGCATCGTGTGCCTAAACGGCGCAGCCGCGCGGCTGGTGCAAGCGGGCGATATTGTCATCATCATGTCGTATGTGCTGCTGTCCGAACCCGAAATCGCCGCGCATCAGCCCAAAGTGGTGCTGGTGGATGGCGCAAACCAAATCCGCGAGATTATTCATTACGAGCCAGCCAATACGGTTTTGTAGCGTTAAGGCAGCCTGAAAAACAAAGCCGTTTGGCATTGCACCAAACGGCTTTTTACTGGATAGATTGGCTTTCAGGCTGCCTATCCCCGCCCCGCCGCCAGCCGATACACCCACACCGCAGCAGGCGGCGAATTGCGCCACACCACCGCGTGCCGAAAGCTCTCAATGCCCGTATCCGCCGCCAACAGCGGAACCGGATTTTTCAGCCCATAAGTAAACTGCACCAACACCGACTGCGGGTTTTTGTGCAATTCGCTCTGCAAAAACAAGCCAATAGCCCGCGCCTCATCTTTCGCCAAACTGCGAAACGGCAGCGACGACACAATCGTTTTGTTGCCCGCCTCCTGCCAATGCGGCAAATCCTGCACCTTGCAACACGCCACCTCAATCTCAGGCATTCTACGCTGCAATTCCAGCGCAAGCGGCTCCAAAAACTCGCACGCCACCAAGCGATTTTTCTGCGCCAGCGACTGTGCCAACACCCGCGTAATCGCCCCATTGCCCGCGCCCGCCTCAATAAACAACGCATCCCGCGCCCCATAACGCAACGCCGCCGAAGTCATCGCCCGCCCCAGCATTTTGGAAGACGGCAACACGCTGCCCACATTGCGCGGATGGCGCGCATAGCGTTTCAGCCAACCTGCCGCTTCATGGCTTTGCTGCGAAACATGGCTAAACAAACGAGAAACAAAACTAGGCTTCATAGCGATAACGTTTTCAATAAAAAGATTTGAGATTATAACCAGTTATCACGCGTTATAGATAACGCCTTTCAGGCTGCCTAAAATAAATACTTTAATGCCATCCATTAAGCAAATTAAGTTCCAAATCAACAAACCCCGCTGCTATTTTTGATATAGTAGGCAGCCTGAAAATCATCCATCCACCCCATCCACGAAAGCCCAACCATGATTACCAAAGCCCAATACCAAGCCCAAGCCGCGCAAGGCTACAACCGCATCCCGCTGGTGCAAGAACTGCTCGCCGATTTAGACACACCGCTGTCGCTGTATCTGAAACTCGCCAACCAGCCGTTTAGCTATCTGCTGGAATCGGTGGTGGGCGGCGAACGCTTTGGGCGGTATTCCTTTATCGGGCTGCCCTGCCGCGACTACATCAAAGTAGCGGGCAATCGCACCGAAATCTACCAAAATCATCAGCTTATCCAAACGCACGATGGCAATCCGCTGGACATCATCGCGCAATACCACGCGCAATTCAAAACACCCTACATCCCCAGCCTGCCCCGCTTCACAGGCGGCTTGGTGGGCTATTTTGGCTACGAGAGCATTTATTATTTTGAACACATCGCCCATAGATTAAAGCAGCCTGAAAAAGCCAACCCTTTGAACACGCCCGATATTTTGCTGATGCTGTCGCAAGAATTGGCGGTGGTGGACAACCTAAGCGGCAAAATCCACCTGATTGTGTATGCCGACCCCAGCCAGCCGCAGGGCTACGAAATCGCGCGCGAGAAGCTGGAAAACCTACGCGAAAAGCTGCGCCAAAGCGTTGCCATTCCGCTGTCGCTGGGCAGCCAACGCACCACGCCGCAGCATCTTACCGGCGAAGCAACGTTTAAAAGCTATGTGCGCCGCGTGCGCGACTATATTCTCAACGGCGATTGTATGCAGGTAGTGCCTGCGCAAAGCATGAAGCTGCCTTTTGCCGACAATCCGCTGCATCTGTATCGCGCCTTGCGCACGCTCAACCCATCGCCTTATCTGTTTTACTACCATTTTAGCGATTTCCACATTGTTGGCTCATCGCCCGAAATTTTGGTGCGCCGCGAACGCGATAAAGTGGTGGTGCGTCCGATTGCGGGCACGCGGCTGCGCGGGGCAACGCCCGAGCAAGACCTTGCCAACGAGCAAGATTTGCTCAACGACCCCAAAGAAATCGCTGAACACACCATGCTGATTGATTTAGGGCGCAACGATGTGGGGCGCATCAGCCAAATCGGCAAAGTGGCGGTTACCGATAAAATGGTGGTGGAAAAATATTCTCATGTGATGCACATCGTTTCCAACGTGGAAGGCAGCCTGAAACCCAACACCAGCAATATGGACATCCTTGCCGCCACGTTCCCCGCAGGCACACTCTCGGGTGCGCCCAAAGTGCGCGCGCTGGAAATCATTGAGGAGCTGGAAACCACCAAGCGCAATATTTTCGGCGGCGCGGTGGGCGTGTGGGGCTTTAATAACGACATGGATTTGGCGATTGCCATCCGCACCGCCATCATTAAGAACGATGAGTTGTTTGTGAGCAGCGGCGCAGGCATTGTGGCGGACAGCGTGGAAGAGAACGAATGGCAGGAAACGCAAAACAAAGCGCGGGCGGTGCTGCGCGCGGCGGAAATGGTGCAGGATGGGCTGGATAAATAAGAAATTTCAGGCTGCCTTGTGAACCGATTAGGCAGCCTGAAAACGTCATTTGGCTATTATTGAATACACCATTTTAGCTTTCAGGCTGCCTAATCGTTGAACAACCAATCAACCCAAAAGAAACCCCATGCAACGCCTAACACTCATTCTCGCTACCCTGCTGCTTGCCACCCCAGCCGTCGCCGCGCCCAAGCTCAAAACCTTCCCCTTGGACGAATCTGGCTGCGCCCAAAACGTGCCAGTCAAAAAAGGCGAACGCTATCGCATCCACGCCGCAGCAGACGGCACAATCTTTACCGTATCCAATGGCTACGCCGCTTATGCCACGCTCTACGCCGCCGCAGGCAAAGCCGTGCCGCCCGAACGCGCCACGCGGGATGACGGCAGCGGCGAGCAATTTGCCGAATTGCGCCAAGGCAACCATGTGCTAAAAATCAACCGCAGCCAAACCATCAAGCGTTTGTGCATCAACGCCGAAAATTAACCGCCCTGCGTTCGTCCCCTCTTTTTTCAGGCTGCCTGTGCATCATATAGGCAGCCTGAAAATTCTGCTAAAATCGCCCCCTTTTTTCACACACACGACACAATGCCTGCCCTATTTATCGCCGTGCTGATTGCGCTGCAACTCTTTATCTATCTCGCCGCCCGCGCCGCGCTGTGGCAATTTCGCATCCAACACCCAGCCCAACGCAAAACGCTCTACATCCTTGCCTACGCGCTGTGCAACGGCTTCACCATCGCCGCGCTGGTGCTGCGCCAAAGCCTGCTGTTTCGGCTCAACGCCGCCATGCTGGTTGCCCTGCTGTATATCGTGCTTACCAGCATCGCCACGCTCATCATCTGGCACATCGCCCGCCCGATTAGGCAGCCTGAAAAGCTCGCCCGCGAGCTGCGCATCCTAGCCCCCGCGCTGCTGATTGCCCTGTTTGCCCTGTCGGTTTACAACGCCTACACCCCCGTGGTGCGCCATATCAGCATCCAAATCAACAAACCGCTTGCCCAGCACATCCGCATCGGCATGGCATCCGACACCCACCTTGGCACGCTGGTGGGCGCGCGCCAGCTAGACAAACTCGCCCGCATCATGCAGCAAGAAAAAGTGGACATCATCCTGCTACCGGGCGACATCATGGATGACGACATCGCCGCCTACACCGCCGAAAACATGAAGCCCCACCTTGCCAAACTGCGCGCCCCGCTGGGCGTGTATGCCACGCTGGGCAACCACGACTACTTCATCAACCCGCAAGCCATCACCCGCGCCATTGAAGACGCAGGCATCCAAGTGCTGCACGACCAAACCGTGCTCATCAACCAGCAATTTTGGCTCATCGGGTGACCCGACAACCTAGACAGCCACCGCCAAAAAACCAGCGAACTCATCAAACACACCAACCCCGCACAGCCCATCATCCTGCTAGACCACCGCCCCGACCAAATCGCCGAACACGCCAATCTGCCCATAGATTTGCAACTATCGGGACACGTTCACAACGGGCAAACCTTCCCCGCCAACTTCATCACCAAAATGCTTTACCCCGCGCTGGCATACTGCTATAAAGCCATCGGCAACGGGCATTTTGTCGTAACCTCGGGCTACGGCTTTTGGGGCGTGCCGTTCCGCCTTGGCTCGCAAAGCGAAGTGTGGATAATTGACGAGAAAGAGAAGTAAGCGGTAATAGGCAGCCTGAAACCCCGCCCAACATTATTTTCAGGCTGCCTATACACCCAGCAGCCTGAAACCACCCCAACCCCAATCATCCTACCCCACCATGCACACCATCCAAGACTATCTCCAAACCCAAGCCCTCACGCTCAACCCCGAAGCCATCGCCATCGCCCGCGCCGCCACCCAAGCCATCATCGCCCACGGGCAAGCCCACATAGACCGCAGCATCCTGCTGCCCAGCCACCTTGCCCCCCTGTTCGCCCAGCAGCCACAAACCGAAGCCCTGCTCAAACCGCTCTACATGGCACTGGATTCCGCCCACAGCCAACACCCCAACCAAACCACCGTCCTTTACGGCAACCACATCCCCAGCCAAAGCCTGATTCGCCTGATTCAACACGGCGCAGCCATAGAAGAACGCATCCCGCTTACCGAACACCACTACTGGCAACATCTCCCCGCCCGCGCCGCGCAATCAGGCTGGGCGCAAATCGCCCCCAACACCCAACAATGGCTTGCCAACGGCGAACTGCACGGCACACACAACCTGCGCAGCTCCAGCCAAACCAGCCTGCCCATCAGCAAAGAAGACGGCATCGTGTACGGCGTGCTGCACCTAGAAACCGCCGCCCCGCTCACCGATGAGCAACTTGCCCATTGGGTAGGCGTAGCCCTTGGCATCCATGCCACCCTAAGCCAACTGCTGCCGCCAGCCCAAAGCGCAGATGAATAGGCAGCCTGAAACCCAGTTCAGCGTAGCAACAACAAAACAGCAACGGCTCATTGCCACAATCTCCCCAGTCAAACCCCTTTTCAGGCTGCCTGCCCCCGATGCAGCCTGAAACCATAAACCCACTAACCACACACAAAGAAAGCAACCAAACCATGCCACTACAACACATCACCTCCTGCCGTCTCCCTACCGAACACGGCATCTACCAAATGCACGGCTACCAAGACAGCCAAACAGGGCAAGAACACATCGCCCTAGTGATGGGCGACATCACCACGCCCGAGCCCGTGCTCTCCCGCGTCCACTCCGAATGCCTAACAGGCGATGCCCTATTCTCACAAAAATGCGATTGCGGCCCCCAGCTTAAAGCCGCCATGCAAGCCATCCAAGCCCAAGGGCGTGGCGTGATTGTTTACCTGCGCCAAGAAGGGCGTGGCATTGGCTTAATCAACAAAATCCGCGCCTACGCCCTGCAAGACAAAGGCATGGACACCGTAGAAGCCAACCTCGCCCTCGGCTTGCCCATTGATGCCCGCGACTTCACCCTTGCCAAAGAAATCTACGACCACCTCGGCATCCACAGCATCCGCCTGCTCACCAACAACCCCGAAAAAGTCCACACCCTGCAACAAGCAGGCATCCACATCACCGAACGCCTGCCCCTACACGTCGGCATCCATCCCGAAAACCAAAATTATCTCAACACCAAAGCCCAAAAACTTAACCACATGAAAGACTAAAATGCTCTATCTCGCCCTACTCTGCGCCGCGCTCACCGCCGCCATCCACTTCTACATCTTCTACCTAGAACTGCTCGCCTACGGCGCAAGCAACTTCCGCCGCGTGTTCCAAATCCCGCCCGAACACCTGCCCATAGTGCGCGCCCCCTTTAACAACCTAGCCATCTACAACATCGCCCTAGCCCTAGCCGCCGCGCTCGGCATCCTGCTGCACATCGTCGCCAACAGCAACTACCTTTACGGCATGGCAAACGGGCTTATCTTCGCCGCCCTTGGCACCGCCACCGCCGCAGGTGTCTATCTGTGGTACAGCCAGCCCAGCAAACAACGCCCCGCGCTGATTCAAGCCGCCCCCGCTCTGCTCGGGCTTATCTGCCTTGCGCTCAGCTAATTGGCAGCCTGAAACGAAGTTCAGCGTAGCTAAAACATCCCAACGCAAGCGAAGCCCAAATAGCGCATTGGCAACTTGGCGACATCAGCCCAATCCATAGCAGAAGTATAGTAAGCCAGAATAAAAGCGGTACAAGTAGGGGGGGTGGCTTTGCCACGCACCATTTGGCTTGGCTAACCGGTGCGCGAACAAGTTCACACACCCTACGCGCCGATTGAATTAGATATTTCTTGATTTATTCCACTATATTTTCAGGCTGTCTTATCCCCAAGGCAGCCTGAAAACAAAACAGCGTGGGCAACCCAAGGGAAGAAGGGTTGCCCACGCTGTTTTGCGGTTTTATAGTCGTTCCACACAGCCTTATACTACGTTGGCTCGCCGTGCTGTACTACTTGTACTATCTGCGGCTCGCCGCCTTGTCTAAGGCTGTGTGGAACGACTATCGCCTTGCGAACTGTTTTTTAGCTACGCTGAGCTTCGTTTCAGGCTGCCTGTATGGTTTCAGGCTGCTTTGGGGTTACTTATCGCTGCCGATGCGTTCAAGTTCGGGGTTGGTGGCGCGAACAGACTCGCCTGCGTATGCCAACTTAATGCGGTCATCATTGCGGAATGAGCCGAAATCGGTGTTTACTGCTTGCAAGGCTGGGATTTCTTGATGGCTGGGTTGTGGTGGCACAGGACGATCAATGATTTTGGCTGCCATAGCGTTGCTTGAAATAACGGCGGCAAGTGCGATTGCGATGATTTTGTTCATGGTGTGGTCTCCAAGTTAAGGGTTAAAAAGTGAACTTTGCGTCATTGTGTTTTCAGGCTGCCTTGGTGGTGCTGCGCTGAAAGTGTGTGCACCATAGGCGATTTATTTTTGCGGAAAAATGCGGTTTTTGGAAAAACGCTTTCAACGTTCAATTTAAAATCGCTTGCTGCTTATGCGCTGTTGTTCAGAAAGTGAGTGCATTGTAGGGGTTGCCCAAAAGGAGAAACAGAGCTGTTTTGACAATGGTTTATTTCTCAATAGGAAATTATGTTGCATTTTAACGGCTTGTAATTCCGCGATAAACGTAATTTAACAACAATTCGCAAAAATAAACGGCTTCCCCGCGTGGATAATCTCTTTTAATATCGTGTTTTTCGTGATTTAGGGCGATTTTTGATGACTGAAAGCATTATTGAACTGCGCCATTTGCGCACTTTGCTGGCGTTGGAAGAAACGGGCAGCGTTTCGCTGGCGGCGCAGCGGGTTTTTTTGACGCAATCGGCGTTGTCGCACCAAATTCGTGCGCTGGAAATTTATTTTGACACGCCGCTGTTTGAGCGCAAAACCACGCCGATTCGCTTTACTCCTGCGGGCGAGCGGCTGCTCAAACTGGGGCATGAGCTGTTGCCGCGCGTGGCGGCGGCGGAGCGGGATTTGATGCAGATTGTGCAGGGCGAAGCGGGCGAAATGCGCATTGCGGTGGAATGCCACACTTGCTTTGATTGGCTGATGCCTGCGATGGGCGTGTTTCGCCCGCAATGGCCGCAGGTGGAATTGGATATTGTGTCGGGCTTTCAGGCCGACCCTGTTGCGCTGTTGCTTACCCATCGCGCGGATTTTGCGATTGTGTCCGAAGCCGCGCCGCAAGCGGGGGTGGCGTATCAGCCGTTGTTTGCTTATGAAATGGTGGGCATTTGCGCGCCCGACCATCCGCTTGCCAGCAAGCCTGTGTGGCAGGCGGAAGATTTTGCGGATGAAACGCTGATTGCTTATCCCGTGCCCGATGATATGTTGGATTTGCTGAAAAAGGTGTTGCTGCCGCGCGGCATCCATCCCAAGCGGCGCAACAGCGAGCTGACGATTACCATTGTGCAACTGGTCGCCAGTAAGCGCGGCATTGCGGCGTTGCCTTATTGGGCGGTGATGCCGTATGTGGAGAAAAATTATGTGGTGCATCGCCCGATTGGCGAGCAGCCGTTGCAAAGCGAGCTTTATGCGGCGATGCGCGAAGGGGACAGCAATCGCGCGTATATCAATGATTTTTGCACGATTATTCGGCAAGAGAGTTTTGCCAATTTGCCTGCGTTGAGCGTGTTGATGATGTGAATACAGGTTCTAAGCCTGTTTACACGCGTTTTCAGGCTGCCTTGGCGGTGACATTAGGCAGCCTGAAAATGAATTGCGCTGTTGCAAGCCTGTTTACTCTTTATTCTCCGCCAACATCGCAGCATCCCATTCAGCTTGGGCGAGAAAATAATCCTGCAAACAGCCTTGCACGGCTTCCTCTTCGTAAAGCAGCGTGCAATCGCCATCCGCGCCCGCCAGCAGCGTCGTGCCATCTATTGCGCCCAATAGCGTGGAAGCGGTATCCAGCATCACCGTCTTAATCAAGCCGATGATGGCGTTTTTTTGCGGGCCATCCAATGGCTGCACTATTTTTCGGACTGCATCATACGTTGTGCCTGTGTCGCCAATTTCTTGGTTTAACAAATGATGTTTGTAGTATTGCATATTGTTGAATAAGCGCGTTGTATATTGCTTCGCTGATTGCTTTATCTTTCATGTTTGCTATTCTTTCTCTATGCCAATTCGCCTTGCGCCATTTTACCTGCCAAAGGTAGCCTGAAACGAAGTTCAGCGTAGCTAAAACCATTTCTTTTACCGCCCCCAAAAGGCAGCCTGAAAATATTTCGGTATAATTTCCACCCCTTTCCCATCCCCCCTTATCTAGCCGTGAAAATCCTGATTTTAGGCTGCGGACAAGTCGGCTCCGCCATCGCCGAAGAACTCGCCGCCATGCCCAGCAACGATGTAACCATCGTGGATACCGATGAACAAGCCCTGAAAAACATCGCCAGCCGCCTTGATGTGCAAACGCTGGTGGGCAATGCCGCTTCGCCCCTGCTGCTGGAACAAGCAGGCGCGCCCGACACCGATATGCTGCTTGCGCTCACCCGCAGCGATGAAACCAACTTGGTTGCCTGCAAACTCGCCGCCACGCTGTTCAACATCCCCCAGCGCATCGCCCGCGTGCGCAATTCTGCCTACCAAGAATACGGCGAAACCGACCAAGACCCCGACACCCTATCCGCCAGCCTGAAAGCCTTTGACATCACCGATTCCATCCACCCCGAGCATCTGCTCACCGAACACATCGCAGGCTTGTTAAGCTATGTGCGCGCCTTGCAAGTGCTGCCCTTTGCCCACGACAAAGTGCGTATGGTGGTGGCGGAAGCCAAAACCGACGACTGGCTGGTGGGCAAAAGTCTGGTGCAAATCAACGCCCAGCTGGGCGAAAACTTGGATTGCCAAATCTCCGCCATCTATCGCAACACCCGCCTGATTGTGCCGCAGCCTGAAACCGTGATAGAAGAAGGCGACGAAATCGCCTTTATGGTGGCATCCAAACACATGGCAGCGGTGATGTATGTATTATTTGAATACAACCAATCCAACCACCGCGTGATGATTGCAGGCGGCGGCAACGTTGGCTTTCGGCTGGCGAAAAAAATGGAAGGCAAATTCAACATCAAAATCATCGAAGAAGATGCCCACCGCGCCGAATGGCTTGCCGAACAGCTAGACAACACATTGGTATTACACGGCTCCGCCACCGATGAAAACCTGCTCACGCGCGAATACATCAACGAAATTGACGTATTCTGCGCCCTAACCAACGACGACGAAAACAACATCATGGCAGGCTTGTTGGCCAAAAACCTAGGCGCAAAACGCGTGATTAGCGTCATCAACCGCGCCCGCTATGTGGACTTGCTCACAGGCAACCAGCTAGACATCATCGTCTCGCCGCACCAAATCACCATCGGCAGCGTGCTCGCCCATGTGCGCCGTGGCGACATCGCCGCCATCTATCCCCTGCGGCGCGGCACAGCCGAAGCCATTGAAGCTGTTGTCCACGGCGACCGCGCCACATCATCGCTGGTGGGGCGGCGCGTGGACGAAATCAAATGGCCACCCGCCTGCCACATTGCCGCCATCGTGCGCGACGACCAAGTCATCATGGGGCGACACCACGACCAAATCCTTGCCGATGGCGACAGGCTGGTGCTGTTCGTTTCCCGCCGCCGCATCTCGCGCGAATTGGAAAAATTGATACAAGTGAAGATGGGTTTTTTTGGCTGATGATTTGTTTTCAGGCTGCCTTGGGGTGGATATAAAAGGCAGCCTGAAAACTATGTTACAATTACAAATCAACAAAATATATTGACACTAATATGAATAAATTACTTTTATTATTAACTGTAAATATGGCATGGTTGCCAATGACTTACGCCCAACAACCTTTATCATCTCAACCACAGAAAGCGAGTAAAAACATGGAAATTTCAAATGAAGATTTAGAGTTTGAGAAAAATAAAACAACATTGCAAAAAATGATTTCGTTTCCAAACGATAAAATCAAAGCAATTAATTTATTAGCGATAGAGTTACATAGTATATACGATTTAAAATTTGATAAAAAAGTCTTCATGCACTATAAGCAAGAAAATACCAATGGGTGGAGAGCATCATTTAATGGTGCTGAGGCAG
Organism: Kingella sp. (in: b-proteobacteria); assembly: GCF_030527935.1. GTDB lineage: Bacteria > Pseudomonadota > Gammaproteobacteria > Burkholderiales > Neisseriaceae > Kingella_B. Next base: position 125,788 of record NZ_JAUMZV010000001.1, read on the forward strand.
ATGGATGGTTCCGCATAGAAAATGAAAAAATAAACAGTGTTTTCAATGCTATAAAAAATATACCTGCATTACCAAGAAATAACGAACATTACATTTGGCTGGGAGAAATGATTGAAATAGAATATTTTAATCAAAAACCTGTCTACATTATTATTGAGGGACAAAATTCATCTAAACAGAAATATTTAATAGCAGAAATTGAAGGTATATCAGATAAACCCATACGAATTACTGTTCCATTAAAAGATATTCAAAACTTATTTTATTCTATTGATAATACACATATTTTATTTTCTTATTTTGGCAAGAAAGGCTATTAAATGGTTACGACAAAAGATTTTGAAAAGAATGGTATCGTTATGTCGGTTAATTTCCCTCATAGTACTACACCTGTAATGGCTGATAAAGAAATTTTAGGAAATTATTTAATTAATATGATTGATTTTAATCAAAATGACAACAATCAAAATGGCAACAATTTTCCCAAACTAAATCATAAGTTTGTACAAACATTTATACCTAATGCAACAAGTGCTCATTCAGATGATATTAAAAAGCTGGATACTGCATTAGCATATTTGCAGCAAAATCCAAAAGCAGCCAAATTAATTGAACAGACCGTAAAAAATGGAGTTAGTATTGTTATGGTAAACAAAGGGCACGGTCATTATTATCGATTAAATGATGGTGATGCCGATGGAATTATTTTTTGGAATCCCAACGAATCTTTGGAATTATTTGAGGACATTAACGGGCAAAGGGTGTCGCTAGGTAAACAATCGCCTGCTAATGTGTTACTCCATGAATTAGTCCACGCAACCGATCCTAATCTTGTTGGATTAAAAGTGGATATTGATAAATATGGAGAAGTTTATGATAAAAACGATGTAAATTTTAAATATTTCAATGCCGCTGAATACAGAGCAGTTACCACAGCCAACGAACTGGTCAGCAAGTACCATAATGAGCCTATCCGTCCTGACTATGACCATCCAAACTATACCAAGGTAGCTCCTGCTGTTGCCAAAAGCCCAATTGATTTCCATACAATTGAATACAATAAAAAAGGAGAAATTGAGCGAGAAATAACGCAAACTTATGATGATAAAAAAGGGATTGTTTCAAGAAAAACAGTTGATTTTTATCCTGATGAGCCAAATAAACAGCAAACAGTTACAGAAACTTTGACGGATATTCATGGCAAACCTATTTCGCAGGATAAACAAAAGGCTCAATCGCTTATTTCACCCAAAGAAATTGATTGGAACAAAATTTCTAATAAGGATTTATACGCAGCAATATTATCAGGCGATACGCAATCACGTGCTGCTCTTTCGGCTAGCTTTGCGCAATCGGATGCGGGAATGGCATTAAAAGCACGCGGTGCGGAGCTTTATGCGGAACAACAGGAGGAGCAACGCCAGCAAGCATTTCAACGTGAATTGGAACAAATGCGAGAACAAGCAGAACAACGTCGCCAACAAGAAGCGGAGCAGCAACAATCTCAATCACTATCTCGTGGCATAAGACGTTAAGCATGATTGATGAGCAGCAGACTGAAAAAGTCTGCTTTTGTTTTATATAACCCCATTTTTTAATTGTAAGGAAAATAAATGGAATATGCTGATTATGATGAAACAGATGCGCTTAATGATTTGAATGATGAATTGCGTGTAGCTATTCAAACTTTGATGGTTTTAAGTGCGGAGATGACTGAACGCGAGCAAAGAATATCTCAAATGTTGATTCAAAATTCTAACGAAATTCGCCATAAGTTAAACCAAGAATCAACTCAATTTAGCAAGCATTTAATGGAAGAAACACAAAGAGTTTTACCACCGCTGGTTCAGAAATACGACAGTATTGTATCGCCCGTTTTTGATAAGGTAAAACAAACGCATAGAACAGTAAAATTTTGGATATTGGGGATTATTGGGGTGTTTATTGCATTGGGGATAATGTCTTGGTTTTTGATACGGCAATATAAAAATGAATTTATACGCTATCAAAATGCTGTGGAGATTGTGCGGGCGTTTAATAGTTCGGATGCGGTGGTTTGTGATGGGCGGATTTGTATTAAGGCAGAATCGGGCACGGGGTATAAGCCTTATTTGAGAGCGAAAGCGCGGGAGTGAGTATATACATGCCCACCATCCAATCCCTACACAACCCCCAGCTCAAACACCTTGCCAAAATCCTAACCGCGTCCAAACACCGCCGCACACATCAGCAAGCTGCGTTGGAAGGCACGCATCTGCTCGCCGCCTATTTAGACGCAGGCAACACCCCGCAGCAGGTTTACATCCCCGAACCCAAGTTTAGGCAGCCTGAAACCGCCGCGCTCATCGCAAGGCTGCCTGAAAACCGCATCACACCCGTTGCGCCCAATCTACTGCAAAAAATCAGCAGCTTAGACCACGCTGACGACATCATCAGCCTGATTACCCTGCCCCAACCCGCCCCGCCCAGCAGCGGCGACTGCATTGTGTTAGACGCGGTGCAGGACGCGGGCAATGTGGGCACGGTGCTGCGCAGCGCGGCGGCGGCAGGCATCCGCAATGTAGTGCTGGGCTTGGGCTGCGCCGATGCTTATTCGCCCAAAGTGCTGCGCGCGGGCATGGGCGCGCATTTTGCGCTTGCGCTGCACGAGCGCGTGAACCTGCGTGACTGGCTGGCAAACTACCCCCAGCGCACGCTCGCCACCGCGCTCACCGAACACAACAATTTTTCCTTATACGACCTAAACTTGCGCCAGCCATCGGCATGGATTTTTGGCAACGAAGGCAGCGGCGTATCGCCCGACATCCTTGCCGCCGCCGATGCCACAGTAAAAATCCCGATGCAAGGCGCGGTGGAATCGCTCAACATCGCCCAAGCCGCCACCATTTGCCTGTTTGAACAAATGCGGCAACGTTTGGCAGCCTGAACCGGAGTAGGCAGCCTGAAAACGTAAACCCTGCCAAAAAGTTGCCCCTGCCCGCAATACTCTCTACAATGCCCGTGTGCCGCCCCGCGCGGACTATTTTTATAACGAACGAAAGGAATCTTATGAAACAAAAACTTATCCTAGCCACTCTTGCTGCTGCTTTGCTTGCCGCCCCCGCGCTTGCTGCGCCCACCGCGCAACAGCAACAACAACTTAACGAAGACTGCGCCATTGTTGCCAACATTGCTTTGGATTCCATGGGGCAATTTCAAACAGGTAAAAACCAAGCTACCGCGCTGAAAACGCTGCAACAAAAATACGTTAAACCCGCCAAGCCCGAAGCGCAACAAATGGTGGGGCGCGTGGTGGAAAGCATCAACAATATGCTGTACAAACAGCCCAAAGGCGCAATTGAAATCGGCCAAACCGATGCCGAACGCCAAGACCATATGCAAGCATGGGCAGCAGCGGTTTACACCACTTGCATCAACAACGGCAAATAACGCGATAATTTGTGTAACAAAACGCCCGTCAGCTGGATTGACGGGCGTTTTTTGGTTTTCAGGCTGCCTATTTGTGTTCAACCAACAAGGCAGCCTGAAAAACAAGCCCATGCAATTGCGCATGGGCTTTATTGATGGCTCAAAATGGATATGAGCTAGCGGCGATTAACGTTAGTAATTGGGGCGGGCAACCAGCGTAATATCGCCATTTTTTGCCCACTCGCCCATTTTGTGAACCGTTACGCCTGCACCAGAAGCAACGACGTAAGAATCAATTACCAAATCGTTGCCCTGCGCGTCTTTGCCGTAATACATGGCAACGTGATACACGTTGGCAAAATATTTGCCGCTGGTGCCTTCGCCTTCGGGGTCTTGTTTGGAATAGGCGAGCAAATCGCCGCGTTTAAATTCGTTGGTTTCGTTGAGCCACACATCGCCGTTGGCAAAACATCGCCGTTGGCAAAGAACCAGCGCACTAAGCCATAGGCTTGGTGTGGCGGATAGCTATACGCGGTGGTATCTATGCGCTCATTTTTGTCACTTGCGTAGGTGAAGTGGTGATAGTCGTAGCCTTGCAGCACTAAATTAAGGGGTAGTGTCCTAAAAAGTATGCTGCACTGCTGTTCCTTCCCCCGCTGGCGGGGGAAGGAACAGCAGTGCAGCATACTTTTTAGGACACTACCCATGGTTGAATAATCGGAAGGTTGGACCTGATCGTCTGGGTTTTCAGGCTGCCTTTGGGCTTAATTGTTTCAACACCGCCCTTACGGTTCTCACCCGCGCTTCCACATCTTCCATCACCGCGCTCACGCGCAGTTTGTCCGCCCCCGCCATGCGGTAGTTTTTATTGCTCTGCATCAGCAAAATAATATCGGCAGGCTCGACGCTGGTGTGTTTGCCGAAGGTGAGCGTGAGCGCGTCGGTGGACGCATCAATCGCGGTGATGCCGAAGGCTTTGGCGGCTAGGCGCAGGCGGTGGCTGTCAAGCAGGGTTTTGACGGGCTGTTCGGGCAGGCCGAAGCGGTCTACCAGTTCTTCGTGGATGCTGTTGATTTGCCCTTCGGTTTCGCAGGTGGCGAGGCGTTTGTAGAGGACGAGCCGTTCGTGGATGTCGGGGCAGTAGCCTTCGGGCAGCAGGGCGGGGCTGTGCAGTTTGATTTCGGTGGTGATGCCCAGCGGCGCGTCGAGGTCGGGCTGGCGGCCTTTTTTGAGGTCGCGCACGGCTTGTTTGAGCATTTCGGTGTAGAGCGTGAAGCCGACCTGTATCATTTCTCCGGATTGTCCTTCGCCGAGGATTTCGCCTGCGCCGCGGATTTCCAAATCCTGCATGGCAAGGGTGAAACCTGCGCCGAGTTCGTCTGCCGCCGCGATGGCGTCGAGGCGTTTTTCTGCGTCTTTGGTGATGTATTCGGGCGTGAGCAGGTAGGCGTAGGCTTGGTGGTGGCTGCGGCCGACGCGCCCGCGAAGCTGGTGCAGTTGCGCCAGCCCGAATTTGTCGGCGCGGTTGATGATGATGGTGTTGGCGTTGGGGATGTCGATGCCGGTTTCGATGATGGTGGAACAGAGCAACACGTTGAATCTTTGCTGCAAAAAGTCGCGCATGACTTGTTCTAGTTCTCGCTCGCGCAGTTGTCCGTGTGCCACGCCGATGCGGGCTTCGGGCAGCAGGGTTTCCAGCCGCTCGCGCATGTTTTCGATGGTATCCACTTCATTGTGCAGGAAAAATATCTGCCCGCCGCGTTTGAGTTCGCGCAATACGGCTTCGCGCACGCTGCCTTCGCTGAACGGTTTGACAAAGGTTTTGACGGCGAGGCGGCGGCTCGGCGCGGTGGTAATCAGCGAGAAGTCGCGCAGACCTTCGAGCGCCATGCTGAGGGTGCGCGGAATCGGCGTGGCGGTCATGGTGAGGATATCGACATTGGCGCGCAGGCGTTTGAGCTGCTCTTTCTGGCGCACACCGAAGCGGTGTTCTTCGTCGATAATCACTAAGCCTAAGTTTTTGAATTTGATGTCGTCCTGCACCAGTTTGTGCGTGCCGATAACGATATCGACCGTGCCGTCTGCCATGCCTTCCAGCGCGGCTTTGGTGGCTTTGCTGTTGTTGAAACGCGAAAGGCTGGCGACTTTCACGGGGAAATCGGCGAAACGGTCGGCGAAATTTTGCGCGTGCTGCTCGACCAGAAGCGTGGTCGGGGCGAGTACGGCAACCTGTTTGCCGCCCATTACCGCCACAAACGCGGCGCGCAGGGCGACTTCGGTTTTGCCGAAACCAACATCGCCGCACACAAGGCGGTCCATCGGCTTCGCCTGCGTTAAATCTTTAATCACGGCGGCGATGGCGGCGGCTTGGTCTTCGGTTTCCTCGTAGCCGAAGCCGTCGGCAAAGGCGCGGTAGTCGTCTTCGCTGAACGGGAATTTGTGCCCTTCTTGCGCGGCGCGTCGGGCGTAGAGGTTTAAAAGCTCGGCGGCGGTGTCGCGGGCTTTTTCGGCAGCCTTGCGCTTGGCTTTGTTCCATGTCGCGCTGCCGAGTTTGTGCAGTTGCACGTTTTCATGCGCCTGGCCGGAGTAGCGGCTGATTAAATGCAGTTGCGAAACAGGCACATAAAGCTGCGCTTCACCTGCGTATTCCAGCAGCATCATCTCCTGCGCTTCGCCGCCCAAATCCATCGTTACCAAGCCCATATAGCGGCCGATGCCGTGTTCTTCGTGGACAACGGGGTCGCCGATGCTGATTTCGGCAAGGTCGCGCAGCAAACCATCGGACACGGCGGCGTGCTTCTTGCGGCGTGTGCTGCTGCGGCTTTTGGCGACGTATTGGTAGAGGTCGGATTCGGTGATGATGGCGAGGGCGGGGGTTTTCAGGCTGCCTTTGGGGGCGTCTGAAATATTTGGTAGGTTGGGTCTTGACCCAACATTTGCGGCGGATTGTTGGGTCTCGACCCAACCTACATTGTTTTCATGCTGCCTTTCAGACGGCGTTTCTCCGTTTTCAGGCTGCCCGCCCAATCTAAACCCATACGCCAGCGGCGTTACCGTAATGCACAGCCGCGCATCGCTCTGCAAAAACGCCTGCCAGCCGTCCACATTTTTCGGCTTCAAACCGTGCTGCGCAAAAAAGCCCAGCATGGTTTCGCGCCGCCCCGCGCTTTCGGCGGTAAGCAGAATCCGCCCGCCAAAGGCAGCCTGAAAATCCTGCAACGCCTGCAAAGGCTGCTCCGCCTGACGGTTCACCGCCACATCGGGCAGCGCAAACGCCCCACCGCCCAATTCGGGGTGGATTTGCGGATAGGCTTTCAGGCAGCCTGAAAATTGGTCGGCAGCGAGATACAGATGCTGCGGCGGCAGCGGCGGATAGGTTTCGTCGCACTGCGCCATTTGGAAACGCGATTTCACTTCCGCCTCAAACCGCCGCGCCTCGGCGTGCACATCGCCCACGCACACCGCCAGCGCGTCCGCGCCCAGATAGTCAAACAGCGTCGCGCAGCCGTCTTCAAAAAACAGCGGCAGATAATATTCCACCCCCGCGCCAAACTGACCGCCGCTCACGGCTTTGTACACCGCCGCCTCGTTCGGATTGCCGTTCACCTCCTCGCGGAAACGGCTGCGGAAGATTTTTTGCGCCGCGTCGTCGGTGGGGAATTCGTGCGCGGGCAGCAGGCGGATTTCCGACACGGGCGCGATGGTGCGCTGGCTGTCGGGGTCAAACGTTTTGATGCTGTCAATCTCATCGTCAAACAAATCAATGCGATACGGCGTGTCGCTGCCCGTGGGGAACAAGTCCACAATGCCGCCGCGCACGGCAAATTCGCCGCCCGCCACCACATTCGACACCGCACTGTAACCCGCTTCCACCAGATTCTGCCGTAGCGCGGCAATGTCCAGCCGCTGCCCCGTTTTCAGCCAAAACGTGCGTCCCAACAGAAACGGCGCGGGCGCAAGACGCTGCATCGCCGTGGCAACGGGCACAAACAGCGCGTCCGCCAGCCCGTTTTTAAGCTGCCACAACACCGACAGCCGCTCCGACACCAAATCCTGATGCGGCGAAAACCGCTCATAAGGCAGCGTTTCCCAGTCGGGCAGAAACAGCGCGTTGTCCTGCGGGCGGAAAAACTGCCACGCCGTTTGCAGCCGCAGCGCGGTTTCCGCGTCGGGCGTAAGGATAAGTTTCGGCGGCTTGGGCGGCAGGTTTTGCGTTAAGAAATAAGGCAGGCTGCCGGCGGTGAGATTGAGCCAGCGGGTGCGCGGGGCGGATGGGGTGGGGAGGGGAAAGGTCATGGTTGGTTTTTTGGGGGTTAAAAAACGTTTTAGGCAGCCTGAAAACAGGGACGGGTTTTGGGTTTCGCAGAAGCCCGTAAACTTGCTTTCAGGCTGCCTTGGATTTTATAAGCCGTAGTTTCGTAGCGACTTACAACGTGCCAACAAACAAAAATGAATAAAGATTTTCTCGGTTGATTTTTAATTCGGCGCAGTCAAGCAGTTGCTGGATTTCAGCAAGATAGTCTTCATCTTCATTCAGGAAGTAGTTTTCATCGCACTCCCCGTCTATTGTGTTGGCGGCAATATATTTGATGGAAATGTCCATCATATCGGACAAGACGCAAATAAAATCTGCAAGGGTTTGGGCGATGGGGAATTTTTCATTTGTGCCGAAAGTCATGGCAAATAATTCTCCCGTTTCGCTGTCAATCAATATTGGCTGGTCGTCCTGATTGAGCAAATATAAAAAATGTTCGTCTTTTCCGTCCAGCCAGCCGCGATGGTTTTGCATATCGTCCCACGATTGGAAAAAGAACAAATTAAAAGGATTGCCGATTGCGATGAGATTATGGGATGGGTGCAGGGTGTTCATAAAATTTGCTGCATCGCTTTTGTTGGCATCATACAAATCAGGGTTAAAAACCAACGTTCCGTTATCAAATTCTGCCCTGCCTTCTTTGCCGTAAACGTTTGAAAAATGGTGTAGCGCGTTTTTTATCAACATTTTTCTTTCTTTGTTGCGGGTTGCGGTTGCGTCAGTCGGATACTCGTATCCAACAAACATTCAATGCTGCGCCAAGGTCGGATTTTAGAACCCGACTTGCTTAGAACCTGTATTCACTATTTGCATAGGCAGCCTTGCTTTTGAAAAGCGTTGTTCAGCCGTTTGTCGTTGCCTGCGAGCCGCATTGTGTCGCGTTTCGGGCAGAAGCTGAGGTAGGTGCGGAACAGGATATCTTGGCGCAGGATTTCGTTGCGGCATTCTTCGGCGGTGATGGTGCGGACGTTTTCCGGCATTGCCGGAACTTCGTCGGAAGGCGGCTGTGCGGCGGCGTGGGTGGTAAGCAGGGCGAGGGTTTTCATGGGATTTCCATTTGAGTGAGCCAAGGTTTTTTCAGGCTGCCTTTGCGCGGGCGGTACTTTGCTTTATAGTGCGCCTTTTCACACGCGCATAGGAGTATGACGATGGGTTTGATTGGTATGATTGTGATTGGTTTTTTTGTTGGGCTGGTGGCGCGGGCGATTATGCCGGGTAACAACAAAATGGGCTTTTGGCTGACTTCGGGGCTGGGGATGCTGGGCTCGGTGGTGGCGGGCTTTCTAGGGCAGCAGCTGGGCTGGTACAGCATCGGCGAGCCTGCGGGCTTTGTGGCTTCGGTGGTGGGTGCGCTGCTGATTATGGCGGTGTTGGGCGGGGTGCGCCGTTAGGGTGCTTTCTTGCTCTTTAAGGCAGCCTGAAAACGGGCGAAGCGAGTTTTAGCGAAGCTAAAACGGCAGCTCAATTTGTTTTCAGGCTGCCTTTTTTGTTGGGTTATTTTCTTTTCAACACCAGCGTGAATACGCCGTTTTCTTCGCGGCTGTCTAGCAATTCGTGTCCTGTGTGTTGGCAGAAGGCGGCGAAGTCGGCGGGCGCGCCTGCATCGGTGGCGAGTATGGTGATGATGGCACCGCTGTCTAGGGTGGCTAGGGCTTTTTTGGCGCGGAGAATGGGTAGCGGGCATTTTAAGCCTGTTAGGTCTAGGGTTGGCATGGGAGTTCCTTTGGGTGGGGCAGTCTGAAAGGGCTTTTTAGTGCTTTTCAGGCTGCTTTGATGGGGGGGAATGAAAGGGGGAGATTTTATCAAAGTTTGGGGCGGGGATTGGGCGTTTGCGCGTTTTCAGGCTGCTTGATGATTGCGCGGGGTGTTGTATTTTAAGGCAGCCTGAAAACGTGAAATTGCAGTTTCAGGCTGAAACCTTTGCAAAACCCAAAACACAACAAGAAATAGTCAATTCTCCGTCATTCCAGCGTAGGCGGGAATCTTGGTTAAATTCACACAATGGGTTGTTTTTTCATAAATTTATGAATATTGGACGAGATTCCCGCCTGCGCGGGAATGACGGCATTTCTTGTTTTCAGGCTGCCTTTTGTGTGGCTGGCGATGGCGGGATGGCGTGGATGGGATGGTTTCAAGGCTGCCTGAAACGCGGGTGCAATCGTGGCAGCCTGAAAACGCTTGCCCCGCGTTCCTACGGCTTGCTTGCAAGCCGTGCGCTGGCAAAATAAAAATAGCGGATTAGGGGATTGGGCTTTTCAGGCTGCTTTTGGGCTTTATGCCTAGGTTGCAGCCTGAAATCGTGTTCGCAAGCCAACCTGCCCTACTCTGCCACCACCATCACTCGCAATTCTTCGTGCCAGTAGCCATCGGGGCGGGGGGCGACTTGGGCGTACAGCGCGGCGGGGGTGATTTGGCTGCGGCTGATGGTTTCGGGCTGTGTGATGCGGGCGGGGGCTAGGTATTCGGTGCGGTTTAGGCGGTAGTAGCGGGCGTGTTCGGGCAGGATGTGGGCGGTGGTTGTCCAGATGCCGCTCCATGCTTGCGGCGGGAAGGGGGGTGGCAGCTTGCCTGTAGCGGTGAAGCCGATGCCGCGTACGATGCTGGCGCTGCGGATGGGTTCAGAGGCGATGTTGTGTTGGCGCAGGGTTGCTTGGGCTTGGGGGCTGGCGAGTAGGGCGAGTTGGCGTTGTAGCTTGCGTTGCTTGCGGGCTAGGGTGTCGCGCGGGTTGAGCCCTGCCATCTGTTCGCCTGTTGCGCTGCCGTGGTATTTGCAGGCGAGTTCTAGGTGGTAGGGCGTGCCGTTGAGCTCTACGATGTAGTCTATTTCGCCCAGCGTACTGTTGCCATCCGCATCATGGTTGTAAACGGGCAGATTGGCGGCGAGCAGCTTGGCGTGTGGGACGTGGGTGAACCAGTAGGCAAGCAGGTCTTCGGCGTATTTGCCGAGTGCATAGCGGTTGCGGGTTAGTTTTTCAGGCTGCCTTTGCGGGTCGCGCTGCCATTGTTCGTCCCATTGCAGCAGCAGCCTGAAACCGTGTTCGCCGAGCAATTCGCGCGTGGGCAATTCGCAGCCTGTGTGCCACAGCGGCGGGGCGGTGAGCAGGCTGGCTAGGTCGCGGATAGTGGGGTGGGCAAGCCGCCACCATAGGGCATCTTGGGCGTAGTTCATGGGGTTGTCCTTGGGATGGTTTTATTGTTTGCAAGCGGGCAAGTATAACGCGGATGGGGCTTGGCGGAACTTTGTTTCAGGCTGCCTATGCCATTTCACTTTTGCTGCGGATGGCGCAGCAAGGTAGCGCGGCAGATTTATGCCATAATCTGCGTTTTCTTGTTTACCGCAGCCTGAAAATGCCTTGCTATCTGAAAATCGCGCTCAACACGCCGCTTGGTTTGCTCACTTATTCCCACCCCACGCCGCTGCCACGCGGCACGCGCGTGCTGGTGCCGTTTATCAACAAAACGCTGGCGGGCATTGTGTGGGGCAGCGAAACGCAGCCTGAAATCGCCGCGCACAAAATCCGCGCCGTGCAACAAGTGTTGTCGGACGAGCCGCCGCTGCCCGAAAGCTGGCTCGCGCTGATTGAGTTTGCCGCGCGTTATTACCATTACCCCATCGGGCAAACCGCGTTCACCGCGCTGCCGCAAGCCCTGCGCGAAAACCAATCCGCCAAAATCCCGCAGCCTGAAACCTTTTACACGCTCAACGAATTAGGCAAACAGCAGCCTGAGCCGCCCGCGCGTTCGCACAAACAACGCGCCCTGTGGCAAGCCCTGTTTTCAGGCTGCCTAAACCTGCCCGCGCTGAAAAAAATCCATCCGCAAGCCGCCCATCTGATTAACGAATACGCCGCGCAAAACTGGCTTACCATCAGCACGCAAGGGCAGCCTGAAATCGCAAAATCCGCCCACACGCTCAACCCCGAGCAGCAAACCGCGTCTCACCAAATTCAGGCTGCCTTGGGGCAATTTCAGCCCTTTTTGCTGTACGGCATCACAGGCAGCGGCAAAACCGAAGTCTATTTTGATGCCATGGCAACCGCGCTCGCGCAAGGCAAGCAAGTGTTGCTGCTGCTGCCCGAAATCAACCTGACCCCCCAGCTTTTGCAGCGTGTTGCCAACCGCTTCCCCAGCCTGCCCACCGCCGTATTGCACAGCCAAACCGCCGCAGGCAAGCGCAGCCAAGATTACCTGCGCGCCATGCTCGGGCAAGCCAAGCTCATCATCGGCACGCGCCTAGCCGTGTTCACCCCGCTGCCCGATTTAGCCCTGATTGTGGTGGACGAAGAACACGACGCTTCGTTTAAACAAGACAACGAACTGCGCTACCACGCCCGCGATTTAGCCATCTGGCGCGCCCAGCAAGCCGCCTGCCCCATTGTGCTCGGCAGCGCGACCCCCAGCCTAGAAAGCTGGCACAAAGCGCAAACAGGCGCATACCGCCTGCTCACCCTGCCCCACCGCGCCAACCCCCGCGCCCAGCTCCCGCACATCCAGCTATTAGACATCCGCCCCACCACGCTCAACAACGGCATTTCCCCGCTCGCGCTCAAAATGCTGCACGACAACCACGCCCAAGGCGGGATGTCGCTGGTGTACCTTAACCGCCGTGGCTTCGCCCCCGCCCTATTCTGCGGCGACTGCGGGCACACCTTCGGCTGCCCCCATTGCTCCGCCAAAATGGTGTTGCACCAACGCGCCCGCCAGTTGCGCTGCCACCATTGCGATTTCAGGCTGCCCATCCCCATCGCCTGCCCCGACTGCGGCAACCAAGATTTAACCGCCATCGGACAAGGCACGCAGCGCATAGAAGACACCCTACGCGCCGCCCTGCCGCAAGCCCAAATCGCCCGCGTGGACAGAGACAGCACCAGCCACCAGCGCGATTGGAGCGAACTCTATGCCGCCATCCACGCAGGCGAAATTGATATATTGGTCGGCACGCAAATGCTCGCCAAAGGGCACGACTTCGCGCGGCTCAACCTTGTTATCATCCTAAACGCCGATGGCTCGCTGTTTTCCAGCGATTTTCGCGCCCCCGAGCGGCTGTTCGCCGAGCTGATGCAAGTATCAGGACGCGCAGGGCGCGCCGAAACCGCAGGGCGCGTGCTCATCCAAACCCGCCTGCCCGAACACCCCGTGTTCGCCGCCGTGCAAGCGCAAAACTACCCACTCTTCGCCGACCACGAACTTGCCCAACGCGAACTCTTCGCCCTGCCACCCTACGGTTTTCAGGCTGCCATCCGCGCCGATGCCCCCAGCCAAGCCGAAGCCAGCCAGTTTCTCAACGACATCCGCGACTGCATCGCCCCCATGCTGCCCGACAACGTCCACCAATTTGGTGCCGTCCCCATGCAAATGGCGCGCCTAGCCGAACGCGAACGCGCCCAAGTGTTCCTAGAAAGCCCCAGCCGCAAAGCCCTACACCACGCGCTCGCCCAATGGGAACAAGTGTTAGCGCAATACAAAAGCGGCAATGTGCGCTGGCATATAGATGTGGATACGCAGGAGATGTAGGGGGCTGTTAACATTCAACATTTTGGCAGCCTGAAAACATCAGCCCTATACCTTTCCTTTACATAAAATGATAAAATGCCCGCCATTTCCGATTGTCCAGCCAACTAGCACAACAGATTTAGAAAGAACCCATAATGAACCTACAACGCTTCGTTGATAAAATGCTTACGCTCAAAGGCGCGATTGCCGCAGCAATCGTGGATTTTGAGAGTGGAATGCTCATGGCATCAGGCAGCAACGACCCCGCTTTTGATTTGGAAGTGGTGGCGGCGCGCGGCAGCGAAGTGATGCGCGCCAAAATCAAAACCATGCAAAAGCTGGAAATGGACGATGAAATCAACGACATCATGATAACCACCACCAGCCAATATCATTTTCTCTGCCCCGTTAAACAACACCGCAATATGTTTATCTACCTTGCCGTAAACCGCAAAAGCGCCAATGTATCGCTCTGCCGCCAAATGATGTTTGCCGTAGATAAAAATCTGGTTTAACCCAAACAAAAATCCTGCTCCATCGGCAGGATTTTTTGTGTACGGCTATCAGTAAATTCAAGGCAGCCTGAAAACAGGATGACGCAACAACAGCAATCTCATTTCCGCTTCGCCAAACTCCATTTAAGGCTGCCATAATCATCCAAGGCAGCCTGAAAACGATAAACCACAAAGCCCCAACCCATTTTCAGGCTGCCTTATCCCGCTGTTCATCCCGCCCGCGCAACACATCCCCCAAGCTCCCCCGCAATCCCGCCATACACCCGCGCATCAAGCCATCCAGCCCTTCATCCGCGCACACGCTATTGTCCACATCAAACACAAACGCCCGAAACAAATCCCCCAGCCCAATCTCATCAGGCGTGCGGCACAACGCCCAGCCACGCGAACACCGCGCCACATAGCCCAAATGCTCCAAGCGCAGCAGCAACCATTCCGCGCGGTCATAGCCCACATTCAACTGCTGGCGAAAATCACGCAGCGTCAACACCCGATTCTCTCGCGCCAAAAGCAGCAGCAACGCCAACACATCATCCAACACCGTATGCGCCGTGTGCGTGCGCAAAAACGCATTGCCCTGCCAATAATTGCAACACGCCGTAAACAACGCCCCGCCCAACACAATCGTCCACAAAACGTGCAGCCAAATCAAAAAAATCGGCACAATCGCAAACGCACCATACACCAGCTCATAGCTATGAAAATGGCGCAAATACACCCCAAAGCCCCACTTCGCCACTTCCAACAACGCCGCCGTTAGCCCCGCTCCCAGCACAGCGTGCCGCATCGGCACATAACAACTGGGCGTAACCCGAAACACCAAAGTCAACGCCAGCATATCCAACAACACCTGATGCACCACTTTCAGGCTGCCTGAAAACCAAGCAGGGCTTTGCGCCGCACCAAAAAACAACAAATTCGTTGACAGCGACACGCTCACCCCCACCACCGCAGGCACCAGCACCACCAGCACCAAATACACCGGCAAACGCACCCACCAAGACCGCCGCTGTTGCACCCGCCAAATCTGATTAAACGTCTGCTCCACCGTGTTCACCATCATCAACACCGTAACCACCATAATCCCCACCCCCAAAGTCGTCAAACGCCCCGCCTGCAATTTAAATTCATTCAAATAATCCACCACCGCCGACACCCCGCTGGGCACAATCGTCCGATTCAAAAACAGCATAAACGCATTCACCATATCCCCAAACAGCGGAAACACCGTAACCACCACCAACAGCACCGTCAAAATCGGCACCAACGCCAACAGCGTGGTAAACGTCAAACTCCCCGCCGCTTGCAACACATCCACTTCATTAAACCGCCGCCACAAAAACCGTGCAAACCCCATCACCCGCCAGCGGCTCACACCCTTGCTCTCCAACATCGTCAATCCAATCCACACAATTCAGGCTGCCCATCACACAAGCAGCCTGAAAACACACATATATATATATATAAAGTATCCATTCATACCAGTAAGGCAGCCTGAAACGCCCCATTCCCCATTTCAGGCTGCCTTAGAACCTGTATTCACTATTTTCATAGGCATCTTTTACACCCTAAAACCGCGGCTACAGCGTTAAAAATGCTCGCAAGGTGTCCAACCTTGCTGTGCTTTTTGCCTTGTATCCGCGCTTTTATGTCATAAAATCTGCCTATACAAATAGTGAATACAGGTTCTTACTTCAACTAAATAGAAAAATCTTCCACCGCAGGTGCAAACAACAACCGATTCACCCGCTCCCGCGTCAAATTCCCATTCAGCAAGCCCATAAAATCATAAGCAAAACCACGCAACACCCCATCCGAGCGCACCACCACCTTATATTCCCCCAGCTCAAACAAATGCCCCACATCCACCGCCACCAAATCCCCATACCGCTCCCCATCAAACCCCGCTCCATCAATCAACCCCGCCCCCAGCCCCAAGCGCACATAATCCAACAACACCGCACCATCATCCGACTCAAACACCGTATGCCAAGACAACCGCGCCCGCGCAAACGCCCGCGCCGCCAAAGCCCCCGCTTCAAACGCAAAACCATAAGTCAAAAGCGGCAACGAAGCCAAATCCGCCAACGAAATAGCTCCTCTTTCCGCCAACTCATGCCCACGCGGCAACACCAACACATACCGCCACTCCCCAAACGGCAAACCACGCAAATCCCCCCAATCCCCCGCCGCATCCATCGTCAAAGCCAAATCCACTTCCCCATTAAACACCATCCCCATCAACTCCGCAGGACTTCCCTGCTTCAACACCAACCGCACATCAGGAAACAAATCCCGAAACCCCGCCAACACACTAGGCAGCCTGAAACGCAACAAATCATGCGTCGCCCCCACCGTAAACGACCCACTCTCCGTTTTCGCAAACTCCCCACCAATATTCTTAATATTGCGCACCCCCCGCAACACCTGCTCCGCCGTCTCCAAAATCGCCACCCCCACCTGCGTAACCGCCACAATCCGCTTGCCGCTACGAATAAAAATCTGCACCCCCAGCTCATCTTCCAACAACCGAATCTGCTTAGACACCCCAGGTTGCGAAGTAAACAACGCCTCCGCCGCCTCCGACACATTCAAATTATGGCGAAACACCTCCACCGCATAACGCAACTGCTGCAACTTCATCACATCATTCCAAAAACAAAAACACACAAATGTAACACGCCCCCCAATACAACGCAAAAACAAGCCCCACACCACCGCCTAACCCCGCCCCAGCAGCAAAAAAACCACACCATCTTGTTGCATTTATGCAACTACACCACCCCATAAACACAAAAATATATGACAAAGAACAGATACTTGGGTATCGTTAAACCGCAACGCGCAACCAGTCAAACGCAAAAAACATTGACAGGACAGCCCCAAATTCTTATAGTAAGCATTGGTAAAAATTTGGGTTCGCGCCGAAGTTTCATTCAAGCAACAGCCTGAAATCTCAACGTGGCAAACACAAAACCTGCCAAAATCATTTTCTTGATGAGGGAATAACATGACTAAACAAATCAAATTGAGCGCATTAATCGTAGCCCTAATGGCTTCCACAGGTGCAATGGCACACGAAGTGCACGGTTACACCACCAGCCAAGGTTCAGGCGAAGTTGTTCGCAACAACTACGGCGAATGCTGGGAAAACACCTATTTAGACAAAGCCACTAACGGCTTGGTTGAATGTGGCGATAAAGCCCCAGAAGCACCTGTTCCTCAAACCGTTACTGACCGAGTAAACGAAACCATTTCTTTGCAATCTGAATTCCTATTCGGCTTTGACAAATCTAACTTGCGTCCAGAAGCCATCACTACTCTGAACGACTTGTCAGCTAAATTGTCTCAAAGCAACGTACAATCTGTGCGCGTTGAAGGTAATACTGACTTTATGGGTTCAGAACAATACAACCAAGCATTGTCTGAGCGTCGTGCTACTACTGTGGCCAACTACTTGGTACAACAAGGCGTTCCCGCTGACCGCGTTTCTGCTGTTGGCTTGGGCGAAAGCCAAGCTCGCATGACTGAACAATGTCAAGCAGAAGTGGCTAAATTGGGTAAAAAAGTATCCAAAGCTAAAAAACGTTCAGCACTTATCGCATGTATTGAGCCTGACCGTCGCGTAGATATTCAAGTTGAATCTTTGGTAACACGCGAAGTTCAACGCGAAGTGGCTGCTCCCGCTCCTGCTGCGCAATAATCGGTTGTTAAAATGATTTGAAACTGGATTCTTAAATCTTTTTTAAGAATCCAGTTTTTGCAATTTGAAAAACGAAAGAACGCGATGCAGCAAGTAACCTTGTACACAGGCACATTTTGCCCTTATTGCACAATGGCAAAGCAGTTGTTAAAACAAGTCGGCGTGAATGAAATTGAAGAAATCAACGTTAGCCGCTCGCCTGCTGATTTTGCCCAAATGCAACAATTAACAGGTTTGCGCTCTGTGCCACAAATTTTTATTGGTAAAACCCACATAGGTGGTTTTACTGATTTGTATGCTTTGCATCAAAAAGGTGATTTGCTGCCTTTGCTCCAAGCTGAATAATTTTTTAACCCCCTCACAAAGGAATCATCATGAGTGAACAAAATCCTGCTCCACAACAAGAAACTGCATCTGCGCAACCTGTGTTTAGCGTAGAAAAATTGTATGTGAAAGATTTGTCTTTGGAAGTGCCACACGCACCCAAAATTTTCTTGGAACAAGAAACGCCCGAAGTGGATATGCGCATCAATACTACCGCTTCGAAAATTGAAGAGAACTTTTATGAATGCGTGGTTACGGTTACTGTTACCGCTAAATTGGCGGATAACCGCGTGGTGTTTTTGAACGAAGTGAGCCAAGCGGGGATTTTCCGTTTGGAAAACATTCCTGAATCGGATGTGAACATTTTGCTGGGCGTGGCTTGCCCGAACATTTTGTTCCCTTATGCGCGCGAAGTGGTTTCTTCAACGGTTACGCGCGCGGGCTTCCCACCTGTGTTGCTTGCGCCAATTAACTTTGAAGCGATGTTTAACCAAGCGCAAGAAGAGCAAGCTGCGGCTTGATGCGGTTAAGATAAGGCAGCCTGAAAACGTGAAATGGCGTTTTCAGGCTGCCTTTTTGTGGCTGATGTGTTTGCTATGCTGTTTTCAGGCTGCCTATTCACACTTAGGCAGCCTGAAAATCATTTTATAGTCGTTCCACACAGCCTTATACAGCGTTGGCTCGCCTTGCTGTACTACTTGTACTATCTGCGGCTCACCGCCTTGTATAAGACTGTGTGAAACGACTATAACGCTTCGGCGTTTGCCAACCATGCGGGGGGTTGTTCTGCGCTGCCGTCGGTGTAGAACTCTTGTTTCCAGATGGGCACTTCGGCTTTAACGGTGTCGATGATAAAGCGGCAGGCGGCAAAGGCGGCATCGCGGTGTGCTGCGCTCACGCCCACGAATACGGCGATTTCGCCGATGGCAAGTTTGCCCACGCGGTGCACGCAAACTGCGTCTTCAATGGCAAAGCGTTGCTTGGCTTGGGCGATGATGGCTTCGCCTTGGCTTTGCGCCAGTTGGGCGTAGGCGGTGTACACCAAGTAATCCACGGTTTTGCCGTCGTTGTGGCGGCGCACCCAGCCTTCAAAGCTGTTGAACGCGCCGCAGCGTTCGTTTTGCGTGAGTTGCTCGCGCAGAGCGCGGACGTTGATGGGCTGGTCGGTCAGGGCAAACATGGCTAGCCTCCTGCCACGGGCGGGATAAACGCGATGATGTCTTGCTCGGCGATGGCTTCGTGCCAATCGCAGAAAACGTGGTTGCGGGCGGCGCGTAGTGGCACGGCGGGAAAGGTGTAACGCTGTTGCAGCTCGGCATAGAGTTCGGCGATGGTGTGGGCGGCGGTGGCGTAGTTTTCTTGGTCTTTGCCTGTGGCTTCGCGCAGGGCGGCGAAATAGAGTAAGGTGATGTTTTTCATGATTTTAATGCAGGGATAAGGCAGCCTGAAAACGGGGTAAATCCTTTTTCAGGCTGCCTTTGGGGTTTGATTAACGTGTTTTAAGGTTCTAGTTTTTCCAAACCGCCCAGATACGGGCGCAACGCGGGCGGAATATTGATGCTGCCATCGGCATTTTGATGGTTTTCCAGCACGGCAACCAGCGTGCGTCCCACCGCCAAGCCCGAACCGTTGAGCGTGTGCAGCAGGCGGTTTTTGCAGTCTTCGCCTTTAAAGCGCGCTTTCATGCGCCGCGCTTGAAAATCCTCGCAGTTGGAGCAGCTTGAAATCTCGCGGTAGGTGTTTTGCGCGGGCACCCACACTTCCAAATCATAGGTTTTCGCCGCGCCAAAGCCCATGTCGCCCGTACACAGCGTAATCACGCGATAGGGCAGTTCCAGCAGCTTCAAAATGTTTTCTGCGTGCGACACCATCTCTTCCAGCGCGGCATACGAGTTTTCAGGCTGCACCACTTGCACCATTTCCACTTTGTCAAACTGATGCTGGCGGATAAGCCCGCGCGTGTCTTTGCCGTGCGAACCTGCTTCACTGCGGAAACAAGGCGAATGCGCGGTAAACTTCAATGGCAAATCCTTCTCCGCCACAATCTCGTCGCGCACGATGTTGGTCAGCGTAACCTCCGCCGTGGGAATCAGGTATTGCGACAACTTGCTTTCATCGCCGCCGCGCGTAACGTGGAACAAATCCTCGGCGAACTTGGGCAACTGCCCTGTACCCAGCAGCGCGGCATCGCTCACGATATACGGCGTGTAGCATTCGGTGTAGCCGTGCTGTTGCGTGTGCGTGTCTAGCATAAACTGCGCCAGCGCACGATGCAGCCGCGCCACTTTGCCTTTCATCAGGCTAAACCGCGCACCCGACAATTCCGCCGCTTTCTCAAAATCCAGCCCCAACACCGCGCCCAAATCCACATGGTCTTTAACGGCAAAATCAAAGGTTTTGGGCGTGCCCACCTTGCGCACTTCCACGTTTTCCGTTTCGTCCTTGCCCACAGGCACGCTCGCGTGCGGCAGGTTGGGAATGCGCAACAGCAAGTCATCCAAGGCAGCCTGAACGCACGGCAAATCTTGGTTGAGCTGCTCTTGCAATGCCTTAACCTGCGCCACTTCGGCTTTCACCGCTTCGGCTTCATCGCGCTTGCCCTGCTTCATCAGCTCGCCAATTTGTTTGGACAAGGTGTTCACTTTCGCCTGCGCTTCTTCGCTTTGCACTTGCAGGGTTTTGCGCTGGTGTTCCAGTTGCTCAAACGCGGCGGTGTCCAGCGCAAAGCCGCGCGTGGCTAATCGCGCCGCCACGCCTGCCAAATCGTTGCGCAGTAGTTGGATGTCTAACATGGTTTTTCCTTGTTTTGTTAATTTATGAAAATGGGTATTTTAAACTAAATTGGGGTTTCAGGCTGCCTTTGGGGCGATGGGGCAGCCTGAAAACGGCAAGCTGCCAATGCGCTATTTTGCCATTTCAGGCTGCCTTTGGATTGGCTGGCATGGTGGGGCTACACGGCGTGGTACGCGGCGCAACGCGTGAAATGGCAAAAGCAAGGGACGATGATTTTAGCTTAGCAGAAACTCGCGTTTCTCGTTTTCAAGCTGCCTCTGGGCTTGGGCAAAGATTTCAGGCTGCCTATTTCTGTAAACCAGATTAGGCAGCCTGAAAACGCTGTGGCGCGATGGGCAACAGATGGCTTTTTTGCGTGAAAGAGCAGGCGATTTTCAGGCTGCCAATTTCGCCAGCAGCTTCTCATGTATCCCGCCGAAGCCGCCGTTGCTCATGATTAGGATGTGGTCGCCTGTTTGCGCGGCGGCGGCGATGCGGTTGATAAAGTCGTCCAACTGCGTGCCGATGTGGGCTTGGCTGCCCAGCGGGGCGAGCGCGGCGGCTACGTCCCAGTCCACGCCGCCTGCGTAGCAGAATACTTGGTCGGCGGTTTTCAGGCTGCCTGCCAGCGCATCCGCCATTGTGCCGAGCTTCATGGTATTGGAGCGCGGTTCCAACACGGCGATGATGCGTGCGCTGCCGACTTTCTGCCGCAGCCCTGCCAGCGTGGTGGCGATGGCGGTGGGGTGGTGGGCGAAGTCGTCGTACACGGTGATGCCGCGCACGCTGCCTTTGATTTCCATGCGCCGTTTGACGTTTTTGAACTGGCTTAACGCTTGGCAGCTGTGTTCTACGCGCACGCCGACGTGTTGCGCTGCGGCAATCACGGCTAGGGCGTTCAGGCGGTTGTGGTCGCCGAGCAAGTCCCATGCGATGTGCCCCACAGTACTGCCTTGATATTGCACGTCAAACACGCCGTCGGGCTGCACGTTGGCGATTTGCCAATGGGCGTTGTCGCCAAAGGAGGCGACGGGTGTCCAGCAGCCTTGCGCCAACACGGTTTTCAGGCTGCCTGAATGGGCGTTGGCAACGATTAAGCCTTCGCTGGGCACGGTGCGCACAAGGTGGTGGAACTGGATTTCTATGGCGGCGAGATTGGGGAAGATGTCGGCGTGGTCGTATTCCAGATTGTTGAGAATGGCGGTGCGCGGGCGGTAGTGGACGAATTTGCTGCGTTTGTCAAAAAAGGCGGTGTCGTATTCGTCGGCTTCAATCACGAAAAAGGGCGATTCGTTTTGCGGCAGGCGGGCGGAAACGTTGAAGTTTTGCGGGATGCCGCCAATCAGAAAGCCCGCGCCCAAGCCCGCGTATTCCAGCACCCACGCGAGCATGGACGCGGTGGTGGTTTTACCGTGCGTGCCCGCCACGGCAAGCACCCAATGCTGGCGCAACACGTTTTCGGCAAGCCATTGCGGCCCCGAAATATAGGGCAGATTGCGGTTGAGAATGGCTTCCACCACTTCCATGCCGCGCTTGGCAACGTTGCCAATCACATAAACATCGGCGGGGAACTGGTCTAGCTGCGCGGCATCAAAGCCTTCGTGCACGCCGATGCCGAGCGATTCAAGCTGGGTGCTCATAGGGGGATATATTTTGGCATCGCAGCCTGTTACCTTGCAGCCTGCCTGCTGGGCGATGGCGGCGAGCCCGCCCATAAAAGTGCCGCCGATGCCGATGATGTGGATGTGGGTCATGGTGTTTGCCGATGTGAACAAAAGGGGGCGATTATAGCGCAAATGCTTGGCTCGCTTGGGCAAAAGACAAGGCAGCCTGAAAAGGGGAGAGCGTCGGTAGGATGGATTTCAGGCTGCCTTGTCTTGTAAACATAGGCAGCCTGAAACGCCCAATCGCCCCATCCGCTATGCTTATTTTGCCAGCGCACGGCTTGCAAGCAAGCCGTAGGGGGCGCGGGGCAAGCGTTTTCAGGCTGCCACGATTGCACCCGCGTTTCAGGCTGCCTTTGGCGGAGAATAATCGGCGCGTAGGGGATGTGGCTTTGCCACGCACCATCACACAAGCATGGCTAAACGATGCGTAGCAAAGTCGCACCCTACAACATTTCAGGCTGCCTATGCGGTAAACATAGGCAGCCTGAAACCTTATCCAACCAATAAAAAACCGTTTGGCGCAACACCAAACGGTTTTTTTCAGGCTGCCTACCCCCAAGCATCCAAAAACACGCCCCAATGCTCCTTATCTTCCGATAACGAAAACAAATACTCGTGCAGCTTTTCCACTTCGTTTTCGTATTCATCGCCCGAAAGCGCGCCCGTCATCATGCGAAAGCGTTGGTACACCAAATAAGTATTCGCCACATCGGTTTCGCAGTAATCGCGGATGGTTTCAATTTCGCCGTTTTGATATGCCTGCCACACTTGCCCGCCATCCATGCCGAGCTTACCAGGAAAGCCGCACATTTTCGCAAGCTCATCCAGCGGCGCATTGGCGCGTCCCGTGTACATCGCCAGCAAATCCATCAAATCGCAATGGCGCGTGTGGTAGCGGTTCAGGTAATTGTTGAATTTGAAATCGCGGCTGTCGCGAAAATCGCCGTCGCCCATGTCCCAATAACGCGGCGCGGCGATGCCATGCACCAGCGTACGATAATGCAACACAGGCAAATCAAAGCCGCCGCCGTTCCAGCTCACCAACTGCGGCGTGTATTTTTCAATCAATTTAAAAAATTCGGCGATGATTTCGTCTTCATTGCTGTTGGGCTTGCCCAGCGTGCCGATGTGGATTTTGTCGCCCCAGCGCAGGCAGCAGGAAAGAGCAACGATGCGCTGCAAATGATGCGGCATAAAATCGCTGCCCGTTTTGGCGCGGCGTTGCTGCAAGGCAAATTCGGCGACTTCGCTGTCGGATAGGCTGGCAGGCAGCTCGTTGAGCAGGCGAACGCTGGCGATGTCGGGGATGGTTTCAATATCAAATACAAGAATGGGGGTCATGATGGGCTTTCTGTGGATGTTGGACAGGATTGTGCGGTATCAGGGGCAGCCTGAAAACGGTTGGGCGGTATTCAATCATATTTTCAGGCTGCTTCAAATAGGTTTTCAGAACCTATCTTTGCATAGGTAGATTTAGAACCTGTATTCACTATTTTCATAGGCATCTTTCATGCCCTAAAAACACGGCTACTGCGTTAAAAATGCTCGCAAGGTGTACATACAACCTTGCTGTGCTTTTTGCCTTGTATCCGCGCTTTTATGTCATCAAAATCTACCTACGAAATAGCGAATACGGGTTCTTAGCGCGAATACAAGGCAAAAAACCTGAACACCTTGCGCTCATTTTTAACGCAGTAGCCGCATTTTAGGGCATATTAAAGATACCCATGCAAATAGTGAAGACCGATTCTAACGATATTTTGAGCAAATCTATTTGCTATTTGCTTGTTTTATTGGTTATATTACGCGACTTTTATTCACGCGAGAGAAAGCAATATGAAATTTCGTTCAACCCTTGCCGCTGCGGTGGTTTTAGCCATCGCCGCTTGTGGCGAAGCCCCTGTTGCCAATGGCAAACCCGCTTCTGCGCCCGCCAAAGCAGCATCAGCAGCGGCTAAACCTGCGGAAGCCGCCGCCGTTTCCGCCAAAAATGTGCCCGCCGATGTCGCCAAAACGATTACCAGCAAGCTGGAATCGCGCTACGCCGACCGTAAATTGAAAGTGGAAGAAATCGCCGCCGCGCCCGTGGCAGGCTGGTATGAAGTGGTGGTAAACGGCAAGAATTTGGTGTATGTGGACGCGAGCGCGGAATATATGCTGGTGGGCGATTTGATTTCCACCCAAGACGGCAAAAGCCTAACCGAAGAGCGCAAAGCGGTGTTGAACAAGATTGATTACGACAAGCTGCCGTTTGACAAGGCGATTAAAGAAGTGCGCGGCAATGGCAAGCTGCAAGTGGCAGTATTCTCCGACCCCGATTGCCCGTTCTGCAAAAAGCTGGAACACGAATTTGGCAAGATGACCGACATCACCATCTACAACTTTATGATGCCGATTCCGCAGCTGCACCCCGATGCGGCGCGCAAAGCGGTGCAAATTATGTGCCAGCCCAACACCACCAAAGCTTGGATTGAATGGATGCGCGAAGGCAAAATGCCCGCCAGCGTGGCAGAATGCCCAAACCACGTTGCCGAAACCACCGCGCTGGGCGAGAGCTTTGGCTTTAACGGCACGCCCACCATTGTGTTTCCCAATGGGCAAGTGCAAAGCGGCTTTGCGCCGTTGCCGCAGCTGGAAGAAGTGATTAAAGCCAATCAGAAATAAGCAGTTGGCGCATAATAAAGGCAGCCTGAAAACGTGTTTGTGGCGTTTCAGGCTGCCTTTTTGCGTTGATTATTTCTTCAAAATTTTCGGATTAGAATTGCCCCACATGGTGTACACATCGGCAAACAGCACATCGGTAATCTCTTCAATTTCCGATTGCTTGATTTCCGCCCTGCCCTGTTTACCAAAAATCACCACTTCATCATTGACTTTAATATCAGGGAAATCGGTTACGTCCACCATCGTGGTGTTCATGGAAATTTTGCCCACCACAGGCACTTTATGCCCGCGAATCAACACGTGTCCCTTGTTGGTGAACGCGCGGCGATAGCCATCGGAATAGCCAAACGGCAAATTTGCCAAGCGCGAATCGCGTTTGAGCGTAAACGTGCGGTCGTAGCCCACGGTTGAGCCTTTGGGATAGCGGTTTACGCTGCCCACGCGCGATTTAAACGCCATCACATATTCCAACTGCTTGCCGCCAATCGGCTCGCCATACAGCAATGCCCCAGGGCGCACCATATCAAACCGCCCTTCTGGCACGGAAACGGTGGTAAACGAATTGGCGGTGTGCAAGGTTAATTTGCTGCGGTCTAATTTGGCAGCCTGAATCAGCCATTTGCTTTGTTCATCAAAGCGTTGCACGCCTTTTTTCACATCAGCCGCATCTTCAACGGGAAAATGCGTCATGATGCCGACAATGTTCAAATGCGGCAGCTTGGTAATCGCCAGCGCATCGGCTTTGCCCAATTCGGTGTCCAATGCCAAGCCGTTTCTGTCCATGCCGCCCGAGTTGAGCGCAAGATGAATATTGAGTTTTCTGCCTTGTTTGGCGGCGGTGGCATCGGCAAGCTGGGCGGCTTTTAGGTTGCCAAACAGCTCTTCAATGTCGTATTGAAAGCCGTCTTGGATTTCGCCCAAGGTGGTGGTACGCAGCCGCGCAACCGTGCCTTTGTAGCCGCTGGCGCGCACCACGCGGGCTTCATCGTTGCTGGTGATGCCCACGCAAGGAATGTTGTGTTTGATAATTTGCGGCATCAACAATTCAATGCTGTGCCCATAGGCATCGCCTTTTATCACGGCGCAGATTTTTTGCTTCCCGCCCAGCATTTTTTTAACGGCTTCCAAATTGCGCCCAAACGCGGCGGCATCAATTTCTAGCCAAGAATTAGCGGTTTGCAGGGAAACGGTTTCAGGTGTGGCGGGATTGCCATCGCCCAAAACAGGCGCGGCTTGGGCGATTTGCGTGACAAATGCGCTGGCCAGCGCGGCGACGATAAGGGTTCTGCGGAAAGTTGCCATGATTAACTCCTTTTATCTAGACGGTTGAGAATGTTAAGTGTACACCAAAAG
The DNA here is from genome assembly GCF_030527935.1 of Kingella sp. (in: b-proteobacteria). Classification (GTDB taxonomy): domain Bacteria; phylum Pseudomonadota; class Gammaproteobacteria; order Burkholderiales; family Neisseriaceae; genus Kingella_B. The sequence goes on from NZ_JAUMZV010000001.1 coordinate 152,002, forward strand.
GAGTAGGAATGTGAGTTTAGGCTCTATTTTCAGGCTGCCTTTGGTGTCGCGCAGCAATTCGGTGGCAGATTGCTGATTGGGGAAACCGATGATTGCGCCGCGCTTGTTGCATAACGGCAGTACAATTTCAGATTGCGACAGCGAAGAGCAAGACTTTGATTTGGGCGGCTACATAGACGGCGTGCATGGCGGGTCTCTCTAAAATATGATTGAAAGGCAGCCTGAAACGCGATTTCGGCTGAGAAACAGGCGGCTTGTAACATATTGATGCAAAAGGAATACAAAAGAAATGCAGATAATGGCTTTGTGGCTGCTAATTCGCCCGCGCACTTTGTGGCTCACGCTGGGCGTGGTGCTGGCGGCGGCAATGGGCGCGTTTGCGTGGCCGCCGTTTGCGCTGTCGCTGCTCACGGTGTTGCTGCTGCAAATTTTGTCCAATATCGCCAACGATTACGGCGATGCCTTGTGCGGCACAGATGCCAATCGCAGCCAAAATGCGCCCACGCGGGCGGGGGCTTCGGGGCAGTTGAGTGCGACGGCGGTGCGGCGATGGTTGGTGGCGACTGCACTGGCAGTGGCAGTAAGCGGCGTGGCGTTGCTGCGGGTGTGCCTGCATGGTTGGCGCGATTGGCTGGTGTTTTTGCTGCTGGGCGCGCTGGCAATTGCGACGGCGTTGGCTTATACGTTAGGGCGGCGACCGTATGGCTATCGCGCTTTGGGCGAAGTGGCGGTGTTTTTGAGTTTTGGTTTGCTGGGCGTGTGCGGCAATGTGTATTTGCAAACGCATACGCTGCCTGCCGCTGTGTTGCTGCCCGCAGCGGGGAGCGGGCTGCTGACGGCAAATGTGTTGCAGCATATCAATAATATCCGCGATTTATCCAGCGATTGGGCGGCGGGCAAACACACGTTGGCAAACAAAATCGGCTTTTCAGGCAGCCTGAAAATGCATCGCGCATTGCTGCTGGCGGGGTTGGCGTGTTACGCGCTGTATGCCGTGGCAGCGTGGCAAAGTTTGCTGTGGCTGCTTGCGCTGCCGATGATGGTTCGCCATGCCCGCCGCGTGTCCGCCGCGCGCAGCGAAGCCGAATCAGGCGCAGAATTGGGCGCGGCGGTGATGTTGCATTTTGCGCTGAATGCGTTGTTTGCGATTGGCGTGTTGCTCACGTAAAAAAACCAAAGGCAGCCTGAAAATGGGTTTACAAATTTTGCTAAGCAAAATGTCATCACTCATTTTCAGGCTGCCCTTGTTGATTAAATCCCCTGCGCTTTCACTTTCGCGTCCTTGTCTAATTTAGACAACGCCGATAAATACGCCCGCGTGGTCGCAATCAACACATCGGTATCCGCGCCCTGCCCGTTCACAATCTTGCCGTTTTTAGACAAGCGAACCGTGGTTTCGCCTTGGCTTTCTGTGTCTTTGGTAATCGCGTTCACCGAATACAATTCCAGCGTTGCGCCGCTGTTTGCCACGCTTTCAATCGCTTTGAACACCGCATCCACAGGGCCTGAACCTGTTGCTTCGGCACGTTTCTCCACTCCATCCACGCTAAACACAATTTGCGCAATCGGCAGTTCGCCCGTTTCGGTAACGATGCGTTGCGAGATGAATTTATAACGGTCGGGTGACAAATTAGACATTTCGTCTGAAACCAACGCGTGCAAATCTTCATCAAAAATTTCACGTTTTTTGTCTGCCAGCTCTTTAAACCGCGCAAATGCTGCGTTCAACGCTTCTTCGCTGCCCAACTCAATGCCCAATTCTTGCAGCTTGGTTTTAAACGCATTGCGTCCCGATAGTTTGCCCAAAGTCAAGCGGTTGGCCGACCAGCCCACGCTTTCGGCAGACATGATTTCATAGGTTTCGCGGTGTTTCAGCACGCCGTCTTGATGGATGCCGCTTTCGTGCGAGAATGCATTTGCGCCCACAATCGCCTTGTTCGGCTGCACGGGGTAGCCCGTAATCGTGGAAACCAGTTTGGAAGTCGGCACGATTTGTGCAGTGTCGATGCCGGTTTCCAAGCCGAACAAATCATGCCGCACTTTCAGCGCCATCACGATTTCTTCCAGGCTGGCATTGCCCGCACGTTCGCCCAAACCGTTGATGGTGCATTCGATTTGGCGTGCGCCCGCCTGAATTGCCGCCAGCGAGTTCGCTACCGCCATGCCCAAATCGTTGTGGCAGTGGCTCGACCAGACAACGTTACTGCTGTTGGGCACGCTGTTGATGATGGCGCGGATGCGTTCATACCACGCAGAGGGAATCGAATAGCCCACGGTATCGGGAATGTTGATGGTGGTGGCGCCCGCTTCGATAACGGCCGTGAAAATTTCCACCAGAAAATCGTGTTCGGAACGCACGGCGTCTTCGGCGGAAAATTCCACGTCATCGGTATATTCTTTGGCGATTTTCACCGCTTTCACCGCGGCTTCCACTACTTGCTTCGGCTTCATTTTCAGCTTGTGCTCCATGTGGATGGGGCTGGTGGCGATGAAGGTGTGGATGCGGCGTTTGGGCGCGGGGGCAAGCGCTTCGCCTGCTTTTCGGATGTCGTTTTCCACCGCGCGGCACAACGAGCAGACGGTGGAATTTTTCACGGTTTTGGCGATTTCGTGCACGGCTTCCCAGTCGCCTTCGCTGGCAGCGGCAAAACCCGCTTCAATCACGTCCACACCCAGTTTTTCCAACTGGCGCGCCAAACGCAGCTTTTCTTCTTTGGTCATGGATGCGCCGGGCGATTGTTCGCCGTCGCGCATGGTGGTGTCGAATATGATGACGCGGTTGCTTGTGTTCATGGTGGGTTTCTCTAATTGGTCTTGTTGTTGGATAAAAGCGTTTAAATCCAAATGTTTACCTTGTGTTTCTGCCAGCGCGGTTAATTTTTGCAACTGATGCAAGGGCAACGAGCCGCGTGTGCGCCATTTATAAATGGCTGCGGTGGAAGCGGCGTTTTCGGGGTCTTGTTGTTTTAAGGCTTCGGCAAGCGCATTTACGCCGCCAAAGTAGGCGATTAAGCGGTCAATGTCTAATTGCATGATGACTTGTCCAATTGGCAGTAAAGATGGGTAGATTATACAATAATCGGACAAATTGGCAAGTGCATTTTGGATTTTTTGACGTGCTCGTTTGTTTTTGGACAAATTATCGTGCTGATGGTTTTCAGGCTGCCTATGCTCATCCGCCAAAGGAAGCCTGAAAATGCTATACTCGCGCTTCCTACATTTCACTACACGAGCCAAACCATGACCACACTCACCCAATTTCTGCGCGAACACGCCGCTCAACACGCCATTGCGCCCGATTTAATCGCCACCGTTTCCAGCATTGTCCAAGTCTGCACCCAAATCAGCGCACGCGTGCGCTTGGGCGCGCTGTCTGGCGTACTCGGCGAAGCGGGAACGGGCAACATCCAAGGCGAAACGCAAAAAAATCTGGATGTGCTCGCCAACCAACTGTTGATTGACGCGCTGCAAGCCACACCCAGCGTAGCAGGGCTGTCCAGCGAAGAAGAAGACACCTTTGTCGCCTGCAACGAAAACGGCAGCCATCTGGTGTTGTTTGACCCATTAGACGGTTCGTCCAATATTGATGTAAACATTTCAATCGGCACCATTTTTTCCATCTTACCCAAGCCCCAAGGCAGCCTGAAAACCGAATCTTTCTTGCAACAGGGCAACGCCCAAATTGCCGCAGGCTATGTGTTATACGGCGTGCAAACCCTGCTGATGCTCACATTCAAACACGGCGTGTACGGTTTCACGCTCAATGCGCAAAACGAATTTATCCTGACCCACACCCCGCAAATCCCTGAACACACAGCAGAATTTGCCATCAACGCGTCCAACCAACGCCATTGGGAAGCCCCTACACAGCACTACATCGCCGAACTGCTCGCGGGCAAAGACGGCACACGCGGCAAAAATTACAATATGCGCTGGGTCGCCAGCATGGTGGCAGAAGTACACCGCATCCTGATGCGCGGCGGCGTGTTTCTCTACCCAAAAGACAACCGCGACCCCAGCAAAGCAGGCAAACTGCGCCTGATGTATGAAGCCAATCCCATGAGCCTGCTGGTTAGCCAAGCAGGCGGCGCAGCCAGCAACGCCCATCAGGACATTTTGTCCATCCCACCCACCGATTTGCACCAGCGCGTTGCCGTGATACTGGGCAGCAAGGAAGAAGTGGAACGTGTAAACCAGCTATACGCAGCCTGAAAAAGGCAGCCTGAAATCGGTTATAATGCCACGCTGCGAAAAAGGCGCGGCTTTTTTATGGCGGTTTGTAATGTTAGAACCTGTATTCACTATTTTCATAGGCAGATTTTATGAAATAAAAGCGCGGA
>NZ_JAUMZV010000034.1 GCF_030527935.1 Kingella sp. (in: b-proteobacteria)
GGGGAAATTCTAACTTAATGTGAATTTCCTGAGTTATCTAGGACAGCCCCAAAAGTTATCGTGCTGGTCGCTGCGAACGGTGCGTGGAATACAGATTAAGCAACAAAAAGGCATGAGAAATTATCCAGCGTGGGTGCATCAGCCTTCGCGCCTTGTTTCGGATGATATGAAATCTTTAATCATGGATGACCATGTTGTGATGGATGATGAGCTGCTCCATGACCATCGCTTAGGTATGTTGGAATTAACGGATAAAGGTTGGCAAAAATGGCGGTGGCTGGAAACGAAAAAAGCCCCCAATCGCATTCCGCAAGTTATTTTTTTGCAGAAAGACGGCACGCCTATTTCGGGTGCAAGCGCAATGGGCAGCCGCCCGCCGCGCCATCGCGTTTCTATTTTTATGTCGCCAGAAGCCATCCAACAGATGATACGGAAACCATAAACAATAATTGAGCAAAACCATGACCGCACTCACCCAAAACTTCGTCCGCCGCCTTTTCAGGCTGCCTGAAACCGCTGCCGATGCGCCCATCAACCAAATCACCACCGACAGCCGCACCGCCCAGCAAGGCGACTTATTCATCGCGCTGGTGGGCGAACACCACGATGCGCACGATTTTGTCCCCGATGTGTTAGCCAAAGGCGCAACTGCCATCGTTTCGCGCGATGACTGCGCTCCGCTTTCAGGCTGCCTGAAAGTGCCCGACACGCTCGCTGCGCTGCAAACGCTTGCCGCTGCGTGGCGCAAACAGCTCAACCCCTTTGTGTACGGCATCACAGGCTCATCGGGCAAAACCACGGTGAAAGAAATGCTGGCGAGCATTTTGCGCACGGCACATGGCACGGATGCCGTGCTGGCAACGGCGGGCAATTTCAACAACCACATCGGCTTGCCGCTCACGCTGCTCAATCTGCGCGAGCCGCATCGCCACGCTGTGATTGAAATGGGCATGAACCACGCGGGCGAACTGGCTGCGCTCACCCGCATCGCCGCGCCCAATGTTGCGCTGGTAAACAACGCCATGCGCGCGCACATTGGCTGCGGCTTCAACGGCGTGGACGATATCGCCCGCGCCAAAGCCGAGATTTACCAAGGGCTGCCTGCCAACGGCATCGCCATCTTGCCCTTTGATGATGCCCACCTTGCCATTTTTCAGGCTGCCACCCGCGCGTTTACCACGCGCACCTTTGGCGCGACGGCAGGCGATGTGCACGCCGAAAACATCGTGCTGGACGCGTTAAGCAGCCGCTTTGATTTGGTGTGCGATGGGCAACGCCAAGCCGTGCAACTGCCTGTGGCGGGCAAACACAACATCAGCAACGCTTGCGCCGCCGCCGCGCTGGCGATGGCAGGCGGCATAGGGCAGCCTGAAATCGCACGCGGCTTGGCGGCGTTTAGCAACATCAAAGGGCGGCTGCAACGCAAACACGGCATCCGCCAAGCCCTGATTTTGGACGACACCTACAACGCCAATCCCGACAGCATGAAAGCCGCGCTGGATGTGCTTGCCAAGCTGCCCGCGCCGCGCGTGTTTGTGATGGGCGACATGGGCGAACTGGGCGAAGACGAAGCCCCCAAAATGCACGAAGAAATCGGCATCTACGCGCGCGACTTGGGCATTGAATACGGCTATTTTGTGGGCGACAACAGCGTTCAGGCTGCCGAAAAATTTGGCGGCAACGGGCTATGGTTTGCCGATAAAGACCCGCTGATTCAAGTGTTGGCGCACAATTTGCCCGAACGCGCCAGCGTGTTGGTAAAAGGCTCGCGCTTTATGCAGATGGAAGACGTGGTCAATGCTTTGCTAGACGGCGAAGCGCGATAGGCAGCCTGAAAACCATTTCGCAGCACAAAGGGTAAGGATGAAAAGTATTAAATGGCTGGCATGGTTTATCGCGCTGTTGGCTGCTTTTTGGCTGGGGATGCAGGCGCAGGCTTGGCGGTATCAAGAGCAGTGTATGGATTTAGGCGGCGCAAATCATCCCGATGCGGGCGCATCGTTTCCCATCTGCGTGTTGGATGTGGAAACCTATCGGCAGCGACACACGCAATAGGCAGCCTGAAACGCCGTTTCGCCCAACAAAAAGCAAAGGATACCCTATGGCAAACGCACCCAACCCCACACCCCGCACCCCGCACTACCAACACCCTAGCCGTGCTCAGCTTGGTTTTCGGGCTGCTGGGCATGGTGGGCGGCATTCCATCGGCAGGCGTGATTAACCTTGCTGCCATTGTGATGGGGCACATGGCGCGTAGCCAAATCCGCCAAAACCTCAGCGAAGACGGCGCAGGCATGGCGTTGGCGGGCTTAATCATGGGCTATATTGGCTTGCTGATTGTGCCGCTGGTGGTATTGGCAGTCATCGCCATCTTGATGATTTTAAACAGTATCGCGTTTACCGATGCCATAAATGAGCTGTTCAGGCTACTGTTATCGCTGCTGCATTAGGCAGCCTGAAAATCATCTCGCAGCCCCAAAACACCAAGCAAATCTTAACCCCCACCCCGCGCCCCATTCCCACTATAATCCGCGCGTTTTCATAACCACCCATTTCAAACTCTCACAACGGCAGCCTGAAAGCTGCCACCAAGCAACAAGGAAGCATCATGCTGTTATGGCTCGCTCGTTTGAGCAACTGGATTTCCGCCCTAAACGTTTTTCAATACACCACCTTTCGCGCCGTGATGGCGGCACTCACCGCCCTAGCGTTTTCGCTGCTGCTCGGCCCGTGGACAATACGCAAGCTCACCGCGCTTAAAGTTGGGCAAGCCGTGCGCAGCGATGGCCCGCAAACGCATCTGGTCAAAAACGGCACGCCCACCATGGGCGGCTCGCTGATTCTCACCGCCATCACCCTGTCCACCCTGCTGTGGGCAAACCTTGCCAACCCCTATATTTGGATATTGCTGATTGTGCTGCTCGCCACAGGCGCGCTCGGCTTTTATGACGACTGGCGCAAAGTGGTTTACAAAGACCCCAACGGCGTATCCGCCCGCTTCAAAATGGTATGGCAATCCACCGTTGCGCTGGGCGCAGGCTTCGCGCTGTTTTATCTCGCCAAAAGCGAAGCCAACAACATTCTCATCGTGCCGTTTTTCAAACAAGTTGCCCTGCCCTTGGGCGTGGCCGGCTTCATCGTTTTAACCTATCTCACCATTGTGGGCACATCCAACGCGGTCAACCTAACCGATGGCTTGGACGGGCTGGCCGCGTTTCCCGTGGTGCTGGTGGCGGGCGGCTTGGGCGTGTTCGCTTATGTAACCGGGCATTACAAATTTGCCGAATACTTGCAACTGCCGTTTGTGGCGGGGGCAAACGAAGTCGCCATTTTCTGCACCGCCATGTGCGGCGCGTGTTTGGGCTTTTTGTGGTTCAACGCCTACCCCGCGCAAGTGTTTATGGGCGATGTGGGCGCGTTGGCATTGGGCGCAGCGTTGGGCACGGTTGCCGTGATTACGCGCCAAGAATTTGTGCTGGTGATTATGGGCGGCTTGTTTGTGATGGAAGCGATTTCCGTGATGCTGCAAGTGGGCTGGTATAAAAAAACCAAAAAACGCATTTTCCTGATGGCGCCGATTCATCATCACTACGAGCAAAAAGGCTGGAAAGAAACGCAAGTGGTGGTGCGCTTTTGGATTATCACCATTGTGCTGGTGTTGATTGGATTGAGCACGTTGAAGATTAGATGATGTGAACAGGGGCAGAGAAATGGCTGCCCTTTTTTGCGCCAAAGGCAGCCTGAAAAGCGTAAATGGGTTTTCAGGCTGCCTTTGGCTTATTTTTTGCCAGAGCAGGCGTTTCGCCGCCTACCACGAGCAGGGGCAAGCCCCTGCACCCCATGTAGTGCCAACCATTAGAGTAGGTCGGGCATTGATGCCCGACAAACGCAAACAAACGCCAACCAACACCGCCCTATTTATCCGCATCCGCCATAAATTCAAAATGTCGGGCATCAATGCTCAACCTACTTTTCAGACTGCCTTAATCCCGCGCCATTATTCATTGTGCCCAAATTTCCCTATAATTAGGCAGCCTGAAAACTCCTTCCGCGCAAACAACCATGCTTCCCGACTTTCGCCAAACCCTAAAACTCACCGACAGCACCGTGCAAAAGCTTGAAAAGCTACACATCCACAACGCATGGGATTTAGCCCTACACCTGCCGCTGCGCTACGAAGACGAAACCCAAATCACGCCGATTGCCGCCGCGCCCATTGGCGAGATGTGCCAAGTGGAAGGCGAAGTGGTGCTGCAAGAAGTCCAGTTCAAGCCGCGCAAACAGCTCATCGCCCGCATTCGAGACAACGCAGGCGGGCTGCTCAACCTGCGCTTCATCCATTTTTACCCCAGCCAACAGCAGCAGCTTGCCAAAGGGCAGCGGGTGCGCGCGCTGGGCGAAATCAAACAGGGCTACTACGGCGCAGAAATGATACATCCCAAAATCAAATCGCCCGAAAAAAGCGAGCTAGCCCAAACGCTTACCCCCGTTTATCCCACCACCAGCGGCTTAACCCAGCCCACGCTGCGCAAAGCCATCGCCGCCGCGCTGCAACATTTAGACCTGCGCGAAATCTTGCCCGAAAGCGTGCTGCGCCAATACCATTTGCCCACGCTTGCCGACAGCCTGCGCCTGCTGCACAACCCGCCGCCCAGCATCAACTTGGCGCAAATCAGCAATGGCGCGTTGCCCGCATGGCAGCGGCTCAAATTTGACGAACTGCTGGCGCAGCAACTCTCCATGCGCCTAGCCAAGCAAAAACGCCGTTCAGGCAGCCTGAAACCGCTGATGGGCAACGGCAGCTTAACCGATGCGCTGATTGCCCAGCTGCCGTTTAGCCTAACCCGCGCCCAACAGCGCGTGTTCAACGAAATCCGCGCCGATTTAGCCCAGCCGCACCCCATGCACCGCCTGCTGCAAGGCGACGTGGGCAGCGGCAAAACCATTGTTGCTGCGCTGGCGGCGTTGGTTGCGCTGGAAGACGCAGGCGGTTTTCAGGCTGCCGTGATGGCACCCACCGAAATCCTAGCCGAGCAACACTATATTAAATTCAAACAATGGCTTGAACCGCTGGGCATCAGCGTGGCATGGCTTTCAGGCAGCCTGAAAAAGCGCGACAAAGACCAAGCCCGCGCCGCGATTGCCGATGGGCGCATCCGCCTTGCCATCGGCACGCACGCGCTGTTTCAAGACGATGTCGCCTTTCACAATCTCGGGCTGGTGATTGTGGACGAACAGCATCGCTTTGGCGTGGCGCAACGGCTGGCGTTGAAAAACAAAGGGCAAGACGTGCATCAGCTGATGATGTCCGCCACGCCCATCCCGCGCACGCTGGCGATGACGTTTTTCGCCGATTTAGAAGTCTCCACCATCGACGAATTGCCGCCCAACCGCACGCCGATTAAAACCAAATTAGTCAATAACCTACGCCGCGCCGAAGTGGAAGGTTTTGTGCTCAACACCTGCCAAAAAGGGCAGCAAGCCTATTGGGTGTGCCCGCTGATTGAAGAAAGCGACAGCCTGCAACTGAAAGCCGCCACCGAAACGCTAGCCGAGCTGCAAGCCGCGCTGCCCCAGCTCAAAATCGGCTTGGTGCACGGGCGCATGAAGCCCGCCGAAAAAGCCGACATCATGGCGCAATTTGTGGCAGGCAGCCTGAATGTGTTGGTCGCCACCACTGTGATAGAAGTCGGCGTAGACGTGCCCAACGCCAGCCTGATGGTGATTGAACACGCCGAGCGCATGGGGCTGGCACAGCTGCACCAACTGCGCGGGCGCGTGGGGCGCGGCGCAGCAGCCAGCACCTGCGTGTTGCTGTTTGCCGAGCCTTTGGGGCAAGTGAGCAAGCAGCGGCTCAAAGTGATTTACGAAAACACCGACGGCTTTGAAATCGCGCGGCAAGACCTAGAAATACGCGGCGCAGGCGACTTTCTGGGCGTGCGCCAAAGCGGCGCAATGATGCTGCGCTTTGCCAACTTGGAACAAGATTTAGCGCTGCTGGAACACGCGCGCCAACTCGCCCCGCAGCTGATAGAACAGCAGCCTGAAATCGTGCAAGCGCATTTGGTGCGATGGCTGGGGAGCAGGGAAGGGTTTATGGCGGCGTGAGAACGCGTTGAGCGAAGCCGAGATGGGGGAGTGTTTTCAGGCTGCCTTTGGTGTGAGCAAATAGGGATTACGGAGATTGCGGATTGCGGATTGTGCGCAGCGTCCATGCGTGGATAAACGAAGCGGCGCAATCAAGCAAAACATAAAACGCCAAAGGCAGCCTGAAAACGAGTGAAGTGGATTTCAACAAAGCCAAAACAGTTTCCCCTTTTCAGGCTGCCAAATGCACGGCACAAAACGCTTTCCCATCTTGCCCACCATCATTCACGCGCCCCCACGCAACACCCACACCCAGTTAAACACCCCTGCCTTTGTATCAAAACCATCCCCCACCCAATCTATAAACTTTCAGGCTGCCCATGCCCCGCTATCTCACCCCATCCGAAATCGCCCTAATCCGCCCCATCTTCCAACACGCGCTGGACTACGCCGCCATCCATATCCACGCGCGCCGCTATCTGCCGCTGCAAAACGCCCACACCGCCATGTCGCCAAACGGCAACAGCTATTACCCCCGCGCCCTATGCTGCGCCAACTTCGCCCACGGCACATGGCAACAGCGCCATCTGTTTATTCACGAATGCAGCCACATTTGGCAACACCGTCTCGGCTATCCCGTGCGCCGCTGCGGCATTTGCATCGCGCTGCAAGGCGGCTACATTGCCCACCGCGCCTATCGTTATCAACACCTGCTCACCAGTCGGCAAGATTTAGCCCAGTTCAACATGGAGCAGCAAGCGCAAATCATCGCCGATTTTTCCGTGCAAAAAATGCAGCACGGGCGCGAAGATGCCGCGCTCAAACGCGTGTTGCAGCGCTTTTTGCACAATCCCGCCGATGCCAGCCTGCTGCCGCGCAGCATGAAGTTGTAGCGCCTTGCTCACTTGTATCCCAACAAAAAACCGAATGCGTGCGTTGCATTCGGTTTGGTTTTTTCAGGCTGCCTATGATGTTTATTGCCCCATCGGCAGCCTGAAAATCATCCTGCCATTAGCGGAACACCATGCCGCCATCGGTCAGAATGGTTTGCCCTGTGATGTAATCCGAATCGGGCGACGATAGGAACGACACCAAGCAAGCCACATCTTCAGGCTGCTGCGGACGGCCCACCAAAATGCCAGCGGTAAATTCGTTCCAAGCCTGCTTGGGCTGATAGCCCTTGTGTTGCACAAAGGCGGCATCAATGCGCTCCCACATCGGCGTGTCGGCAACACCAGGGCAATAAGCGTTCACGCGGATGTTGTATTGCGCTAATTCTTTGGCGGTGGAATGAGTTAACGAGCGCACGGCGTGTTTGGTGGCGCAATAAAGACTGAGCATTTCATAGGATTCATGCCCCGCAATGCTGCACGCATTGATGATTTTGCTCACGGTTTTTTGCTTTTTCATCTGCTCGGCAGCCGCCTGCGTGCCAAAAATCACGCCTTTAACGTTCACCGCCAGCACACGGTCAATTTCCTGCTCATCCAGCGCCAAAAACGTGCCCACCGATTCCACGCCCGCGTTGTTCACCCAAACATCCAAGCGCCCAAACGCTTTCACCGCTTCTTCGGCAAGGTGAAATTGGTCGGCGCGATTGGCAACATTGCCTTGCACCGCAATGTTTTGCCAGCCATTTTGGTCAAACTCGGCTTTGGCGCGAGCAAGATTATCGGCATTGATGTCGTGCAACACCACGGCAAAACCATCTTGCGCCAAGCGCGTGGCAATGCCTTTGCCCAAACCTGCGGCAGAACCTGTTACGACAGCGACTTTTTTATCAGACATGATAGACCTCTCTTTCGGCAGCCTGAGAACGGCTACGCGTTTAGTTGAAAAAATAAACCATTGTTTCTTTTGAGCGATTATTGCGACCCGCTTTCAATTATAGCCGTTATGGTATAACAAGTCAAACCAAAGGCAGCCTGAAAATTGGTTTTTCAGGCTGCCTATCTATCAAAACTGCTTATCCACCGTCATAAACCATTGCCCGTTTTTGCGCGAATAGAGTGCAGGGATGTTGCTGTCAATTTCCACATGACGATAATTCAGCTTCGGTGTTAAGCCATGCCAAGTTAATTTGGGCGACCACAGCGAGCCTTGCCATTGGCGTTCAATATCGCGCCGTGTGGTGCGGGTAAAGAAATAGTGCGGCGCATTAAACTGGCGTGTGCCGATGCGGTAATCCACCCGTGCGCCAATCCAATCTTTATAGCCGCCCGCCGCGCCAATGCGAATGCCTTTGCGCTGCGAAGATTGGCTGGCTAAACGGGTTTTGTCGTTCAGCCAATCTACGCCCGTAAACAGCATGATATTCGGCTTGGGGATAAACGCTAGCGTGGCCGAGCCGTTGTTTGATATGCTGTTGAAATTTTTGGCGATGTTCTGGTCGCGGTAATAGCGTTTGGCATGGTCGGCAGACAAACCGATCTGCCAGCGGCTGCCCAGCCACTGGCTGTAGCCCAGCTGGATGCCGCGGCGGTTGTCATAGCGGTGTCCGCCCAGCCAGTCGTAGCTGAAAAACGGCTGTACGCTGAATGTGCGGCGGACGTCCTGATATTGGTAGCCGCCCTGCACGGTGGTGTTGATTTCGCTGTAATCGTGCCGGTCCCAATAATGGATGCCGCCGAAAGTGCTGCCGAATACCAGATTGTGGTTGCCGCCGATATTGAGGCTTTTATTGGCGGAAACGCCGTAGCGGATGCCGTGCGCCGCCTTGGGCATGCTGTCCGGATCGCGTGTGAAGGTGCGCCCGCCGATGCGCAGCTCGCGCACATAAGAGGCATCGTTTACGTTGCTGGTTTGCTCGTATTGCAGATAGCCGCCGAATTTCCATTTCTGCTGTTTGTCCGCCGCCGTTTTGGCCTGCACGGCAAGCTGGCGGATTGGCTCGGGGGTGTTGCTGTTGTTCAGCAGGATGTCTGCCTGCTGTTTGGCTTGGCGGTATTGCCTGTTTTCAAACAGCATGCTCATGTAGTCCAGGCGCACATAATGCAGATCGGGCTCTTTTTGCAAAATTTCGCCAAAATCGCGCACCGCTTGGCGATGCTTGGCTTTTGTCCGCGCCAGGACGCCGTGCGCGTATTTGTATAGCGCGTGGGGTTATGCGCGGAAATGCTTTGGTAAACGGGCAGCAGCGCCGCCAGAAAATCCCACTGCCGCTCCAAAACGGCCTGGTTGACCAGCCGCTCGGCAAGCTGCGGATCGGCGCGCAAGTCGTCTTCGTTCAGGCGCGTTTTGTTTTGTGCGGTTTGGGGCGGGGCACCGGCGTTTTCAGGCTGCCCCTGCGGTGCGGGCAGTGCGGGCTCGGACGCACCAGCAGGGCTGCCGATCGGCGTTTTGGCTTGGGGCTGGTAGAGATAGTTTTCCTGCTCGGACAGTGTTTGCGCCCAAAGCGGTTTCAGGCTGCCTGAAAACAGCGCAAGCAGGATGTGGGTGCGGGGAATCGGTTTTTTCATGTGAGATGGCAATCAGGCAAAACAAGAAAAACAGCCTGAAACCCAGACGGGGGGTGCTCAGGCTGCCTGATTAGGATGATGGGTTAAGACTTAGCGGACGCCGCTGAAGCCGAAGATTGTGTCGGTTATTCTGCCGTTTGCATCTTTTCCGGTGTCAGGAATGATTCCTTTACCCGCTACTTCTTCGGCATTAGGGCCAAAGAATTCGAGAGTGTAGCTCCCTATTCTGCCTTTTTTGCTTTCTGTTGCAGTTCCACTGATGCCATTGCTATAGACGGGTACGCTATTTCCCAGCGTAATATCGCCCACGCTATTAAAGCCGGTAATGCTTCCCGAACTTGTTGCATATTTACCTGTTCCAAAATTGACTTGATATTTGAAAACACCTCTTTCGGGCACGGGGGCAACCGTAAACGCCTCGCCCGAATAGCTGAATTTCTGATTGTTTTCAGCAAAGTTTTGGATAACGTCACTTGGGGTAAGATGGCCAAAAGTGTTTATAATACCATCATCAAGTTTACAGCTCGCCGCAGTGGCATCGGTCTCGCAACCTTTGTTAAATTGATTCACGAATTTTCTGTCGTACCCCGGCAACATCAATGAATGAACAGCCGAATACGGCCGCTGATAGACCGTTAGAATGCCTTTTGCCGTATCCTTTTTAGAAGGGTCAAGATTAATCGAATCAAGATCCACTGTCGGTGTTATCGAATATTCTACTTGGCGGGTAGAGAAACCCATACCCAGTTCTGCCATATTAATGGTGTCGTTATCAACCGATGTTCTTTTATCTCGGTAACGATAAGTTTTACCGTCTATCGTCAGTTCTTGAAGGTTTTTACTCCTGTTGTTAAGCCATGTCGTCTCGGAAAACGGCATCAGTAGGGGGGCGGGTGTCGGAGTAGGAGTAGGTGCCGGAGTCGGAGTAGGATTGGGGTTCTGATTATTTGTGTTGTTTTTGTTCGGGGCAATCAAGCTTGCGCCGGAATTGCCCGAAGCGCCGTCGTCGGCATTGCCCGCGCCGCTGTCGGCCTGGTTGAAGCCACCTGCCAGCGGCGTGCCCGCGCCGCCGCCCACACCACTGCCGCCGCCGCTGCTGCCGCAGGCGGACAATACGGCTACCGCAATCAAAGTTAGACTCAAATTTCTTAACATAATTTGTCTCCTAAAAATAGAGGGTTGTGTGAAATTCTGTAATTTCAGTTACTCCTCTTGTCTGTAATTTTATGTTAAGAAAATGATAAGTTATGAAATGATATTTTGACAGCGAATATCGGGTGCGCTCCACCCGTTTGCCGCTATTGGGTATTTCTACGGGCTTTGGGTTCCGTTGAAACGGCATTTTAAGGCTGACTGTGCGGCTGTTTGAAAGGCAGCCTGAAAACGGTTTTCAGGCTGCCTTTGCTGTTTCGATTACATCACACCAGTTCGCCGCGCAGGCTGAAGGTGAAGGCTTCGGTGATTTCCAAATCCACCATCTGGTTAATCAAATCGGGCGTGCCGAAAAAGTTCACCACACGGTTGTTCGCCGTGCGGGCTTGGAGTTGGTCGGGGTCTTTTTTGGAGATGCCTTCCACCAAGCAACGCTGCACCGTGCCGAGCATAGTTTGGTTGATGCGGGCGGTTTCGGCTTCAATCACTTCGTTCAGCGCTTCGAGGCGGCGCACTTTTTCTTCGTGCGGCGTGTCGTCCGGCAGGTTGGCGGCGGGTGTGCCGGGGCGAGGGCTGTAAATAAACACGAAGCTCAAATCGAAGGCGATGTCTTTCACCAGCTTCAGGGTTTGCTCGAACTCGCGCTCGGTTTCGCCTGGGAAGCCGACGATGAAGTCGCTGCTCAGGCACAAATTGGGGCGGATGGCGCGCAGTTTGCGAATGATGGATTTGTATTCCAAGGCGGTGTAGCCGCGTTTCATTGCGCTCAATACGCGGTCGGAACCGCTTTGAATCGGCAGGTGCAGGTGCGACACCAGCTTGGGCAGGTCGCGGTAGCACTCGATAATCGCATCGGTAAACTCGCGCGGGTGGCTGGTGGTGAAACGCAGGCGTTCTATGCCGGGGATTTCGTGGACGATGCGCAGCAAGGTGGCAAAATCGCAGATTTCGCCGTTGTCCATTTCGCCGCGATAGGCGTTCACGTTCTGCCCCAACAGGTTGATTTCTTTCACGCCTTGCTGCGCTAGGCCGGCGATTTCGGTCAGCACGTCGTTCAGCGGGCGGGAGAATTCTTCGCCGCGCGTGTAAGGCACCACGCAGAAGCTGCAATATTTGGAGCAGCCTTCCATGATGGAGATGAACGCGCTGCCGCCGTCCACGCGGGCGGGGGGCAGATGGTCAAATTTTTCTATTTCGGGGAATGAGATATCCACCTGTGAATGGCCGGTGGTTTCTTTGTCCACAATCATTTTGGGCAGGCGGTGCAGGGTTTGCGGGCCGAACACCACGTCCACATACGGCGCGCGCTCAATAATCGCCTCGCCTTCCTGCGACGCCACGCAGCCTGCTACGCCGATGATAAGATTGGGATTTTTTTGTTTCAGCGGTTTGACGCGGCCGAGGTCGGAAAACACTTTTTCCTGCGCTTTTTCACGCACGGAGCAGGTGTTGAAGAGAATGATGTCGGCGTTGTCGGGTTCGGCAACCTGTTCGATGCCGCCGTGCTCCTCGGCGAGGACGGCGAGCATTTTTTCGCTGTCGTATTCGTTCATTTGGCAGCCGAAGGTGCGGATAAAGACTTTTTTCATGGTTTGGTTCTTTCAGGTAGCCCGTAATCGCGGGGCTGATGTTAAAGATTTTCAGGCTGCCTAAAACGTAAGGCAGCCTGAAAAGGGAAAGCGCGGATTATACTGATTTCTTTAAGAGAATTAAAATCATCGACGGGGTTTATACGCTCTACGCCCAGCGCGACCATTTGCCATGCACTCTATCGGGATACGCTTGGCGAAATTGGGCGAGCCAGTCGGCAAAGTGTTTGTTGTTAGGGCGAAAGCTGAAAATATGGTATTTGCCGTTGGCTTGGATGTGGATGTCCCACACATAGGCGTGGTTGATGTTCAGGCTGCTTTTTTCCACGCGCGTGATGCTGGCGATGGGATGGCTGCTCACCAGCGCGTTGCCGTTGTAGCGAAAAATCGCGTTGCCGCCAACATAAAACCGCTCGTTGCGCCACACTTTGGCGCGGCTGATGGGGCGCAAAGTTTCGCCGTTGTGCTGCACGCTGGGCACGCGGCGGATTTGGCGGGCGATGATGAAAAAAAATCAGAAAATTGCCCGCGCAAACAAAAATGCCCACGATGGTTTCAAACATAATCACATCCATAAATAAGAATATTTGCTATTGGGGGCGTTTTTCTTTATATTTTGCCCCGCTTGTTTCAGGCTGCCTTAATCGCATTAGGCAGCCTGAAAACGCTATTTTAATTGTGAACCCTTGTAGGCAGAAAGACCATCATGGCAGTAATCATCCACACCCCCGAAGAAATTGAAAAAATGCGCGAGCTGGGCAAATTGGTTGCCGATGCGCTGGATTATATTGGCGATTTTGTAAAACCTGGTATCACCACCAACGAGCTGGACAAGCTGGTTTACGACTATCATGTGAACGTGCAAGGCGGCTATCCTGCGCCGCTGCATTACGGCAACCCGCCCTATCCCAAATCGTGCTGCACATCGGTGAACCATGTGATTTGCCACGGCATCCCCGATGATAAGCCGTTGAAAGAAGGCGATATTATCAACATTGATTTAACCATCAAAAAAGATAGCTTTCACGGCGACAGCAGCCGAATGTTTACCGTGGGCAAGGTGAGCCCGCAAGCGCAACGCTTGATTGATGTAACCCACGAAAGCATGATGGCCGGCATCGCCGCCGTGAAAGCAGGCGCAACGCTGGGCGACATTGGCTACGCCTGCCAAAACGTTGCCGAAAACGCAGGCTATTCGGTGGTGCAAGAATTTTGCGGACACGGCATCGGGCGCGAGTTTCATTGCGAGCCGCAAATTTTGCACTACGGGCGCAAAGGGCAAGGCATGGTGCTCAAAGCAGGCATGATTTTCACCATTGAGCCGATGATTAACCAAGGCAAACGCCATTTGCGCATTCTGGACGACGGCTGGACGGTGGTAACCAAAGACCGCAAGCTCTCGGCGCAATGGGAACACGAAGTGTTGGTTACCGAAACGGGCTGCGAGATTTTGACTATTTCGCCCCGCACAGGAAAAGCGTAAACCCACCCGCCAGAGGCAGCCTGAAAACGAGTAAAGCAAGTTTCAGGCTGCTTTAACGAAAGCCAAACATGAACATTAGCCAAGCTGCCGCCCAAACGGGCTTATCCGCCAAACAAATCCGCGATTACGAAAAACAAGGCTTGCTGCCGCCCGCGCTACGCAGCGAAGCAGGTTATCGCCGCTTTTTGCCTACCGATTTGCAACGGCTGCGCTTTATCGCCCACGCGCGGGAAGTGGGCTTTTCGCTGGCGCAGATTAAACGCCTGCTGGCGTTGGCAGACGACCCGCAACGGCATAGCCGCGACATCAAACAGCTTACAGGCGAACACATCGCCGAGCTAAACCAAAAAATCGCCGTGCTGCAAACCATGCGCGACACGCTGCAAACGTGGCACGACCAATGCGCGGGCGACGATGCGGCGGCGTGTTGTATTTTGGATGCTCTGGGCAGCCTGCGTAGCGCAGCGGAGTTGCGAAGCTCAAACGGGGGAAGCGGAATAGGCAGTTATATGGATTTTGAGCAAGACGGTTTGATTGCCGTCTTTTTTGTTTTTGTCTTGTGGAATGATGTTTCAGGCTGCCTATTGATGGCGTATAGGCAGCCTGAAAAAAGGTTGGGGCTTTGTGGTTGGCTTTGGGTGTAACTTTAACCATGCGCTTCATGCCAGCGGGGCACTTAGAATCTGTATTCACTATGCTCATAGGCATCTTTTATGCCCTAAAAACGCGGCTACTGCGTTAAAAATGCTCACAAGGTGTCCAAACTTGCTGTGCTTTTTGCCTTGTATCCGCGCTTTTATGTCATCAAATCTGCCTATGGAAATAGTGAATACAGGTTCTTACTTTTCTTTGCTTCGCCAAAGAAAAGTAAGCAAAAGAAAGGCGACCTCGACGTGCAGGTTTGATTGCGCCAAACTTCCCTCACTCCGTATCCTTTTTCAGCGCGTGCGAACTAGCCGCGCTACGCACGTTGTCGAACAAGCGCACGCTTTTTTCCGAAAAAAGGATGCTTCGTTCGGCTGGACGCAGGGGAATGGGCAGTAAGCATCAAACATTTGTGAAGCGTTAGGCAGCCTGAAATTCAATCTATCCAGTAAAACATCGTTTGGCTTAACCCAAGCGGTTTTGTTTTTCAGGCTGCCTTTGGCGCAATATCCAACCCCAAAAGGCAGCCTGAAACCCCATCCACCTCACCACACAAAAAACCCTTTATGCCATTCGCACAAAGGGTTTTATTGCATCAATCTAACATTGCATCAACAGCCGCCGCTACATAAACGCGCCGATAATCTGCACCAGCAAGATTTTAAACACCGTCATGGATGGGAAAATCATCGCGTAGCCCACGTCGGGTTTATCGGATGCCAGCGTTTTGCTGCTGAACGCCAAAATGGCGGGGTTGCCTGTTGCGCCCGAAATAATGCCTGCCGCCATGTCGTAAGGGATGCGGAACACATACACGGTAATCAGCAACACGCTGATGGTGAGCAGTGCCACCAATGCCACGCCCAGCAGCAGATAGGTCATGCCGCTTTTGGCAACGGTGTCCACAAAGGTTGAGCCTGATGCCATGCCCACTTGCGCGAGAAACAACGCCAAGCCAAATTCGCGGAACACGCGCGATGCAGCAATCGGCATACTCCAAGTGAACTTCCAAGTATTGCGCGCTTTGCCCAAATACAACGCCACCAGCAGCAAGCCTGCCAAGCCCAGTTTCACTTTGCCCAAGCCTGGAACGGGGAAGGCAATAGAACCCACCGCCAAGCCCAACGCCGCGCCCACGCCCATGGACAGATAGTTCACTTCGCCGCCCGCTTTTACCGAGTCGCCGAAAAAGCGTTGCAATTCTTTGGTGTGCCCCACTTCTGCCAACACGCCGATTTGGTCGCCGATTTCCATGCGCAGCGATTGCGTGAGCGGCATATCGGTGTCGCCACGGCGAATGTGCAAAATGCTGACGTTAAGCGTCATCAGTTGGCGGATTTGCGGGATGGTTTTGCCTTCCAAGTTGGGGTTGGAAATAAACAGGCGTTGGTATTCTTTTTCGCCTTGCACCAAGTTGAGCTTGTCGCCCACGCGCGTGCCGATGGTGGGCACGGCTTGGTCTAGCTTGGCGTTGTCCACGGCGGTAATCAGCACAATATCGCCGTGTTGCAATTCGCCCAAATGCCCCAAGGCAACGGCTTTGCCACCACGGTTGGTGGTGGTGATGCTCACGCCATCGGGCAGGGTGCTGTTTACATCCGACATGGTTTTGCCAAAGATTTCGGGGTTTTCCACGCGCACGGCGCACACGCGCAAGGATGTGCGCTCTTCCAGCGTGTATTTGGGCTTAAAGAAGCTGTTGTACAAGCCAATAATCAAAATGGGAATGGCTACGCCAAAGGGGTAGGCAACCGAATAGCCTGTGGCGGGCATTTTGTCGCCCGTTACCACCATCGCCGCTTGCAAGGCGGATGTGCTGGTGCCTGCGCCTGCCCATGCGCCGATGGCTTCGGCAAAATTGATGCTGGGGACAAATTTAATCGCCAGCAGCATCAAGCCCAGCGAAAGCAGCACGCCAATTGCCGATGCGATGTTGGCTTTGATGCCCAGCGGGCTGGTTAAGCCTTTGAAAAATTGCGCGCCAAACGAAATGCCCACGCCGTATAAAAAGAGCAGCAAGCCGAATGTGCCGACAACAGGGGGCAAGGCGGATTGGGGGGCGAATGCGCCCATTGCCAAGCCCACAAACAATACTGCGCCTGCGCCCAGCGATAAGCCGCGCACGCTAATCATGCCCACGGCGTAGCCCAATGCAATCGTTGCAAATAGGGCAAGCAAAGGATTGGCGGTTAGATAATCAACAAGTGCTGTCATGGGACAGTCTCCTTCTAATAAACAAAAAAAAAGCGGTTTTCAGGCTGCCTGATGGTTTTCAGGCTGCCTGAAAACTTGATTGAGATACGCCGATAACGCGGCTTCGTCTAAATGCCAATGGCAGATTTCGTGCTCGCCATGCAGCAGCACGGGGACAAGCTCGTTATAGCGGACGACTAGATTTTCGTCTTCATCCACATCCACCACGTTGAGCGCAAAGCCGTATTGCTGTTGATAGGGCAGCAGGGCTTGGCGCATTTGGTGGCATAAACTGCAATATTCTCGGAATAGAAGCGTTAAGGTCATTTTATGGTTATTACGAAATCAGAAGCGTGCGCATTATAACCGTTATTTTGTGTAAATAAAGGTGTGTTTGGGGGGGAAGCAATGGGGGGATTGGGGTGGGCTGAAAGTTGTGAAGTGTTAGGCAGCCTGAAAGTCAATCTATTCAGTAAAAACGGTTTGGCAGAACGCTAAATCGTTTTGTTTTTCAGGCTGCCTTTGGCGACGAGCCGTCGCCGCTCCATTTTTGTTTTCAGGCTGCCTAATAATCGCGTTGCCAATATTCGTATTGCTCTGCTTGCTCGGCAAGGTAGTTTGCCAAGTAATCATATTGTTCGCTGGCGTGGTTGATTTGGTTGAGCTGCTGGCGGGTGGTTTGGCTGTGGGGGATGCGGGCGAGATACCAGCCGATGTGTTTGCGGGCGATGCAGGTGCCTGCGCTGTCGCCGTAAAAGGTGTGCATGGCGGCGATGTGGCGCAGGATGGTGGCGCAGGCAGCCTGAAACGGCATGGGCGGGGGCAGTTCTCCGTGTTGCAGATAATGTTGGATGTCGGCAAACAGCCACGGCTGCCCTTGTGCGCCGCGCCCTATCATCACGGCATCTGCGCCTGTTTGCGCCAGCACGGCGGCGGCTTTTTGCGGGCTGGTGATGTCGCCGTTTGCCCAGATGGGCAGGCGGCTGCGTTGTTTGACGGCGGCGATAAGGTCGTATTGCGCTGCGCCGCGATACATTTGGCTGCGGGTGCGCCCGTGGATGGCTAGGGCGGCGATGCCTGCGTCTTCGGCGATTTGGGCGATGGTGGGGATGTTTTGGTGCGCGTCGTCCCAGCCGAGCCGTGTTTTTAGGGTAACGGGCACGTTTACGGCGCGGGTAACGGCGTTCAGAATTTGAGCGACGAGTTTTTCGTTTTGCAACAATGCGCTGCCAGCCAGCACGTTGCAGACTTTTTTGACGGGGCAGCCCATGTTGATGTCGATTACTTGCGCGCCAAGGGCGACGTTGTGCTGCGCGGCAGCGGCAAGCTGGGCGGGGTCGCTGCCTGCGATTTGCACGGCGATGATGCCGCTTTCGCCTGCGTGGTTTTGGCGATGGCGGGTTTTGGGCGTGTGTTGCAAATCGGGGTTCACGGTTACCATTTCGCTGGCCGCCCATTGTGCGCCAAATTGGCGGGCAAGCTGGCGAAAGGGCAGGTCGGTGATGCCTGCCATGGGGGCTAGGGCGATTTGGACGGCGTGCAGGGCGGCAAGGGTCATTGGAATGGGGCGAATAGGTCTATCAAGGTTTGGCGGATGTACAGGGTTTGCATGGCAAGGGCGAGCAGCACGAGTAGGGAAAGTTGGCGGCGGCTGGGTGGGCGTGGTTGGTTTTCAGGCTGCCCAAATAGGATTTGGTGCAGCGCGGTGAGCAGCATCAGCAATGCGGTGAAGCCCAGCCATGCGGTGGGGTCTAGCGCGTAGATTTGGTATAGGTCGGCGATGAAATAAGGGCTGATGCCGTAGGGGTAAATCGCCCATGCGCAGGCGGCAAGCAGGGCAAAGGCAAGGTGCATGGCTAGGTTGGCTTGGATAAGGCTGGGGAGATAGAGCGGGGCGGTTTGCGGTTGGTTTGCCTTGGTTTCAGGCTGCCTTGGGCGGCGGTAGGCAAGGCTGCCGATGAGTATATAGGCGGGGGCAATGTAAAGCTGGGCGGCGATGCTGTATGGCTGCACAAATCGCAGCGCGGCGAGCGAAAGCCCGCGCAGAAAATACCATTGCACGGCGATAAACAGGGCAACGCTGATGGCAAGCCATGCAAACTGGCGATGGCGCAGGGTTTGGAATACGAATAGGGCAACGAATAGGCTGGCGGTGAATAGGTTGATTTGGGACATGGTGGTGGGGTGGGGGAGATATGGGTGGATTGGGTTTCAGGCTGCCTTTGGGGTGCGGGTTATTGGCGGCATACATTGGATGCAGCCTGAAAACCTTTGCGGCTAAATGGAGCGGCGACGGCTCGTCGCCAAAGGGTGCGTGCAATAGAGCGGTGTTTTTTATTCAACACGATGTTAGCAAGCGTTCTCTTGTTTGCTGATGTGTTGCGCTAACGTGGATGCAGCCTGAAAAGCATCCGCATCAAGCGCGACAGTAAGGCGGCTTGTTTTGCTTGGGCGAATGGGTTTTCAGGCTGCCTTATAGGCTAAACCCATTGGCAGCCTGAAATTACCGTGCGTGCGCTGCGCTGGCGGGGGCGGAAGCGGGCTGCGCTTGGGCGGCGGCTTTTCGTTTTGCCGCAGCGCGTTGGGCTTTTTTCTTGGCAGCGGCGGCTTGCATCTTGGCTTGTTGATCTTCGCTGGGCAGACTGAAATACACGCCTGCAATCACGACCGCCATCGCCGTGCTGTAAAACCAAACTTTGTTTACGTTTATCATGGGGAACTCTGGGGGCTGCCTTGGAATGGTTAGGGTCGGGCAAAATAAAACAATGCGAGTAGGTGTGTGGCTTTGCCACGCACGCGGTTTGCAAAATCTCAACTTGTCCTCGCGTGCGTGCCTGCGGCACACACCCTACGCGCCGATTTATAAACGGCTAATCAGATAAACGGCTGCTGGGCAACGCAATCGGCAGCCTGAAAAGCTAACAATCGGTTTCAGGCTGCATCGTAGGCAAACACGATAGCGGCGCATCTCTCATCCGCATTCACTCTGCCAATTCTCCATCAAACACCAACACTGCCGCGCCCGTCATCATCACATTCCCCCCATTGTGCCATTGGATAAACAAATCGCCGCCGCGCAGCGACACGCGCACCGTTTCGCCCGCTGCCAGCCAGCCTTGCCGCATCCCCGCCACCACTGCCGCGCACGCGCCTGTGCCGCACGCCAGCGTTTCGCCCACGCCGCGCTCAAACACGCGCAGCGCGATGTGGGTGGGGTTGATTACCTGCATCAAGCCCACGTTCACGCGCTCGGGGAACTGCGGATGCTGCTGCAACGCCGCGCCGATTTCGGCAACGGGCGCGGTTTCGGTGTCATCCACGCGCAGCACGGCGTGCGGGTTACCCATGCTCACTAGGCTCACGGCGATGGCGGGCTGGTTGGGCTGCCACACAATTTGATGCGTGAGCGCGCCTGCCGTTTCCGAGCCATCGTTAGGCAGCCTGAAAGGGATGTCGTCGGGCAAAAAGCGCGGTGCGCCCATGTCCACCGTTACCAAGCCGTTGGGCTGGATGTGCGGCTTGATGATGCCCGCAGCGGTTTCCACCGTGATGTGCGTTTTGTCGGTCAAGCCCTTGTCGTACACAAATTTCGCAAAGCAGCGCGCGCCGTTGCCGCATTGCTGCACTTCGCCACCATCGGCGTTGAAAATGCGATAGCGAAAATCGGCAGCGGGCGTTTGGGCGCGTTCTACCAGCAGCAGTTGGTCAAAGCCGATGCCAAAATGGCGGTTTGCCCACGCCGCAATGTGCGCAGGGTTGGGCGTGAAGACTTGGTTGATGCCGTCTATCACCATAAAATCGTTGCCCAAGCCGTGCATTTTGCTGAATTTAAGCGACATGATGTTTCCTTTAAGGCAGCCTGAAGGGCGAGATTGTAGCGTAAATTGCGCAACCAGATGGCAGCAATCGCGCCTGTTTCCTGTTTTCAGGCTGCCTTTGCCCATCGTTATCACGCTATAATCGCGCCTTATTTTCATCCTAACCCCACCCCGCCATGACCATCACCAGCACTACCCTAATCACCCCGCAAATCATCCAGTTCCCCCACCCCATCACCCTGCAAAACGGCAGTACCCTGCCCGGCTATCAGCTCATCATCGAAACCTACGGCGAGCTGAACGAAAGCAAAAGCAACGCCGTGCTCATCTGCCACGCCCTATCGGGCACGCACCACGCCGCAGGGCGGCACCACCCCAACGACAAATACGCGGGCTGGTGGGACAACATGATAGGTGCAGGCAAGCCGATAGACACCAACAAATTCTTCGTGATTGCGCTCAACAACCTAGGCGGCTGCGCAGGCAGCACAGGCGCAACCAGCATCAACCCCGCCACAGGCGAGCCATACGGCGCAGACTTCCCGCTGGTAACCGTGCGCGATTGGGTGAACACCCAAGCCCAGCTTGCCGACCACTTTGGCATAGAACAATGGGCAGCCGTAGTCGGCGGCAGCTTGGGCGGCATGCAAGCCCTGCAATGGACAATAGACTACCCCAGCCGCGTGCGCCACGCCCTAGTGATTGCGTCCGCGCCCAAACTCTCCACCCAAAACATCGCCTTTAATGACGTTGCCCGCCAAGCCATCATCACCGACCCCGATTTCCACGGCGGCAACTACGCCCAACACCACACCAAGCCCCGCCGTGGGCTGCGCACCGCCCGCATGATGGGGCACATCACCTATTTAGCCGAACACGGGCTGGGCAACAAATTCGGGCGACAACTGCGCAACGAACACTACAACTACAATTATGATATTGATTTTGAAGTAGAAAGCTACCTGCGCCATCAAGGCGACAAATTCGCCGAAACCTTTGATGCCAACACCTATCTGCTGATGACCAAAGCCCTAGACTATTTTGACCCCGCCGCCGAATACAACGACAACCTACAAGCCGCCCTGCAACACACCCAAGCGCACTACTTTATCGCCAGTTTCAGCACCGATTGGCGGTTTGCCCCCGAACGCTCGCGCGAACTCGTGCGCGCCCTAATCGCCGCCTGCAAAAACGTGCAATATGTAGAAGTGCCCAGCCAACACGGGCACGATGCCTTCCTGCTGGACGACCCACAATACCACAACGCCGTGCGCGCCTATATGAACAACATCAGCGTGTAAACCATGAAAACCTTGCTCCAAACCCTGCTGGGCATGGCGATACTCGTCGCCATCGGCTTGGCGTATCTCAACCTGCCTACCCAATGGCGGCGACACAAAGACATCCAGCTTGGCAACCAAATCATCGCCCAAATCCAACAATTCCAGCGCAGCCACCAAAGGCTGCCTGAAAACAACGAAGCCGAACTTATCCCGCTCGGCTTCAAACACAACAAACAAGGCTGGCAACCCAACTACATCCGCCACAGCCCCAGCGAATACGAAATCCGCTACCAAGACGGCTATGTTGCCCCCTATCTGCGCTGGCAATCGGACAAGCAGGTTTGGGAATTGGCGGAGTGAGAACCATCTATCCTTAAATCATTTTTCAGGCTGCCTATTGCACCCTGCTGCTATCAAAAGGCAGCCTGAAACCAAACAAAAGAGACCCCACCATGACACTACGCAACGACCTACAACTCATCTACGACTGGATTCCCGAAAAATCCCATGTGCTAGACCTAGGCTGTGGCGACGGCGCGCTGCTATCCGCGCTCACCCAAAGCAAACAATGCACAGGCTACGGCATAGAAATCAACGCCAACAGCGTGCAAGCCGCCATAGAACGCGGCATCAACGTTATCCAAGCCGACCTAGAACACGGGTTAACCACCTTTGCCGACCAGAGTTTTGACATCATCGTGCTCAGCCAAACCATCCAAGCCATGCAAAACACCGAAACCATCCTGCGCGACTTAACCCGCGTTGCCAAGCAAGCCATCGTAACCTTTCCCAACTTTGGCTACTGGCGCAACCGCCTGCAAATCGCGCTGGGCGGGCATATGCCCGTGTCCGAGCGAATGCCGTATCAATGGTATAACACGCCCAACATCCATTGGTGCACGCTGAAAGACTTTGACCAACTGTGCGCCAAAAACCAAATCCGCGTGCTGGAACGCACCGTGATGACAGGCGACCACCGCGTAGAAATCCTGCCCAATTTGCTCGGCAGCTTGGCGTTTTACCGAGTGGGGTGATTGCTGCGCGCAAAATCCAAAAGGCAGCCTGAAAACGGTGTTATCCATTTTCAGGCTGCCTTAATGTTGTCTGCAAACTGCCCCCTTTAATGCTTACAGGCATATAGGACAAAATGGAGGCTAAAACCCGCTAGAAACCTTATCCTATAAGG
>NZ_JAUMZV010000035.1 GCF_030527935.1 Kingella sp. (in: b-proteobacteria)
TTTAAAACAATTGGTAAGAAGTAATTTATCCTAGTTATCTAGGACAGCCCCTAAAAAAATATGGATGATTTTTCTATTGCTGAACAAAAGCTAGTAGAAACGCTAGAACATTTTGATAATGCAGCATCGCAAATTCTTTTTCTAATAGAAAAATATGAACAAAGAAGCAATATGCTGGCGACAGAGTTTCAAAGAAAATTGGAATCTGCTACGTATCAACAGCAAAGTTCAGTAAATCATTTTATTGAACATCAGCTTACTGAAACATTAAAGCAATTTCAGACCCAAATTGACGATGCCAGTCAAAGTTTTAAGCACTCTGCGAATATTCTTAAAATACAATCTACTCATGATGTAACAAAGGGGAAGAAAATTTTATTATGGATATTTTGGTTATCGAGTATTGCTTTGTTAGTTAATGCAATTTGGGGCGTGGGCTCTTTTTATTATTTTTCAGACATTATTAAATTCAAAAAGCAAAGCGCGGAAATAGCTACTTTGTTAAATGAAGCAGATATTGTTCGGTGTGGCGATGCTCTATGTGCCAAAGCGAATAAAAAAGCGAAACAAAACAATGGCTATTTTGAAATTCAAAAACGATAGAGAAGGATATTTTATGAACTACATCAGCACCCGTGGCAACACCCCCGCCAAAACATTCAACCAAGCCCTGCTTATGGGGCTTGCCCCCGATGGCGGCTTAATGCTCCCCGAGCACTATCCCCAAATTACCGCCGAGCAGCTCACCCATTGGCGCACGCTCAGCTACGCCGAACTCGCCTTTGAAGTCATCCGCCTATTCGCCACCGATATCCCCGAAGACGACCTGCGCCGCATACTCAACCGCACCTACACCAGCGAAACCTTTGGCAGCACAGTCATCACCCCCGTGCGCACGCTCAAAGACGGCATCAAAATCCAAGCCCTGTCCAACGGGCCTACGCTCGCATTCAAAGATATGGCGATGCAATTTTTGGGCAACGCCTTTGAATACGTTTTAGCCAAAGAAAACAAAACGTTAAACATTCTCGGCGCAACCAGCGGCGACACAGGCTCCGCCGCCGAATACGCCCTGCGCGGCAAACGCGGCATCAACGTGTTTATGCTCTCGCCCGAAGGCAAAATGTCCCGCTTCCAACGCGCTCAAATGTATAGCCTGCAAGACGAAAACATCATCAACATCGCCGTGCGTGGGATGTTTGACAACTGCCAAGACATCGTTAAAGCCGTGCAAAACGATGCCGATTTCAAAAATCGCTACCAAATCAGCACTGTAAACAGCATTAACTGGGGGCGCATCGTTGCCCAAATCGTGTACTACATCGCGGGCTATCTGCGCACCACCGAAAGCAACGCGCAACGCATCAGCTTCTGCGTGCCCAGCGGCAATTTTGGCAACATCTGCGCGGGACACATCGCCAAACAAATGGGCGTGCCGATTGACCGCCTTATCGTTGCAACCAATGAAAACAATGTGTTAGACGAATTTTTCCGCACAGGGCAATACAGCCCACGCGATGCTGCGCACACTTATGTAACATCCAGCCCGTCTATGGACATCTCCAAAGCCAGCAATTTTGAACGCTTTATTTTTGATTTGGTGGGGCGTGATGCCAGCCAAGTGCAAAGCCTGTGGGCGCAAGTGGCGCAAGGCAAAGGCTTCAATCTGAAAGACCAGCTTGCCACCATCCGCCAGCAATACGGCTTTGTGTCAGGCAGCAGCACCCACGCCGACCGCCTTGCCACCATCCAAGCCGTGTATGCAACCGATGGCGAGCTGATTGACCCACACACCGCCGATGGCATCAAAGTTGCCCGCCAACTGCGCGAACCCAACGAAACCATTGTTTGCCTAGAAACCGCGCTGGCCGCCAAATT
This sequence comes from Kingella sp. (in: b-proteobacteria), assembly GCF_030527935.1. GTDB lineage: Bacteria > Pseudomonadota > Gammaproteobacteria > Burkholderiales > Neisseriaceae > Kingella_B. The sequence continues at coordinate 1,879 of NZ_JAUMZV010000035.1, forward strand.
TGAAGCCACCATCCACGAAGCAGTGGGCAGCGTTGCCGTGCCACGCCCCGCCAAACTCGCAGGCTTGGAAGATTTGCCCCAGCGCGTGCAAGTGATTGATAACAATGCGGATGTGGTGAAACAGATTATCCGCGATAAGGTGGATGGTTAGTATCAGGCAGCCTGAAAACGGGGAATGCCCCCATCGTTCTATTTTGGTATAAATAGCAAAACGGCTGAAATGATGTGCTTTCAGCCGTTTGCTTGTTGGTTGCGATTGGGATGGGCAATGATGGCTGGCAGGTCTCATTTAAGGCAGCCTGAAAACCATCTTTGCTGACTTTTTCAGGCTGCCTTTCGCTTATTGTAGGCAGCCTGAAACCTTTGCCAAACCTGTATAACCGATGGCGCATCAAAAACTCGCCGACATCTTGGCAAACAATCAAGCCTGTATTGAATACACCATTTGGCGATAAGCCATTGCTGCCCTATTTTAGATTTCAGGCTGCCTTCGCCCATTATTAGGCAGCCTGAAACCTATCTCCCACCCTTTTTTCAGGCTGCCCACCCAACCCAATCTATTCTGAAAGACAACCATGAACCACTATCGCGGAGAACTTTGGCTCGTTCTCGTTACCCTATTCGCCGCCAGCGGCTGGTTTGTTTCCAAAGCCGCGCTGCAAGAAATGCCCGCTTCTGGCTTTATCGGCGCGCGCATGATAGGCGCAGCATTGCTGTTTTTGCCGTTTGCGCTGCCGCAGCTTCGCCAATGGACGGCGGGGCAATTTGCCCGTGCAACGGCGGTGGGCGCGGCGTTTTCCGCCAATATTTTCTTTTGGATTCAAGGCGTGGCGCACAGCCACCATTTTGGCGAAGGCGCGTTGCTGCTTAGCTCGTCTATGCTGCTTGCGCCGATGCTATCGTGGCTGCTGTTTCGCCACCGCCCGTCGCCAATACTGTGGCTGTCGCTTGCCATTTCAGGCTGCGGGCTGTATCTGCTGAATGCGGGCAAATCGCCGTTGCAGATGTCGCTGGGCAGCGGCTTGTTTGCCTTGTCCGCGCTGATGAGCGCACTGTTTTTCGTGCTGAACAACCAATTTTCCAAAGGCATGAACGCGCTGCCGCTCACCACCGTGCAACTTGCCTGCGCGGGCATCGTGTGCAGCGGCTATTCGCTGGCGTTTGAAACGTGGCATTTGCCGCTTTCCGCCGCCAGTTGGACATGGCTTGCCGTGGGCATCATCGTGATTACCAACACGCGCTTTTTGCTGCAAACGTACGCGCAAAAAATCTGCCCAATTGGCAACGCGGCGATGATTATGGTGCTAGAACCCGTGTGGACGCTGCTGTTGAGCGTGTTGCTGTTGGGTGAGAAGTTGTCGTGGGAAAAAATGGTGGGCGGCGCGTTGATTATCGCCGCGCTGCTGCTGTATCGCCTGCCGTTGCATCAATGGCGCATACGGCGCGATTGACAGCCTTGTTAATATTGTTATACCATAACACTTTACAACTTGGAGAAATAATATGAAGCAAGGCATTCACCCTGAAAATTATCGCACCGTGCTGTTTTACGATAGCAGCGCGGAAGAAGGCTGGCTGATTCGCTCGTGCGCGCCCACCAATAAAACGATGCAATGGACGGACGGCAAGGAATATCCTGTGTTTATGCTGGATACGTCATCGGCATCGCACCCTGTTTACACGGGCAAACAGCGCGAGCACAACAAGGAAGGCCGCGCCAGCCAGTTTAACCAACGCTATGCGGGCATGATGTCTGCACTGAAAAAGGGGAAATGAGATGCAGGTGTTGTCTTCACTCAAAGCGGCGAAAAATCGCCATCGTGATTGCCAGATTGTGCGCCGCAAGGGCAAGGTGTATGTGATTTGCAAGAGCAATCCGCGGTTTAAGGCGCGGCAGCGGTAGGTAGTGCTTTCAGGCTGCCGATGGTGGTACTGGCAATAGGCAGCCTGAAAACGCTAAATGATTGGTGGGCAACGAGTTGCCCACCCTACACGTTACACGCTTAAAGGCAGCCTGAAACTCTATCCATCTATCCCAAACCGTTTTGCTCAACACCAAGCGGTTTTGCTTTTTAGGCTGCCTAAACGCGGGGGCGATATAGGCAGCCTGAAAATGCGTCCCCGCGTTTCTACGGCTTGCTTGCAAGCCGTGCTCTTGCGCTAAAAAAGGATGGCGTGGTTTGGAGTTTGGGGATAGGGCAGCCTGAAATCTGCGGGTTGTGATGTGGCAGGGGTTGGTGGGCTTGATGACGACGAGCCGTCGCCGCGCCATGTTGCGTTTCAGGCTGCCTTTGCTGTCATTCATCATTTGCACCGTTCTGCCCCCAATCTCACAACCCTACGCCCACACCAAAAGGCAGCCTGAAAACGGAATCTCCCTTTCAGGCTGCCTTTATTGCCATTGCTGTGCGTTAAACGCTACGCGCTTATTTTTGCGTGGCTTGAATTGCGGTGAGCGCGATGGTGTACACAATGTCTTCCACCAATGCCCCGCGCGACAAGTCGTTCACGGGTTTGCGCAGGCCTTGCAGCATCGGTCCGACGCTCAACACGTTGGCATTGCGTTGCACGGCTTTGTAGGTGCAGTTGCCTGTGGTCAAGTTGGGGAAAATAAACACGTTGGCTTTGCCTGCCACGGGGCTGTTGGGGGCTTTGGATTGGGCAACGCTGTCCACCACCGCTGCGTCGTATTGCAGCGGGCCGTCCACCGCCAGCTCGGGGGCTTTTTCGTGCACAAGGCGGGTGGCTTCCACCACCAAATCCACATCGGGACCGCTGCCTGAGTTGATGGTGGAGTAAGAAATCATTGCCACGCGCGGCTCAATGCCAAACGCTTTGGCGGATTTGGCGGATTGGATGGCGATGTCGGCGAGTTGCTCGGCGGTGGGGTTGGGGTTCACCGCGCAGTCGCCATACACCACCACTTGCCCTGGTAGCAGCATAAAGAACACGCTGGATACGATGCTTTCACCAGGGGCGGTTTTGATGAGCTGCAAGGCGGGGCGGATGGTGTTGGCAGTGGTGTGTACCGCGCCTGAAACCAAGCCGTCCACGTCGTTTTGCGCCATCATCATCGTGCCCAGCACCACGGTGTCTTGCAACTGCGCGCGCGCTTGCTCTTCGGTTAAACCTTTGGATTTGCGCAATTCGCACATCGGCGCAACGTATTGTTCCACCAACGAAGCGGGGTCAATGATTTCCAAGCTATCGGGCAGCGTGATGTGGTGCGCTTGGGCAACGGCTTCCACTTCGGCGCGGGTCGCCAGCAGCACGCAGCGGGCGATGCCTTTTTCGTGGCAAATTGCGGCGGCGCGCACGGTGCGTGGCTCTGCGCCTTCGGGCAACACGATGCGTTTGTTGGCTTTGCGCGCCGAATCCATCATGTTGAAACGGAATTGCGCGGGCGACACGCGGTCGGTGGTCGCCGCTGCGATTTGCGCCAGTTCAGCCGTTTTCAGGCTGCCTGATGCGCCCAAATCGGCTAACTTGTTGGCTTGCGCGGCAGCGGCATTGCCCACCACGCCCGCAAAGAATACGGTGTTGCCCGCAAACGCTTGTTTTGCCAACGCCACGCGCTGTTCCGCACCCGCTTCGTTGGATGCGGCAAACACGATTTGCGCGTTAAACGACGTTGCCAGCGCAATGTTTTGCGCGGCAAGGAAAATGTTTTCCGCATCGGCTTGAATGCCCTGAATCACCACGTTTTGCTTGCCCAGAGCCGCCACTTCGCCCACCAAAGCATCAAACCAATCATCCGCCTTGCCAGCGGCGATTAGATTAGCCGCGCGTTGTGCATCGGCTAAGGGGTTGAACACCACCGCATCGGGCAGCGCAGCGGCAATGCTTTGGGCAACAGCGGCGGCATCAACGTGCGCGCAAGTGGGGAGAACGAGAATGTTTGCCATGAGAATGTCCTTGTTTTGATTGAAAAACACAAAAGAAAATCGGCATCTGCCGATGGAATGAACGATGGCGAATTATACTCCGATTTGCCTTTTCAGGCTGCCTTATTGTGTGCGGCAGCCTGAAAAGCGAAATGGGTTGAGTGGCGGGTTAAACGGTTTAGAGTGAGATGTATGGGGTTTCAGGCTGCCTTTGATGTGCGCTTAAAGGCAGCCTGAAACCTAAAATGGCGGGGCGATGGCTCGTTGCTAAATGGCAGGTGGAGCAAAGGCAGCCTGAAACGGCAAAGCAGAATGTGCTTCTCGCTTCGCCACTCCGCTTTGCTATGCAGATTGCTTCAACCATTCACGCAGCCTGAAACAGAACATGGCGTATCGCCGCCATACCCACTCTTTCCGTTGCTGTGGCGCAAACATTTCAGGCTGCCTTTAAGCATGATAAAGGCAGTCTGAAAAACAAAAAACCACTCGCCCCAAGCAGCGAGTGGTTTTCATCCATCACAACAATGCCTATTCCGCTTTCACTTCCACGCGGCGACCTTGGGCGTTGTTGCCCGCAGCGGCGGTGGTGTTTTCGGGCTTGCGCAGTTCAATGTTTTTGCCATCCACGCCTTGTTTTTCCAAGAACGCTTGCACCGCTTGGGCGCGTTTTTTGGATAGCTCGGCGTTGGCGGCGGCGTTGCCTGTGCTGTCGGTGTAGCCGCTCACCACCAATTTTTTGCCGTTTTTGCCAGCGGCAATCAAATCGGCAACCACTTTATCCGCGTTGGCGGCAACGTCGCTTTTGCCTGTGGCAAAGTAGAACGTGGCAACCGCGTCTTTATACGCTACATCGGCTTGGTCGGCGGCGGGTTCGCTGGCTTTGGTAGCGGTGGCAGGCGTGCTGGCAGCAGCGGTGCTAGCAGCAACAGGCGCAGCAGCAGAAGCGGCGGCAGGCGCGGCGGCGGGAGCTGGGCTAGGCGCGGCGGCAGGTTGCGCAGGTTTGCCTGTTTCGTGCGTGCTATCGGTGGGCAAGGCTTGGTTTTTCGGGTGCGATTTGCCCCACACATAAGCCGTTAGCAAGTGGATTTTGTCTTCGGTTAAAAAGTCTTTCCACGCAGGCATTTGGTTGTGCCGCCCGCTGGTAATGGTTTCTATGATGGCTTTTTCGCTGCCGCCCCATAGCCAAGTGTTGTCGTTGAGCGTGGGGGCGATGCCCATTGTGCCTTGTCCGTTTGCGCCGTGGCAGGCAACGCAGTTGGCTTGGAAGATTTCCTTGCCGCGTGAGGCGCGGTCTTCATCGTAGGCGCGGTCTTTGGATAGCGACATCACATAATTGGCAACATCGCGCACGCTTTCTGTGCCAAGGTTAGGCCCCCAAGGCATCATGATGCCGATGCGTCCATTGGTGATGGTTTCGTGGATTTTGTCGGGCGTGCCGCCGTAAATCCAGTCGCTATCGGTTAGGTTGGGGAAGCCGCGCGAGCCTTGCGCATCCGAGCCGTGGCATTGGATGCAATAGGTGTCAAACAAGTTTTTGCCGATGGTCATGGCGTTTTTGTCTTTGGCAACGTCTTCCACTTTCATCTTGCTGTATTTGCCATACAGTGCATTGACGGTTTTATCCGCAGCGGCGACTTCTCTTTCATATTGGTTGTGGCTAGTCCAGTTAAACGTGCCTTTGTAGTCGCCCATACCGGGGTAGGCAACCAAATAGCCAACGCCAAACAAGATGGTCATGATAAACATCCAAAACCACCAGCGTGGCATGGGGTTGTTGTATTCTTCAATGCCATCCCAAGAATGGCCTGTGGTTTTAACTTCTTCGCCTTTTTTCAGCTTCACTTTGTCTTGCGACAGCAGCAGCCATGTTACATAGATGAAACTGGCGACCACAATGGCAACGATGTAATAGTGCCAAAACGGGGATGTGAATTGTGATTCCATAGTTATGCTCCGTGTTCATGATGGTTTTGGGCAGCTTCGTTGTCGCGCGGGGCATCGTCATCATCAAAGATGCTTTGCGCCGCGTCTTGATAGTTTTGTTTATTGCGTTTGCTCAACACAATCAACAAGATGACTGCGAAGCTGATGGCAATGCCAATGGTAAACAGGCTATTTGCCCAAGCCATATTCATGATTTCCTTACCTTTTGTTTTTCAATGCCAAGCCCAAACCTTGCAAATAGGCGACTACTGCGTCTAGTTCAGATTTGTCTTTTAGCTCTTCGGCGGCTTTGTCGTAGTCTTCTTTGGTGTAAGGCGTGCCGACTTTTTCCAAGGCTTTCATGTGGCGCACCACTTCATCCGCGTCCACTTTGTTGCGCGCCAGCCAAGGGAAAGCGGGCATATTGGATTCAGGCACCACTTCGCGCGGGTTGAGCAAGTGAATGCGATGCCATTCATCGGAATAGCGTCCGCCTACGCGCGCCAAATCAGGACCTGTGCGTTTTGAGCCCCATTGAAATGGGTGGTCATACACTGATTCGCCCGCCACAGAATAATGCCCATAGCGTTCGGTTTCGGCGCGGAAAGGGCGGATTTGCTGCGAGTGGCAGTTGTAGCAGCCTTCGCGCACAAAAATATCGCGTCCCGCCACTTGCAAGGGCGAATAGGGTTTCACACCTTTGGTGGCGGTAATCACTTCTTTGGTGCCAAACAAGGGGACAACTTCCACCATCAAGCCCACGCTTACCACAATAAGCGTAAACACAATCAGAAAGCCCACTTTTTCTTCTGCTAATTGTTGCAATTTCATTTTTAGCGTCCTTTCTATTAGTGTTCAGTTTTGGGCAAAGCAGGGATTTCTGCTTCAACAGGTTGAGCATCTGCAACGGTGCGATAAACGTTATATGCCATGATGCACATACCGCTTAAATACAACACGCCACCCAAGAAACGAATGAGATAGAACGGCATAGAACGGCTAACCGATGCGATAAATGAATGCGTGAGCGTGCCATCGGGGTTGAGCTGGCTCCACATCAAACCTTGCATCACGCCTGATGCCCACATGGATGTGATGTATAACACCACGCCCAAAGTGGCAATCCAAAAGTGTGCGTTGATAAGCTTCACGCTATACATTTCTTTTTTGCCATACAAGCGCGGAATCAAGTAATACAGCGAACCGATGGTTACAAAACCCACCCAGCCCAATGCGCCTGAATGCACGTGCCCGACCGTCCAGTCGGTGTAGTGGCTCAATGCGTTGACCGATTTGATGGACATCATCGGGCCTTCAAAGGTGGACATCCCGTAAAACGACAGCGACACAATCAAGAATTTCAAAATCGGGTCGGTGCGCAATTTATCCCACGCGCCAGACAAGGTCATGATGCCGTTAATCATGCCGCCCCAAGATGGCGCAAACAAAATCAGCGACAGCACCATGCCCAAAGATTGTGTCCAATCGGGCAGCGCGGTGTAGTGCAAGTGGTGGGGACCCGCCCACATATAAGTGAAAATCAATGCCCAGAAGTGGACAACCGATAAGCGATAAGAATAAACGGGGCGATTGGCTTGTTTGGGCACAAAGTAATACATCATGCCCAAGAAGCCTGCGGTAAGAAAGAAGCCCACGGCGTTATGCCCATACCACCATTGCACCATGGCATCAATCGCGCCGTAGTAAACAGAATAGGATTTGAAGCCGCCTGCGGGGATGGCAATGTTGTTCACAATATGCAGCAGTGCAACGGCAAGGATGAAGCCGCCGTAAAACCAGTTTGCCACATAAATATGCTTCATTTTGCGTTTGGCAATCGTACCGAAAAACACGATGGCATACGCCACCCACACGGCAGTAATCAAAATATCAATGGGCCATTCCAGCTCGGCGTATTCCTTGCCTTGGGTGTAGCCCAAGGGCAGGGTAATCACCGCCAGCACAATCACCAACTGCCAGCCCCAAAAGGTGAACGCGGGCAGCCAGTTGCCGCCAAACAGCCGTGCGTTGCAAGTGCGCTGCACCACATAATAAGACGTGGCAATCAAGCCGCAGCCGCCAAAGGCGAAAATAACGGCATTGGTGTGCAAGGGGCGGATGCGACCGAAGTGAAACCACGGCGCAATGTCCGACATGTTCAGGGCGGGCCAGCGCAATTCTGCGGCGGCATACACGCCCACAAACATCCCAATGATGCCCCAGATTACCGTCATAATGGCAAATTGGCGCACCACTTTATAGTTATAGGTTTGCGTTTCCATAACAACTCCATACGTTGAAAATATTTCTTTTATTTGTGCGATGAGTGGCTTTTCAGGCTGCTTTGGCTGATATGATTTAGGCAGCCTGAAAATCATCTATCGCTGGTTTTATAGTCGTTTCACACAGCCTTATACTGGGTTGGCTCGCCTTGCTGTACTACTTGTACTATCTGGGGCTCGCCGCCTTGTCTAAGGCTGCGTGAAACGACTATACGCTTGATACTTTTCGCGGTTAAAATGAATTAACGCATCTTAAAACATCAAAACCTTATTTATCGTAAGGTTACCAAAAGCAGCGGAATGTTACCTGATTAGCATCAAACAATCTACTTTTAGATGTGGATAGCTATGCGCTAAATCAATTATTGCTATACTCAATACTTTTTAAAAATCAAGCAGAAAGAAAAGCCCATGTTGCATTACAGCATTACCCCCCGCCCCAATGCCCACCAATGGCACATTATTTTTACATTTCACCACGGCGAAAATGCCACACAAAGCATCAAGCTGGCGAACTGGGTGGCCGGCAGCTACATGATTCGCGATTTTGCCAAGCACATCATCCACATCCAAGCCAAGTGCAACGGGCAACCCGTGCCGCTCACCCCAATCAGCAAAAACGAATGGCACACCCCCGCGCAAAGCGGCGATTACCAAATTGAATACAGCGTGTATGCCAACGATTTATCCGTGCGCGCCAGCCTGCTGGACAACGAGCGCGGCTTTATTGACGGCGCGTGTTTGTTTCTTTATCTGCCCGAGCGGCGCGATGAAGCCTGCCAAGTGCAATTTAACGATTTGCCCGCAGGCTGGCGCATCGCCACCGCATTAAGGCAGCCTGAAAAGCCCGATTATTGTTTTCAGGCTGCCCATTACGCCGCGCTCACCGATTGCCCGTTTGAACTGGGCGCAAACATAGAAACGCTGCATTTCACCGCGCACGGCATCCCGCACCGCATCGCGTTGAGCGGGCATTACCCCGATTTTGACCACGAGCGGCTGCTTGCTGATTGCCAAAAAATCTGCGAACACGCGCTGGCGATGTTTTTGGCGAATGAAGCCCCGTTTTCCGAATATCTGTTTTTGCTGCATCTGGGCGACAACATCTACGGCGGCTTGGAACACAGCAACAGCACCGCGCTGCACGCCGACCGCAAAGCCCTGCCGCCGCGCAATATGGCGCAGCCCACCGCCGATTACACCACGCTGTTGGGCTTAATCTCGCACGAATACTTCCACGCATGGAACGTGAAAACCATCAAGCCCGCCGAATTTGTGCCGTATAACCTAGACCAAGAAACCTACACCGATCAGCTCTGGGCGTATGAAGGCATCACATCCTATTATGACGACCTGATGCTCGCCCGCAGCCAAGTCATCAGCCCCGAAGCCTATCTCAACCTATTGGCGCAAACCATCACCCGCGTGCACCGCAACGCAGGGCGCAAGCAGCAAACCCTTGCCCAATCCAGCTTCGCCGCATGGCATAAATACTACAAACAAGACGAAAACAGCCCCAACGCCATCACCAGCTATTACCAACAAGGCGCACTCGCCGCGCTGTGCCTAGATGCCCATTTGCGCCAAAACCACCGCCCGCCGCTGGATTTTGTGATGCGCAGCTTATATATGCAAACGCGGCTCAACCGCAGCTATTACACCGCCAGCGAATGGCAACAATTTGTGCAAGACATCGCCCAGCTTAACCTTGCCGACTTTTTTCAGGCTGCCCTACACAGCACCGCCGAGCTGCCATTAGAAAGCAGCCTGAAAACGCTGGGCATAGAACTGCGCTGGTACAGCACACCGCGCAGCGATTTGGGCAAGCTGGTGAGCGCGTTCCCCGAAGCTGCGCCCGCCGCCGACATCGGCTGCCGCGCCAAACAACAAGCCGACCGCGCCACCATCAGCCATGTGTTTACAGGCGGCAGCGCAGAACAAGCCGCGCTCAAAGCAGGCGACAGCATCATCGCCATCAACGGCTACGCCTGCACCGATTTCGCCACCCAAACCGAAACCCAAATCGGCGACACGCACACCGTGCATTACTTCCGCCACGGCGTGTTGCACCAAACCACGCTCACCGTGCAAGCCGCCGCTGCCAATACCGCCTATTTGAAGATTGTGGATAACGCGCGACTGCAAGCATGGATGACTAGGGGGTAAACAGCGATAAAGGCAGCCTGAAACGCATTCCCTATTTTCAGGCTGCCTGAAAACGGTTTAAAATAGCCACTCTTAACAAAAACAACACCCCATTAAGGAAATTAAAATGATAGAAAAAATCGCCGATTATTTATACGTATCCGACCAGCTAAAAGACGAACGCTTCGCCAAGCGCGCCGCTTCCTACGGCATCAAAACCGTAATTTGCAACCGCCCCGATGACGAAGCCCCCGACCAGCCCAGCTTTGAACAAGTGAAAGCATGGCTCAACGCCAACGGCATTGAACACGTAATCTATATGCCCGTGGTCATGGACGGCATCACCGATGAAACGCTAGACCATTTCCAAAACACCGTTGCCAACTCCGAAGCCCCCATCATGGCATACTGCCGCACAGGCACACGCTCCACCATGCTTTGGGCGTTGAACCAAGCGCGGCGCGGCGTGGAAGTGAACAGCCTGATTAAAGCCGCCAGCCTTGCCAACATTGACCTTGAACCGCAACGTCATCGCCTAGACGCGATTTATAAGAAAAAAGGCTGATGGGCTAAGGCGCAGACATAATCAAACCCTGTAAACAGAATTGAGCTGTTTACAGGGTTTGTTGGTTTTCAGGCTGCCTTGATGGTGGGATTAAGGCAGCCTGAAAACTTGATGGAAGCAACACATGGAGCGTCGGCGGCTCGCCGACATCTTGCTAACCAACAAAACTATGTTGAATAAACCATTTGGCGACGAGCCGGCGCCACTCCATTTGGGTTTTCAGGCTGCCTTAATGCAACGTTAAGGCAGCCTGAAAACCTAAAAACCTACCCCCCAGCCATTTGCACCATCAACAGCCGCCCGCCTTGCCCTTTTTGCAGCAGCACTTGCACGCCGTCAGCCAGTTTGATTTTGTCGCCGATGGCGATGGGGGTTTTATTGACCACATCGTGCATTTCGGGCAGGTTTTCATTGACCAGATACCAGTCGCCGTTGTGTTGCACAAAGTAGCCCACGCGACGTGCATCTTCGGGTTTCAGGCGTTCGTTGGGGAAGATGTTGCTGTTGGCGTGCCATTTGAACAGCGATTGCCCGCTGAACACCATGATGCGGTGGTTGTCGGGGCGGTAGCTGCCGTTGGGCGCGGCGGAATAGAGATTGAGCACGGGCAGGCTGCCTGTGTGGGGCGTGCCGCAGAAGGGGCAGGCGGGTTTGACTTTGTTATCAAAGGCATACCATTTTTGTTCGCATTGGGGGTTGGCGCAGGGTTGCAGCAAATCAACGGTTTTTACCAGCGCGTGTTCCCATTCGTCGGCGGTGGGGCGGGCGGCGGGGTTGTGTAGCCCGTCAATAAAGGCGCGGCGAAATAGCTCGGCGATGTATGCGCCGCAAACGGTGTAGGGGATTTTTTGCGTGTCTTTCCACGGCAGCTCGCTGGGTTTGCATTGGTCTATTTTGATGCGGTTGCTGGGGTCGCTGGGGTGTTCTATGAACAGGGCTTGGCTGCCCATGCTGAGTTCTTCGTCGCGCTGGCTGTCGCCAGGGTCGTGGATTTTGTCGCCGCGCAGGGGGTGGCGGTAGAGCAGATACATATAAATGAGCACGGCGAGTGCGTGCAAATCGGTGGTGCGGCTGGGGAGTTTGCGCTGGGGGTCGTCTTTGGGCAGGTGGGCGGTGGCGACGACTTCGGGGGCGATGAAATCGGGCGTGCCGACCACGCTGGGCGGGTGTTTGCCTGGCACGACTAGACCGTCGATGTCTATCAGGCAGGCTTGCCCGCTGGTGGGGTCTATTAGGCAGTTTTTGTAGCCTAAATCGCTGTGGCTGAGCCCTGCCATGTGCATGCGGCGCACGGCGCGGGCGAGCATGATGCAGATTTTTAGGTGGGTCATCCAGTCGCCCAGTTCGCGCGGGTCTAGGAATTTGTTGCGGTTGGATGCGCTGGCGAACCATTTGCCGTCTTTGTCTTTGCCTTTGATGCCGAGCATATCGTTGTTGCGGCTGCCGTATTCAAAGAAAAAGCAGTCGCGGTAAAACGGGGAGACTACGCCGAGTTTGCCGTTGTATTCCACCACGGCGGTGGGCCAGCAGTAGAGTTTTTTTAGGTATTCGCCGCCTTCTTGGTTAAAGATGCGCTCGCGGTAGAGCCCTGTGATTTGTTCTAGGCGTTCGCGGGTGGCGGCATCGGCTTTTTCGCGGAAAAAGGCGACAACGTAATCGCGCTGGGGCGAGAACATTACGTCTTTCATGCCGCCTTGGGCTTTGGTTTCGTTGATAAATTGGATGGTTTCGCCGTTGGTGGCGGTTAGGGTGATGATGTTGTTGGACATGGTGGGCTTTCGGGGGCGGGTTTTTGGGGTGTGTGGGCAGCCTGAAAGTGGGGATGGGTTTAGCTGCGCTGAACTATGTTTCAGGCTGCCTAATGGCTTGCGGCGCGTGAGGTATGAACTTGGTTACGCGCCGTTTGGTTGCTCAATGGTGCGTGGCAAAGCCACACACCCTACGGTTGGTTTTTCAGCTTGGCACGTTGTGCTGCGGCATACCCTTTTATACCCAAATCAAAGATTTGGACAAAAGGGCAAGGCTGCTGTTGTCGGCAAGAACAGGGCTAGGGTGCGGTCGTCGTGGTTGCCTGCTGACCAGAAGCCTAGCCATTCTTCCAATGCGGCGGCGGGCTGTTCGGCTTGGAGCGCGGGTTGGAGTTCTTGCCATAGCTCTGCCCAACGCTCGGGGCGGGCTAGGTTGGCATCGGTTTCAAATTTGGGGTCGGACACGCCGTCGGTCATCAGCAGGAGCACGGGGGGCTGTTGCCCTGCCCAGCAGCGGATGCGGTGGGCAAGGTTTTCGCTGACTTCGTGGGCGGATAGGAACACGGTTTCGCCTGAATACGCGCCGCCGTCGCTTTCGCCCAGCAGCATGAGTTGCTGGTTTTCAGGCTGCCATACGGCGGCTGCGCCGTCGCCCACCCAATAGGCGGCAACCAGCCATGTGCCGTCTGCGCAGGGCAGGGCTAGGGCGATAAGCAGGGTGCAGGCTAGGCTTTTGAGTGAGATGGCTTCGGCTTTGGCGGCTTCGGTTTGGGCGGCGTAGGCTTGGTAGGCGGCGTGGCGGATAAGGTGGCTTAACACGCGCTTTTGGTTGTCGGCATCGTATTGGGGCAGCCTGAAAAAGTCTTTTTCGCTGTCATCCAGCAGTTGCCATACGGTGTTGGCGGCGGCGTTGACGGCGAGTTGCGAGCCGTAGCGGGAGAACGCTGCGCTGCCTGCGCCATCGGCGACGGCGATGAAGTGCAAGCCTGTGCGTTCGTGGTAGGCGATGCGGTAGTCGTCGTCGCAATGCGTGCCGTTGTGGGCATGGCTGCGTCCGCGCACGCGGGCGGCGATTAGGCTGCCTTGCGGGGTGGGGATGCGTTCGTGGTCGGTGTCGGGTTTGGCGTAGGGGGCAGTTGGGTCGCTGGGCTGGTTTTGCCACAGGCTTTTGGGGTCGGGGTTGATGTAGAGTTTTTGGACAACGGGGGTGATGTTGTTGTTTTCGTGGATTTGGTAGTGGATTTCTACGTCGCCTGATTTGCTGGGCGTGCCGTGGATTTGCTGGGCGGCTGCGTCCCATGTTAAGCCGCATTCGGGATGGAAGGTGATGGCGGTGGCGGTGGGGGGCAAGGCGGCGCGGTAGGGTTCGCCGTGGCGGGCGTTGGGCAGGGGGGTGGGGGTGTATTTGGGCATGGGTGGGGTGGGTTGAGTGGGGGATTGGGTTTCAGGCTGCGGTTGGGCGTTGTCTTGGGGGCAAGCCGTTGTTACGTTATTTGCGTTTTCAGGCTGCATTTGGGTTTCAGGCAGCCTGAAATTATTTTGTGCGGGTGTTTGGGCTTCGGTGGTTGCAATGTTTTCAGGCTGCTGTTGGGCGGCATCTTGATGATGAGCCGTCGCCGCTCCATTTGTGTTTTCAGGCTGCTGTTGGGCATCGCTGGTTGCGGCGTTTTCAGGCTGCCTGAAATCGGTTTGTGTGAATGGTTGAGCTTGGATAATTGGTGTTTCGGTTGAATTGTTTTCAGGCTGCTGTTGGGCAGCATCTTGGCGGCAAGCCGTTGCTGTTTCGTTTGCGTTTTCAGGCTGCATTGGGCTTGCGTTATCCTCTGCGTTTTCAGGCTGCCTAATCTGTTGCTGTGTGGTAAACGCTGCCCATGCTTGCTTTACGGCTGCCAGCTTGTCGCCATGTTGTGCCATAAAATCTGCCCACTCTTGTTCACTCGCGTGGTTTAGCCATTCGCGCCATTCGTTTAAATTTTGCATACGCTTGTCCTTTGTCTCTACCCAAAAATCATCCGTTAAAAATTATGGTGGTGTCCTAAAAAGTATGCTGCACTTTGCAGAATTTCTAACCAATACTGCTTTCTATCAACAATAATTAAACCAGCATACTTTTTAGGACACCACCAAATTTTATATTATCGCTGGTTATGCCATCTGAACCATACCAACCAACAGCATTTTTATCCATGCTTGAATATTGCTCAATAGGGATAGGAAAAAATGTTTTTTCTAAAATATATGGTGTAAATAAAAACACATGAGATGAATTTGAATTTCCAATCAAATTAATATATCTATTAAGTAAAATTTTAGATTAAATAGTATATTGATTCAAATTTTGATGATTTTCATCTGATTTTCTCGTTTGTTTTATTGATTGCGTGGTTTCTGATTGAGCATAAATAGATAAAAACAAAAGTAAAAATAAATAAGTAATTTTATTCATAAAAATCTTTCTAAGGATAAGATGCTGCCTATTTCTGCAAATTATCAATCATGGCGTTTGCGCCGCAGCGTAGTACGCCTGATAGCAGGCTGTCACCTTTGTTCATGCAGGCGGTGCGGTCTTTATCTGGCAGCGGTTGGGTAAGCTGTTGGCTGGCGCGGCTGCCAAGGTCTTCTACGCGGCGTCCGATTTGTTTGCTGTTCTTTTTGGCGGCGGGCAGTTGTTCGCGCAGGACGTTGACGATGGCGCGGCTGTTTTGTTTGTTGATGGTGCCTGTGGAGTCTAGCTGGGGCAGCAGTTCTTCTAGGGCGCGTTGTCCGCTGGGGGTGTCGATGACTTTGCCGATGCTGTCTAGGCTGCTTTCCCATGCTTTTTGCCCACAGTCGTTTTTGCGGGCTTTTAGGCAGTCTATGGCTTCGCTGCCTACGTTCAGGCTTTGGGTGTAGGTTTCGTTGTATAGGGCGGATTCGTCGTAGGTGTTGTCGGCTTGGGCGAATGGGGCGGCGAGCAGGATGGCGGCGAGTAGGGTGCGGGTTTGGGGTTTCATGGGGCTTCCTTTTTGGGTTGGGTTTCAGACTGCAACCTTTGCAAAACCTGTAACCGATGGAGCGTTGGCGGTTCGCCGACATCTTGGTAAATCAGCCATGCGCTGTCTAATAATCAATTTGGCGGCGAGCCGCCGCTGCTCCATTTTAGGTTTTCAACCTTGCGCGTTGCGCTGCGGTATAACCATTTAGCTCTGCATAAGTTCGCATAGCTAAATCAAAGATTTAGATGCTTACTTATACCCAAATCAAAGATTTGGACAAATGGATAAGGCTGCCTTTGTGATTAAGGCAGCCTGAAAATGGGTTTGGGCTTTTCAGGCTGCCTTGGGGTTATTTGGTAAACAGGCGTTTGAAGCAGGCGGTTACGGTTTTGGTGGTTACGTCTGCTGCGACTTTAACGCGCCCGCTTTCGGTGAGCAATTCGGGTAGCTGGGCGGCGGTGATTTGGTTGGGGGCTTCTTCGCTGGCGCAGCCGCAGATTTTGTTTTCCCATTCGGTTTGTTTGGCTTGGCTCATGGCTAGGGCTAGGGTGCGCCATTCGTTGCGGCTTTGCAGTTCGGTTACGCATTTGTTTTGCACATACATTTGCACGGCGGATTTGCCGATGCTGGCTGCGCCGCTGGATGCGTTGCCGCCGCCGAGTAGCCCGCCTACGCTGGTGCCGCTGTCGGCACAGGCGGTGAGTAGGGTGGCGGTGATAAGGGTGAGTGCGATTTTTTTCATGATTTTTTCCTATGTTAGGGTTGGGTAAAGGTTTTTTCAGGCAGCCTGAAAGGTGCGAAGTATATCAAGAATTTGCAGGGGGTTGGCGGCGGATGCGTGGTAGCCCCATGTTTCGGGGGTGTCGCTGGGGGCGATATAGCCCCATGCGGCGAGAATGGTGTGCATGCCTGCGTTGCGCCCTGCTTGGATGTCGCGTTCGGCATCGCCTACATAGATGCAGTTTTCAGGCTGCATTTGGAGTATGGCGCAGGCGTGGTGCATGGGGAGTGGGCTGGGTTTGGCTTGGGGGAAGGTGTCGCCGCTGACGACTACGGCGGGTGGGGTAATGAAGCCGAGCTTGGGGACAAGGCGGTGGGTGAAGACGTGGGGTTTGTTGGTGATGATGCCCCATGCGATGTTTTGGACGGCGAGTTGGGCGAGCAGGGGGTTGATTTCGGGGAATAGGGTGGTGTCGCGGTCAAAGCATTGTTCGTATTCGGCAAGGTAGTCGGCGCGCCATTGGGGGAAGTCGGGGTGGGTGGGTGGGATGCCTGCGCCGAATTGGATTAGGGCGGTTGAGCCGTGGCTGGCGTGGGGGCGGATTTGGGCTTGGGGTTTTTGTGGATAACCGCGTTTTTGCAGTAGGGTGTTTAGGGCGTTGCCTAGGCTGGGGGCGGTGTCGGCGAGTGTGCCGTCTAGGTCAAATAGGATGGCTTGGATGGGCATGGGTGTCCTTGTGTGGTGGTTTCAGGCTGCTTTTTGGTGGACAGCCTGAAAATGGTAAATGGTCGGTGGGCAACGAGTTGCCCACCCTACGCGCTTTGGTGTTTAGGCAGCCTGAAATGTGGGGCGTGCCTGTTCAATGAATATGAGTTTCAGGCTGCCTTGGGATGCGTGGAGATTTGGCGATGAGCCGTCGCCGCTCCATTGGGGTTTGGCTTTGCTGAAATTTGCTGTATTGGTTTTCAGGCTGCCTTTGGGGATGATAGCCAGCCTGCGTAGCGCAGCGGAGTTGTGAAGCTAAAATGGGTTTAGTGGATGGTGGTCTCGCCAAAAAGCCAGTCTAGCTGGGTTTGGTAGTAGCTGTTGCCGTTGCGTTTGTCTATGTCTTTGGCGATGTTGCGGGCGGTGGTTAGGGCATCTTCGTTTTGCGGGATGAGGGCGAGCAGGTATTGCCAGTAGGTGAGAATATCGGTTTGGCTGGCGGCGAAGATGTCGTCGTTGTATTCGTTGATGAGTTCTTCGGCGGTGTCGGGGTCGTTGAGCGGGTAGTAAAGCTGGATAAGCTGGGGGATAAGGTGGATAAATTCTTGCCGTTGCTCATCAAGGTGTTCTATGGCGTGGTCTAGCAGGTGGCGGGCGCGCGCCATTTGGTTGGTTTGGATGAGACTGTGGACGATGTAGCCGTAGCAGTTGTGGGGGACTTCGGCGCAGGTAAGCTCGCCTGCTAGGATGGGTTTGGCAAGTTCCAGCACTTGGTTGTAGTCGCGGATAAAGTGGTAATAGCGGATTTGGGTGCTTTGCTCGCAGGCGGGGCAGTCGTTCATGTTGTCGTGTTCGTTGTTTTGCCATTGCTGGTAGTGTTCGCGCACGGCATCCACGTTGCCCAGCAAAATGTTTTGCTCCATCAGCGATTTATGCAGCATGGTGGGGCTGAATTTGTAGCGTTCATACCATTGTTGCATTTCTAGGTTGGCTTCTTCGATGCTTTCTAGGTTGGCGTTTAGGTCGCGCGGCAGGTTGCCCACCAGCCATTTGAATCGCCACAGGCAGTTCATCAGTTGGTTAAAGGCTTGGTCTTCTTCGGGGCTGTTGTTGGGCGTTTCGCTAAATTGGTGTTGCCGCCAATGGGTGAGCCATTTGAGACAGTGCATTTGCCAGTCGTAGCCGTAGCCATGCTGGCGGGTTTCTTCGCCGACTACATATTCGCTGATGGCGGCGGCGGTTTCGTAATCACGCGCTTCCATCGCTTGATTGAATTGCTGGATAGTGGTTTTTTGGCGTTCGCGCAGGTCGGTGATTTGTTGGATTTCGGCGGGGTTGAAAGGCATGGGATGTTCCTTGTTAATTGGTTTCGTGTGGATTTTCAGGCTGCCTATTGTTGATTTGTGTACGGCATAGGCAGCCTGAAAACTATTCTTTGCGGTTGCTGCCTGCCACCATGTCAAACAAAAATAGGCGGCAGTCCAAATTGCCGTTGAACAGCGGGATTTTGCGCTTGGGTTTCAGGCGCATGAGCTTGGGCATTTCCATGTCGCCCGATAGCAAGCCCGCCGTCCAGGCCGCGTAATGCTGTTTGAGCCAGCTTCCAAGCTGCGGATAGAGCGCGTGCAAGGCTTGGATTTCGGCAAGGCGCACGCCATAGGGCGGGTTGGCAACCAAAATGCCGTTTGCGCCGCAGGGGCGGCTGTCTTGCGCATCTAACACGTTGAACTGGATGCTGTTTTCCACTTCCGCAGCGGCAGCATTGGCTTGGGCGGTGGCGATGATACGGCGGTCGTTGTCGCTGGCGGCAATGGCGTTTTCAGGCTGCCTAATAGCAGCGCGGGCAGCGGCTTTGAGCTTTGTCCACAAGGCTTTGTCAAACGTGTTGAGCTGTTCAAAGCCAAAGCGGCGCATCAAGCCAGCGGCGCGGTTTTGCGCTATCCACGCGGCTTCTATGGCGATGGTGCCACTGCCGCAAAAGGGGTCTTGCATGGGTTGCGTGCCGTTGTAGCCCGCCAGCAGCAGCAAGCCCGCGGCAAGGTTTTCGCGCAACGGGGCTTCGCCTGTGTCTTGGCGATAGCCACGTTTGAATAAGGCTTCGCCGCTGGTGTCAATAAAGATGATGGCGGTTTTGTCGTCTAAAAACAAATGGATGCGAACATCGGGGCGGGCTTTGTCCACACTGGGGCGGCTGCCTGTTTGGCTGCGAAAGCGGTCGCAGATGCCATCTTTGATTTTCAGCGCGCAGAAGTCTAGGCTTTTTACGCGGGCGCGTTTGCCTTCAGCTTTGATTTTGAATGTTTTTTCTACGCCAAACCAGTTTTCCCACGCGATGCTTTTGGCGGCGCGATATAGGTCGTCTTCGCTGCGATAGGGGGCTTGGGAAAGTTGCAGCAGCACGCGGCTGGCGGTGCGCGAATAAAGATTGATGCGGTAAACGTGTTCCAAGCCACCGCGCGCGGACACGCCACCATCGGTGGGGACGATTTGGGCGCAGCTTTGCTGGGCGATTTCTTGCGCGAGTATGGGTTCTAGACCGCGCGGACAGGTGATGAATAGGGAGTGGGGCATAGGGGGGCTTTCGGGGGTTTTGGCTACGCTGAACTTCGTTTCAGGCTGCCTTTGGGGGCGTTAGGCAGCCTGAAAATGGGATGGGTGCAAACGCGGTTTCAGGCTGCCTTGGGGCTTATCAGCGATAACACACGCGGCGGCGTTCGTATTCATCGTAATAGCAACGGCGCGGCGGTGGGGGCGGCGGCATGGTGTAAACAGGCGTTTCGCTGATGTTTACGGTTGTGCCAGCGGGGGCGTTGACGGTTACGGTTTTGTGGATGGTGGTTTGCGATTGAAGCGGCAGGTCTATTTCGGCATAGCGTCCGAATGGGGTTTCGCTGTATGTGCAGGCGGCGAGCGTTAGGGCGATGGGGAAAATGCGCCAGTTCATGATGGTGTCCTTGATGCTGCGGATGGGGTGGATTGTATAAGATTGAAGGCAGCCTGAAAACGGCGGAAGGGGTTTCAGGCTGCCTATTGGGTTGTTTGGGTGGGTTTTAATGTGGGCGCAGCCCGAAAAATGAGAAAACCGTCCGCGATTGGGGAGCGGGCGGTTTTTTTCAGGGAATAGGTTAGGTGTTAAACCCAACGGTTTCAGCAAGGCAAGTTTTGTTGGGTCAAAACCCAACCTACGCTTGCTGCGTTGATTGTGGTTGGTGATGCGTAGGGTGTGTGCCGCAGGCACGCACGCGGTTGGTTGAGGTTGGGAACGGCGTGCGTGGCAAAGGCACACACCCTACACAGGCTACGCTTGCTCGTCTTCATCGTCCGCGCCTATCTCGAACAAGGCGGAGAAGCGCCTTTGGGCGGCATACTCAACGGCCTGAGCGACAAACGCCTGCGCCAGCTTATCCAAACCGTCGTCAGCTGCTCCGACGACGAATGGAACATCGAAAAAATGACCACGCTGGCCAACCTCTCACGCGCCCAACTCATGCGCCTGTTCAAACAGCAAACCGGCATCAGCCCCCACGCCTTCGTCAATCTTATCCGCCTGCGCCAAGCCGCCGTATTGCTGCGGTAAACTGCCGATTCCGTTCTGTCCATCGCCTTGAATGTCGGCTTCCAATCCGAAACCCATTTCGGCAAAGCGTTTAAAAAACAATACGGGATTTCGCCGGGGCAGTATCGAAAAAATGAAGCGGCAAATACCGCCGCCCTTCCCCTTTCCAACGGCATTTGAAAGGCCTTTTCCGGCAAAAGCAGCCTGCACCCCATTTCCCCAAAAAGAATAGGGTTTATGAAAAAATGAATTCGCTTTAAGTTCATTACTCTAATCGTTTGCAGGCTGCAAACGCTTGACCGAACCGTTTAATATCGCTATCTTTCAATAAAAAATAAGGGGCTGTCCTAGATAACTAGGACAAATCGTGCTTTACTAGTTGTTTTAAAA
>NZ_JAUMZV010000036.1 GCF_030527935.1 Kingella sp. (in: b-proteobacteria)
CGCACGAAGTGCGGCTAGTTCGCACGCGCCGAAAAAAGGATGCGCAGTGAGGGAAGTTCGCGCAGCGAACCTGCACGTCGGGGTCGCCTTTCTTTTGCTTTGAACCTGTATTCATTGTCCGCACGAATAGATTTTGCGTCATAAAAGCATGGATACAAGGCGCAAAGCGCAGCAAGGTTGGACACCTTGCGAGCATTTGCAACGCCGTAGCCATGTTTTTAGGACGTGAAAGCTATCGTGTGGATGATGAATGCAGGTCCACACTTTGGCGAAGCAAAGAAAAGTAAGTGCCCCGCTGGCATAAGACGCATGGTTAAAGTTAATCGGCTGTTTACCACAAAGCGCAAACCCTTTTCAGGCTGCCTTAGATGTTTACCAAGTTTCAGGCTGCCCATCTTGTAATTTCACAAAACAAAATCCAATCGTTTCAGCAAAATTCATTCGCCATTCCATATTTTTCGCCCCTGCTTTTTTGCTCATTATCACCACCGTTCTCTATAAAAACAAAGCATTGCAATCAAATACCCCACCACAACGCCCATTTAAATTTAGTAAACACAGTCTAACAAACATTAACAAACCATCTTGACAGACTACATGTAACTACAATAAATTACCCCGCACGGCATCCCGCCGTCTCAACCACACCAAAAAAGAAAACAAACCATGAACACAAACACCACCTATCCGCGCGATGTCTATTTCTTTGGCACGTGCATCTTAGATATGTTTATGCCCCAAGCAGGCATGGATGCCATGACGCTGCTGGAATCCCTGGGCATCAACGTGCATTTCCCCATGGAACAAAGCTGCTGTGGGCAGCCCGCTTATTCGTCTGGGCACGAAAAAGAAGCCTTTGCCGTTGCCAAAGCGCAGTTGGATTTATTCCCCGAAGATTGGCCCATTGTGGTGCCATCGGGCTCATGCGGCGGCATGATGAAGCTGCATTGGCCCAGCCTGTTTGCGGGCAGCGAATACGAAGAACGCGCCAACGAGCTTGCCAGCCGCGTGGTGGAGTTCACCCACTTTCTGCTCAACATCGGCTATCAGCCCGAAGACACAGGCGCGCCGATTAAGGTTGCCGTGCACACATCCTGCACCGCCCGCCGCGAAATGGGCGTGCATTTAACAGGCTGGAAGCTAATAGACAGCCTGAAAAACGTAGAGCGCGTGGTGCACGACCACGAAAACGAATGTTGCGGCTTTGGCGGCACATTCTCGGTGAAGCATTCCGATATTTCAGGCGCAATGGTGAGCGACAAAGTGGCCGCGCTCAAAGAAACCGAAGCGGTGGAAATTGTGAGCGCAGACGCGGGCTGCATGATGAACATCGGTGGCAAAATTGAAAAAGACGAACCCAATATGCCGCGCCCCAAACACATCGCCACCTTTCTGCTGGAACGCACGGGGGGCAAAGCATGAGCGCGCGCGAGAATATTTTAGCCAAGCTGCGTCAAGCCAACGCCTATCCGATGGCAGAGCCGCAAACCCATGATTATTACCAAGAAATGTCGCCCACATGGGACAACGAAGTGGCACGCCTGAAACATTGGGCAAAAACCATGCGCGCGGTGAAAACCGAGATTTGTTGGGTGCGCGAACACGATTGGGAAAACACGCTGGTGCAAGTGGCGCAGCAAAAAGGGCTACGCAATATGCTGTTGTCGCCACAAACCGCGCACGGCAAACGCGCCGAAACGGCGTTGGCGCAGGCAGGTTTCGCCACGCGCGGCTTTGAGCAAAAAATTGACGATTGGAAAGACGATTTTTTTGCCAACGTGGACGCGGGCTTTACCACATCGCTGTGCGGCATCACGCACACGGGCACGGTGATGCTGGTTTCATCGCCCGAAGAACCGCGCAGCCAAAGCCTTGTGCCGCCTGTGCATTTTTGCTTGTTTGACACGCGCAAGCTGTACGACACGTTCTACGCCGCGCTCACGGGCGAAAATCTGGTGGACGATATGCCCACCAACATTATCCTGATTTCAGGGCCGTCCAAAACCGCCGATATTCAATTAACGCTGGCGTTTGGCGCACACGGGCCGCGCGATTTGGTGGTGCTGGCGGTGTTGCCTGAGCATATTGCCGTGAGCGATTTGGCAGAATAGTCTTAACCGCAAAGGCAGCCTTGCCCCTTTGTCCAAATCTTTGATTTGGGTATTAAGTAAGCATCTAAATCTATGATTTAGCTATGCGAACTTATGCAAAGCTCAGGGGTATGCCGCAGCGCAACGCGCAAGGTTGAAAATGACGTAAATCATGTTTTCAGGCTGCCTAATCCGCACAGCAAAGGCAGCCTGAAAACAGCAAAAACACTCTTTCAGGCTGCCTAATCCAGCCACACAATCATTCAGAAAGATAAAAACATGACCACACAAACCGTCCACTTCCACCCCCGCCCCGAAACCTTCAAGCAAAACACGCAAGCCGCGCTAGCAGATAAACCGCTGCGCAAAAGCCTGCGCACCGCCATGGATATGCTGATGACCAAGCGCAAAATGGTGTTGTCAGACGAAGAAGAATTGCAAATGCTGCGCACGCTGTGCGAGCACGTTCGCCAACACGCGCTGTCCAAATTGCCCGATTTGCTGGTGCAGCTGGAAGACAATTTAACCCGCCTTGGCGTGCGCGTGCATTGGGCAGAAACCGTTGAAGAAGCGCAACAAATCATCTACGGCATCATGGAAACGCACAAAGCCAAGCTGATGGTGAAAGGCAAATCTATGGTGAGCGAAGAAATTGAGCTAAACCACCATTTAGAAAGCAAAGGCATGCGCGCGGTGGAAAGCGATTTGGGCGAATTTATCGTGCAAATGGCCGGCGAAAAGCCCACCCATATCGTGATGCCCGCCATTCACAAAACCAAAGAGCAAGTGAGCCAGCTTTTCCACGACAACCTTGGCACAGAATTAACAGACGATGTGGACAAGCTCACAGGCTTTGCCCGCCAAGCCATGCGCGATATTTATCGCACGGCAGACGTGGGATTGAGTGGCGTAAACTTTGCCGTAGCCGAAACAGGCACGCTGTGCTTAGTGGAAAACGAAGGCAACGGCCGCCTGTCCACCACCGTGCCACCCGTGCACATCGCCATCACAGGCATTGAAAAAGTGGTCGCCAAGCTCACCGATGTTGTGCCGCTATACAGCCAACTGCCGCGCACCGCGATTGGGCAAAACATCACCACCTATTTCAACATGATTACCGGCCCGCGCCGCTGCGAAGAGCTAGACGGCCCGCAAGAAATGCACCTTGTACTGCTGGACAATGGGCGCACGCAAGCCTACGGCGAAGAGCAAATGCGCCGCACCCTGCAATGTATCCGCTGCGGCGCGTGCATGAACCATTGCCCCGTTTACACCCGCGTGGGCGGCGCAGCCTACGGCACGACTTACCCCGGCCCAATCGGCGAGATTATCTCGCCGCACCTAATGGGCTTGGAAAAAACGCGCGATTTGCCCACCGCCTGCACCATGTGCGGCGCGTGCGTGGAAGTTTGTCCCGTGAAAATCCCAATTACCGAGCAAATGCAACGCCTGCGCCAAGAAGCGCAACGCTCGCCTGCCGAGCAAGTGGCGTATCCGATTAAAGGGCAAGGCGCGTCATACAGCACGGGCGAGAGCATGGCTTGGCGCGTGTTTAGCGGCTCGTTTGGCAAGATTAAAGCGTATCGCACGCTCGGCTGGGCCGCCACCACCTTCCGCGCGCTCACCCCGCCGTGGCAGCTTGGCTGGACAAAAAACCACGCGCCGATGCGCCCTGCGGCGAAAACGCTGCATCAGATGATGCAAGAGAAGAATAAGAATAAATAGCTGGACTTGATGAGATAGGCAGCCTGAAACGGTATTGGTGCGGTTTCAGGCTGCCTTTGTGTTTTGGCTTGGCAACTCAGCTTCGCTACGTGGGCTGCTTGAAATGTAGAGTGGGCAACGAGTTCGTAGGTCGGGCATTGATACCCGACGTTTTTCAAATTTTTCGCTGCTTGTCGGGCATCAATACCCGACCTACGCCACTTACCCACCAGAATGTTCGCGGCAATGGTGGGCGGCAAATTGCGCCGCACTATGGGCGCGGGCGCAATGGTTGGGCAGCCTGAAACTGTCCCCGCGCGGGGTGCAGGGGCTTGCCCTGCTCGCGGTAGGCGGCGAAATGCCTGCTCTGGCAAAAAATAGGCAGCCTGAAAACAAGCGAAGCAGATTTTAGCAAAGCGAAAACAGCATGGAAAAACGGTTTTCAGGCTGCCGCCAATCACCAAAGGCAGCCTGAAATGGAATGGCAACGGCTCATGAAACTGGGCTACGCTTATTGGCGCACTATTGACGCAGCCTGAAACGCCCCATCATTCGTTTCAGGCTGCCTTTGTTGTGCTGATGGCATCACGCGCCAAACACCGTTGCCCACAAATCTTTCACCGCTTGATAATCCGCCAGCAGGGTTTTATCCACAGCAACGCGGGCGATGTCGCGCAGTTTTTTGTTGTGTTGGATTTGGCGATAGCGGCGGTAGGCGTTTTGGGCGGCGCTGGCTTGCTCGGCGGGGATAAAGCCGCGCTGCGCTGCCATGCCCAATAGGGCGATGTTGCCGTAGTTTTCTAGCAGCTCGGGGGCTTCATGGCTGTGGGCAAGCACAAGGTATTGGACGATAAATTCTACGTCCACCACGCCGCCGCGTGCGTATTTGACGTTTTCATCATCGGCGGGGTGGGTGGCGGTGATTTTGTGGCGCATGGCGATGATGTCGGTTTTCAGGCTGCCTATGTTGCGCGGTTGGGCGATGATTTGGCGGCGCAGTTGTTCAAATTGCGCGCCAAGCGTTGCGCTGCCGCAGATATAGCGGGCACGGGTGAGCGATTGGTGTTCCCATGTCCATGCGTTTTGTTGTTGGTATTGGGTGTAGGCGGCAAGGCTGTGGACGAGGAAGCCGCTGTCGCCGTTGGGGCGCAGGCGTAGGTCTAGCTCGTATAGGCTGCCTGCGCCTGTGCTGCTGGATAACCATGTGGATAGGCGGCGGGCGAGTTTGATGTAGCATTCGGCGGCTTCGGGGTGGGGGTCGTTATAGAGATAAACAAGGTCTAAATCGGATGTGTAGCCGAGTTCTTTGCCGCCGAGTTTGCCGTAGCCGATGATGATGAATTGCGGGTCGGGGCGGTGGATTTTGGGGATGCTGTGCCATGCGTGGTGCAGGGTTTGGCGTAGGATGATGTCGGCAAGCAGCGAAAGCTCATCGCTTAGGGCTTCTACTGTCCACTTGCCTGCTAGGTCTTGCACCAATAGGCGGAAGGTTTGCGCGTGTTGGAAGCGGCGCAGGGTGTCCATTTTGCTTTCGATATCGTCTTGGGCGTTTAGGCAGCCTGAAAGTTCGTTTTCTAACGCTGTCCAATCCAAAGGTTGCATAAGCTGGGCGGATAGAAGTTCGTCTAGCAAAATGGGGTGTTGGCGCAGGTATTCGGCTGCCCACGCGCTTTGCGACATCAGCTCGGCGATTTGGTTGAGCGCGGCGGGGTATTGTTGCAAAAAGGCGAGATAGGCAGAGCGGCGGCTGATGGTGTCTAGAAAATCCAGCAGGCGCAGCAGAGTGGCATCGGGGTTGGGGCGATGGGCGGCGGCTTCTATCATGCGGGGGACGATGGCATCAAAGCGCGGCTGGACGTGGGCGGAGAGTTGGCGGTATTTGCTGGCTTGGCGGATGTGGGCAAGGCGTTGGGCGATGTGGGGGCTGTCGGCGTAGCCCAGTTTGGCTAACTCGGTTTCAGGCTGCCTATTGGGGTCGGCGGCGTTGTCCCATAGCTCGGCGAGTGGGTGCGGGGCTTCGTTGTTGGCGTGTTCGGGCTCATTGAGAATTTGGTTGAATTGTTGGTTTACAAAATCGCGGTGCGTTTTCAGGCTGCCTAAAAAGGCGGGGTAATCGGTAAAGCCCATGCTGATGGCAAGCTGGGTTTGTTGCTCGGGGCTGTCGGGCAGGGTTTGGGTTTGCTGGTCGTCCCAATATTGCAGGCGGTGTTCTACGTTGCGCAGGAAGCGGTAGGCGGCGAGCAGTTGGGCAACGGTGTCGGGCGGCAAAATGCCGATTTCGCCGAGTTTCGCCAGCGTGGCTTGCGTGCCTTTGAGTTGCAGGCTGCGGTTTTGCCCGCCACGTATCATTTGGAAGATTTGGGCGATAAATTCCACTTCGCGGATGCCGCCCGCGCCGAGTTTGATGTTGTGTTCCATGCCGCGCTTTTGCACTTCTTGGCGGATTTGGCGATGCAGCTCGCGCATGGCGTGATAAGCGTTGTAGTCCAAATATTTGCGGAACACAAAGGGGCGCACCAGCGCGGCGATGTCGTTGGCATGGGGCGTTACCACGCGGGCTTTGCACCATGCGTAGCGTTCCCATTCGCGCCCTTGGGTAATCAGATATTGTTCCAGCGCGGTTTCGCTCGCCACCAATGCGCCGCTGTCGCCATCGGGGCGCAGCCGCATATCCACGCGGAACACTTGCCCATCGGCGGTGTGGTCGTTGAGCAAGGCGATGAGTTTTTGCCCCACTTTGGTAAAAAATTCTTGGTTGCTGCGCGCGCGTTTGCCGTTGGTGTCGCCGCTTTCGGGGTAGGTGAAAATCAAATCTATATCGGAAGAAACGTTGAGTTCATCGCCGCCTGCCTTGCCCATGGCAATCACGGTTAAATGCTGCGCCGCGCCTGTGTGCCGCCCAATGGGCGTGCCGTATAGGGCTTGATAGTGGGCGTGGGCGTAGCCCAGCGCGGTGTTGATGGCGAAATCGGCAAACTGGGTGATGGTGTGGGTTACTTCGTCTAGCGTGGATTGGCGGGCAAGGTCGCGCGTGATGATGTGGGCGAGCACATGGCGACGCAGAATGCGAAGCTGGCGGGCGATTTCGGCTTCGTTGCCATCGGCTTGCAGCTGCTGCCAGTTTGCGAATTGGGCGTAGTCAGCGGGCGTGAGCGGGCGCGGTAGCCATTGGGCGAGCAGAGCGAGATTGAGCGTTTGATTGGCGAGTTGGCGTTGCAGCCAGAGCGAGAAGGGGGCGGCGGTTTGGAGCATGGTGGTTTTAGGCGGACTGGGGAATGAGGGGAATTGGATTTTAGCAGGTTCGCGGTGGTTTTTTGGGCGGGGTGGTGAGGGTGTTTTCAGGCAGCCTTGTGATGTAAACCATAGGCAGCCTGAAACCTTTGCAAAACCTAAAACAAAACAAGAAATGGTCAATTCTCCATCATTCCCGCCTGCGCGGGAATGACGGCATTTCTTATTTTTTCAGGCTGCCTCAGGGGTTTTACAAAGGTTTCAGCCTGAAAATGGGAAAACCGTTTGCGGTAGCGCGAAGTGATTTTGTTGGATGGATTGTATTTCAGGCTGCCTCAACGACTTCACAAAAGTTTTCAGGCTGTCCCATCATCCAAGGCAGCCTGAAAACGTTAAAATGCCACCTAAATTGTGCCCATCCCCAGCCCCGCCATGACCATCCCCTTCGTTCCCTCCGCTTTACCCCTGTTCCCCGAATATTCCCCCGCGCAAGACACGCACGACGGCTTGGTGTGCGTCAGCGATGCGCTCACGCCCGAGATGCTGCTGGCGGCGTATCGCAAGGGCATTTTCCCGTGGTTTAGCGAGCATGGCTTGTTTTACTGGTTTTCGCAGCATCCCCGCGCCGTGCTGCTGCCCGAGCGGCTGCACATCGGTCGCTCGCTCGCCAAAACGCTGCGCCACAAAAGCTACCGCGTCAGCGTGAACGCCTGCTTTGCCGATGTGATTGCCGCCTGCGCCCAAGTGCCGCGCGCAGGGCAAGGTAGCACTTGGATTGCGCCCGATTTTCAGGCTGCCTACACCGCGCTGCACCAATTGGGGCACGCGCACAGCTTTGAATGCTGGCTGCCTAACGATGCGGGGCAATGGCAGCTGGCGGGCGGGCTGTATGGCGTGCAAATCGGCAGCGTGTTTTACGGCGAATCCATGTTCGCCCACCGCGCCGATGCGTCCAAAATCGCCTTTGCCCGCGCCGTGCCGTTTTTGGCAGACTGCGGCATCCGCCTGATTGATTGCCAACAAGACACAGCGCATTTGGCGCGCTTTGGCGCGCAGTTGATGCCGTTTGAGCTGTTTCGGGAACGGCTGCGGACGTGGAATGATGTGGCGTTGCTGCGAGAGATTGGGCGCGGGGTGGTGGCGGAGAATAAAGCAGCCTGAAAACGAGAGAAAGCGTGGCAGCCCAGTAAGATGGGTAATGAAAAATAGGCAGCAGCGTTGAATGATAAAATCGCCATTTACTCGCTGAAAACACGCTCTAACCCTTTTCAGGCTGCCTAACCCAATCACCCAAAGGCAGCCTGAAAACAATCCAACAAGGAACAATCAACATGGCCAAAGCCCCAAAAACCCTCTACCGCTGCACCGAATGCGGCGGCACCGTGCCCAAATGGCAGGGCAAATGCCCGCATTGCGGCGAGTGGAACACCTTGCAGGAAGACATTGCCGCACCCGAGCCGAAGAACGTGCGCTTCCAATCGTGGGCGGCGGACAGCGCGCAGGTGGTGGATTTGTCGCGCGTCAGCGCAGTGGAAGTGCCGCGCCAGCCTACGGGCATGGGCGAGCTGGACCGCGTGCTCGGCGGCGGGCTGGTGGACGGCGCGGTGATTCTGCTGGGCGGCGACCCCGGCATCGGCAAGTCCACGCTGCTGCTGCAAACAGTCGCCAAAATGGCGCAGAGCCGCAAGGTGCTGTATGTGTCGGGCGAGGAATCCGCTCAGCAGGTTGCCCTGCGTGCCCAGCGGCTCGGCGTGCAGAGCGAGGGCATCAATCTGCTGGCGGAAATCCGCTTAGAGGCGGTTCAGGCTGCCTTAAAGCAGCACCAGCCCGTGCTGGTGGTCATCGATTCCATCCAAACCATGTATTCCGACCAGATTACGTCCGCGCCCGGTAGCGTGTCGCAGGTGCGCGAGTGCGCCGCGCAGTTCACCCGCATCGCCAAGCAGCTGGGCATCGCCATGATTTTTGTCGGCCACGTTACCAAAGACGGTGCAATCGCCGGCCCGCGCGTGCTGGAACACATGGTCGATACCGTGCTGTATTTCGAGGGCGACCAGCATTCCAACTACCGCATGATACGCGCCATCAAAAACCGCTTCGGCGCGGCGAACGAATTGGGCGTGTTCGCCATGACTGAGCAGGGCTTGAAAGGCGTGTCCAACCCCTCCGCCATTTTCTTGGCAAGCTACCGCGACGATGTGGCGGGCTCGTGCGTGCTGGTAACGCAGGAAGGCAGCCGCCCGCTTTTGGTGGAAATACAAGCCCTTGTGGACGACGCGCACGGCTTCACCCCCAAACGCCTGAGCGTCGGCTTGGAGCAAAACCGCCTCGCCATGCTGCTGGCGGTGCTCAACCGCCACGCGGGCATCGCCTGCTTTGACCAAGACGTGTTTCTCAACGCCGTCGGTGGCGTGAAAATCGGCGAACCCGCATCGGACTTGGCGGTGATACTGGCGATGGTGTCCAGCTTCCGCAACAAGCCGCTACCGGAAAAAATGGTCGTGTTCGGCGAGATTGGTCTCAGCGGCGAAGTGCGCCCCGTCTCGCGCGGGCAGGAGCGGCTCAAAGAAGCGGAAAAACTCGGCTTCCAACGCGCCATCGTACCCAAAGCCAATTTGCCGCGTAATCAGAAAGAGTTCCCGAAACTGCAGATTTTCGGGGTGGAGACTTTGCAGGAAGCGGTGCAGTTGGCACGGGATTTGGCGGATTGATGTGATGTTAATCAGCAGCCTGAAAATGCTCAAAGCAGCCTGAAACGCCATCCAACACAACGAAAGCCCAACAAGGCAGCCTGAAAATAAGGCTGCCGTTCTTTTCCCGTTCGCATGGCGTTGCGCCGCCATACCCACGCTTGCGGCGCGCTAAACCGAACCGCCCGCTCTGCGTGGTTAGCAAGCTATGCCTTAACCACAAAGGCAGTCTGAAAACCTTGCAAAATCTGTAACCGATGGAGCGTCGGCGGCTCGCCGACATTTTGTTAATCAACAAAATCATGTTGAATAACCATTTGGCAACGAGCCGTCGCCGCTCCATTTTGGATTTCAGGCTGTCGTAGGTCGGGCATTGATGCCCGACGTTTTTAATTCGCGGCGTATTCAAGATAAGTAGCTCAGTATTTGTCGGGCATCAATGCCCGACCTACAATTTTTCAGGCTGCCTATGGTGCTTTGCGACTGCCTACTTTTGGCTTATTGCCAAAACCGCCATCATCCGTACAATGCAGCCCGCCCAAGCGAAACACGCGGGGCAATGCAACCCATCAAGGCAGCCTGAAATACCATTAGGCAAAGCTCAACCGCGCCCCCGCTTTCAGGCTGCTTATTCCAAAAAATCGTTCAAAAAAATCAACAAGGAACCCCCATGACCACACCCACCCAACCCGCCGCCAATCGCCACTATCTCACCGTTTGGCGATGGCACTTCTACGCAGGGCTGTTCACCGCGCCCTTTCTGATGTTGCTCGCCGCCACAGGGCTGGCGATGCTGCTGTTTGCCAACATCACAGGGCGCGAAGGCGAGCGGATGCGCGTTACTCCGCAAGCCGTGGTGCAGCCGCTGTCCGCTCAAGCCGAAGCCGCACGCCAAGCCATCAACCCCGATACCGCATCGGTGGTGCAATACATCGCCCCGCGCCAAGCCGATACGGTTGCCGTGTTCCGCGTGAATAACAACGACACCGCCACCATGGTTGCCCTAGACCCCTACACCGCGCAAGTGATGAAAACCTACCCGCGCAACAGCGATTGGTATCACCTGATGGACGAAATCCACAGCGACATCCTAATCGGCAAAACAGGCGATTTTCTGCTGGAAACCGCCGCCGCGCTCACCATCCTGCTGGTTATCACAGGCTTTTATCTGTGGATAAGCAAACAAGGCAGCCTGAAAAACGTGTTGTTCCCCAAATTGGGCGGCGGGCGCAGCACATGGCGCAGTTTGCACGGCGCAATTGGCGCATGGATAAGCCTGATTTTGCTGCTGTTTTGCCTATCGGGCATGGCATGGGCGGGCATTTGGGGTGGCAAAATGGTGCAATCGTGGAGTCAATTCCCCGCAGGCAAATGGGGCATAAAACCCACGCCCGAATCCGTGCTCACCCACGGCGATGCGCTGAACGACGGCAAAACCAAAGAAGTGCCTTGGGTGCTGGAACTCACGCCCATGCCGCAATCGGGCAGCACGCTGGGCGACAACGGCATCAACCCCAGCGAACCGATGACGCTGGAAACGGTGGACAGATTTGCCCGCGAAATCGGCTTCGCAGGACGCTACCAGCTCAACTTCCCCCAAGGCGAAACAGGCGTGTGGACGCTCACCCAAGATTCCATGAGCTACGATGCCAACAGCCCCTTTATTGACCGCACGGTGCACATAGACCAATACAGCGGCAAAATCCTTGCCGACATCCGCTACGATGACTACAACGCCTTTGGCAAATTTATGGCGGTGAGCATCGCGCTGCACATGGGCACGCTGGGCTGGTGGAGCGTGCTTGCCAACGCCATTTTCTGCCTTGCCGTTATCGGCATTTGCATCAGTGGTTTGGTAATGTGGTGGAAACGCCGCCCCAGCAAAGTGTTCGCCCTTGCGCCGCCGCCCAAACAGCCCGTGTGGTGGACGATGGCGATTCCCTTGCTCATCATCGCCGCCCTGTTCCCCACCGCGCTGGCCGCCATTGTTGCCATCTATCTGCTGGATTTTTTGCTGGTGTCGCGCAGTCAAACGCTGGCGAAGTGGTTTAAATAACCAGTTTAAATAACCACACGCGAATGCAATACAAGGCAGCCTGAAACGTGCTAACTATCGTTTCAGGCTGCCTTTAAGCGGATATATAAGGCAGCCTGAAATTTATCTTTTCTGGCTGCCCTTGACTTTGCCACGGGGTAAACCGTTATATTGCGCACTTTCCAACTCATCCGCGAAAGGATAATCATGGCAACAACCACTTTAAACATTCAAGGCATGACTTGCGGCGGCTGCGTAAACAGCGTAACCCGCGTATTAACAGGCATAGCGGGCGTGAGCCGCGCGCAGGTGGATTTGGCGGGGGCGAAAGCGGTGGTGGAATATGATGCGGCGCAAACCAACCCTGCCGCACTGGCGGAGGCGGTGGACGATGCGGGGTTTGAGGCGCAAGTGGCGTAATCTTGTTCTCAACAAAATAGGCAGCCTGAAAACGTGGAATGTGTTTTCAGGCTGCCTTTGTGTTGGGCGATATGGGGTTTGTATTGGTAGTTTGTAGGTCGGGCATTGATGCCCGACAAACACTAATCCATTTATCTTAATCCGCTACTAATTTAAAACCGTCGGGCATCAATGCCCGACCTACGGTTTGGCAACGGTTTCAACCTTGCGCTTTGCGCTGCGGTATACCCCTGAGCTTTGCATAAGTTCGCATAGCTAAATCATAGATTTAGATGCTTACTTAATACCCAAATCAAAGATTTGGACAAAGGAGCAAGGCTGCCTACTCTTTGGCGCGTTGCAGGTAAACGGTGGCTTCTTTTTGGCTATCGGATAGGGTGATGGGTTCGCTGTTGATGGTTTCGCCTGTGTCCAGTTGCACATAGCGGATGGTGTAGCTGCCTGCTTCTAGCGCGGTGAGCGGGAGTTGGCTGCGCTCTTCTATAAAGAATGTGCGCAGGGGTTGGGGCTGGTTGGCTTGGTGGAGCTCGACGAAGACATCGGAAGTGTTGCGGATGTTGTCCACAAATATGGTGAGCTGTTTGGTGGTGCTGCGGGTGAAGGGGTAGTTTTTGACGTAGCCTGATGTGCTGGGGAAGGGTTCGCCGTTGGGCGCGGTGGTGGGGCGAACGTAGTTGCTGGGGGCATCTTCGTTGGCAAGCGGTGGGGCGGTGGGATTGGCGGGCGCAACGGCGGGCGTGGCATCGTTTTCAGGCTGCGTTTCGCTATCTAGGGCTGCGCTGGCGGTTTCAGGCTGCGTGGTGCGGGCTTCTTCGGCGGCTTGGGTTTTAAGGTAGCTGTTGAGTTGCCAAAAAAACAGGGCGACAAGGGCGCAGCAGGCGATGATGAAGATGGGCTGCCAGAGTTTTTTGTGGGTGGATTGTTTGGCAGGGGGGGTTGGGCTGGGCTGAATGGGTTTTTCAGGCTGCCTTTGGGTTTGCGCACTGGTTTGGGGCGCGGTGTGTGTGCGGATGGTGGTGTGTTGGGCGATGCGGGGGCGCGGGGTTTCTTGTTGCTGTATCCAGCGGTCGTGTTCGGCGCGTTGTTTGGGGTCGGATAGGACTTCGTAGGCGCGGTTGATGAGCTGCATGATGCGGCTGGCATCTTCGCTGGGGTTTAAATCGGGGTGGTATTGCTTGGATAGGCGGCGATAGGCTTGGCGGATGGTTTGTTCATCGGCATCGCGGGGAATTTGTAGGTTGTCGTAATGGGTTCGCATAGTGTGATGGGGTGGGGTTATTGGGCTTGCTGTGAAAGGCGTGAATTGGTTTTCAGGCTGCCTATTATGTTTTCAGGCTGTCTAATATGGCAGCGGCAGCAGCAACGGCGCGGATTAGGGCGAAACGCTGGCTACGCCTTGGTTGGCAAGCGCATCGGCGCGTTCGTTTTCGGCGTGCCCTGCGTGTCCGCGCACCCATTGCCATTGGATTTGGTGCTGGGCGGCAAGCTGGTCTAGCTGTCGCCAAAGGTCTTCGTTTTTAACGGGCTGCTTGGCGGCGGTTTTCCAGCCGTTTTTTTTCCAGCCGTGTATCCATTGTTCCATGCCGTTTTTCACATATTGCGAATCGGTGTGAATGACCACGGCGCAGGGGCGGCTGAGCGCGGCAAGCCCTTGGATGATGGCGGTAAGCTCCATGCGGTTGTTGGTGGTGTGCGCTTCGCCACCAAATAGTTCTTTTTCGTGGCTGCCATAGCGCATCAGCACGCCCCAGCCGCCTTTACCAGGGTTGCCTTTGCACGCGCCATCGGTGTAGAGATATACGGTTTTGTTTTGGGTTGTCATGGGTTTCAGGCTGCCTTTCGGTTTTCAGGCTGCCTTTTTATGAAACACAACAGCCGTTTAGCAAAATCGGGTAAAATTCGCGGTCTAAGAACCTGTATTCACTATTTTCATAGGCAGATTTGATGACATAAAAGCGCGGATACAAGGCAAAAAGCGCAGCAAGGTTGGACACCTTGCGAGCATTTTTAACGCGGTAGCCGCGTTTTTAGGGCATAAAAGATGGCTATGGAAATAGTGAATACAGGTTCTAAATTAACGCTTATCGCGGAAAAATGTATCCACCGCTTCTTGAAACAAATCGGCGTGAACACTATTGCTGTAACCCAGTTCCGCCACTTCGTCTTCAAAAGCAGCCTGAACGGATTCCACAATATTTTCCGCCATCTCTTGCGGCATCGCGCGCAAAAATCCCTGCAACGCCGCCGCCAGCACGCGATTTTGCATCAGCAGCATATCATTGGTTTCTTCCAAATAATCCAAACGCTGTTCCAAATCTTCCATTTTGTCTCGCTTTTTAGCAAAAAGCGGTATTGTAGCAAAACCCCTTTTTATGGACACGCCCAGAATGAATCAAAACAACCCATTCGCTTCCGACATGGTATTCACACTCAGCGAAGACGACGATTTTCGCCCCGCGCCGCAGCCCCAACACCAAAGCGACAACGATTGGGAACGCAACCTAACCGCGCTGCGCCATCGCCAAGAAACCCATGCCAACGCGCCAACCCGCGCCCTGCTCACCGACATCACCATCACGCCCCCCAGCGCGCGCGAACAAAACCTGCGCGATTTATCCGACATCTACCCCAACACCAACGAGCTGCGCCCCTTTGGCGACAAAGAACTGGATGCCGCCTACCGCGAATACCTTAGCCAGAGCGTAGAAGCGCACAACCAAAGCGACAGCATCACCGACACCGAAGTGGACGTGCTGATACAAGAAGACTGGCTCGCCGCCCAATCCGCCTTGCAAAGCGAACGCACGCGCCGCTATGCACACGAAACCAAAACCGTGCTGCTCAAAAGCCGCGACAACGCCCCCACCCCCGCGCCTGCTGCCCCCCTTTCAGGCAGCCTGAAAACCGATGCGCCCGTTGCGCTGCCCGATATTGCTGTGCATGTATATGAATTGCCCGATTTGCCTTCCACCCGCCGCGTGCGCGTGTTGTCCGAGCAAGAATTGATGCAAGGCATCCGCGATAAGCTGCTGCCGCATTTAAGCAACGCAGTGGCAGGCATGGTGCGCCAAGCCTTGCAGAAAAAGCTCGCCATGCTGTCGTATGACTTGCAAACCACGCTCAACGAAGAAACCCCGCAGCTGGTGGAAGATGTGCTGGACCACAATTTGAATGCGATTTTCCGCTCGGTGAAGGATGCGGCGGTGTATAAGAAATAGTTGTTGAATAAGCGTAAGGCAGCCTGAAAAGCGGTTTATGCGTTTTCAGGCTGCCTTGTTATGGTGCAATAAATTCGCCGCAATTCCCAAGCCATCAATCCACTACGTGCGTGCTTGCGGCACAATACCCCACTCATCGCTACCCCAAACACATTTTCAGGCTGCCTAATCGCAAATAGGCAGCCTGAAAACATATTTCACCATAACAACAAACGCGAGCTTAAACGTGCGCCCCAATTATCCTTAACATCTGCGCCAGCACTTTGGGGTTCGCGCCAACAATATTGCCCGTTTGCAGCCAAGTTTGCTCGCCTTGCATATCGGTGATGATGCCGCCTGCTTCTTGCACAATCAACGCGCCTGCGGCGATGTCCCACGGCTTTAAGTTGAATTCAAAAAAGCCGTCAAACCGCCCTGCTGCCAGCGAGCACAAATCCAGCGATGCTGCGCCTTCGCGGCGTGCGCCTGCGGTTTTTTCAATAAACGCTTTCAAAATAGCAAGATAGCTGTCCAACATGGATTGCTCCACCACGGGGAAGCCTGTGCCGATAACGCATTGGTTGAGTTCAATGCGGTTGGACACGCGGATGCGGCGGTCGTTGAGCAATGCGCCATTGCCGCGCGATGCGGTGAATAGGTCGTTGCGCTCGGGAGCGTAAACAAGGGCTTCTTTTAACACGCCTTTTTCCAATAGCGCGATGCTGATGGCGTATTGTGGATGCCCGTGCAGGTAGTTGGTGGTGCCGTCTAGCGGGTCAATAATCCATTCAAATTCGGCGCGTTCGTTGCCCACGATGCCTGTTTCTTCCGACAAAATGCGGTGGTGCGGATAGGCTTCTTGCAGGGTTTCGATGATGATGGCTTCGGATTGGCGGTCCACTTCGGAGACGAAATCGTTAAACGCTTTGTTGTCGATGCGGATGGTGGGGAGATTGTTGCTGGCGCGTAGCATCAAATCGCCTGCTTTGCGGGCGGCTTTGAAGGCTACGTTGAGCGCGGGGTTGAGTTGTTGTGCCATGATGGTTTCCTGTGAAAGATGATAAGGCAGCCTGAAAAGGGCTTTCAGGCTGCCGCGTTTAACGAAGTCAGTTAAAGAACAGAGCGCGGATTATACGGATTTTCCCGCTTTACGGCTATCGCCCCGCAGGCGTACCATTGCGCTTTTTTTGGCGATTCTGCGATGTCTCTATCCACTCAATCCGAGCAACGCCAAGGCATTTTGCTGGCATTAGCTTGCTATGGCACATGGGGCTTGTTCCCCCTATTTTGGTATCCGCTCAACCATTCGCCCATGCCTGCGGAGCAAATTTTGGCGCAACGCATTGTGTGGTCAAGCGTGTTTGCGTTGGCTCTGCTGCTGGCGTTTCGGCAAGGCAAGGCGTTGGTGATGGCGTTTCGTCAGCCCAAATTGTTGGCAACGTTTGCGCTGTCGTCTTTGCTGATTGCGGCAAATTGGCTGATTTATCTTTGGGCAATTATTCATCATCATGTGGTGGAAGCGAGCTTGGGCTATTTCATCAACCCTTTGGTGAATATGCTTCTGGGCTGGGTAATTTTTAAAGAACGGCTCAACGTGTGGCAAATGGCGGCGATTGCGCTGGCGGTGGCGGGCATTGTGTGGCTGGCGATTCCTGCGGGGCAAATCCCGTGGGTTTCGCTGTTTTTGGCGTTTACCTTTGGTTTGTATGGCGCGGTGCGCAAACTCGCGCCCATGCCGCCTTTGGCAGGGCTCACGCTGGAAACGCTGTTGCTGCTGCCCTTTGCGCTGGGCTATTTGGCTTGGTGTGGCACGCAAAACACGCTGGTGTTTGGCGAATTAACGCTGTTGCAAAAAACCGTGTTGTTCGCATCGGGCGCAGCCACCACGCTGCCGCTGCTGGCTTTTGCCGCCGCTGCCAAACGGATTGCGCTGTCGTTGCTGGGCATTTTGCAAAACCTGTCGCCCACCACGCAGCTTTTGCTGGGGCTGGCGTTGGGCGAGCAATTAAGCGGGGCGCGGCTGATGGGCTATGGCTTGGTGTGGCTAGGCGTGCTGGTGTTTTTGTATGGTGTTTGGTTGCAGATGAAGCGGGAAAAGGCAGCCTGAAAACGAGCGAAACAGTTTATAAAAACCGTTTGGTATCGCGCCAAACGGTTTTTTCGCTGCATGGATAGACGCCATTTCAGGCTGCCTTGATGCACCATCCAGCCCAACACCCCCCGCCACATCACAACCCGCAAATTTCAGGCTGCCCTATTTCTTAAACCCAAACCACGCCATCCTTTTTTAACCCAAGCGCACGGCTTGCAAGCAAGCCGTAGAAGCGCGGGGACGCATTTTCAGGCTGCCTATATCGCCCCCGCGTTTAGGCAGCCTGAAAACCCATCCCCACCGCAAAAAAAACCGTCTGGCGCAACACCAAACGGTTCTATCTTTTCAGGCTGCCTTTGGAACTTCACAAAAATTTCAGCCCGCCCAATCCAGCCCAACCATCCCGCCCCCACTCGTTCACAGCATCTTCCCATCAAACCGCCGTTGGCGTTTCCAAAACGCCCATTGTGGCTTGCTGCCTATCGTACATTGCGCTTGTTCGCACACGATGCGCAGCCCGTTTAGGCAGCCTGAAAACAAATCTTGCAGCAACGGTTCAAACCAGTTTTGCTCCCATGCTTCAAGCTGGGCTTGGTATGCCCATAGGTCGCCTGTTTGCTGGCTGGGCAGGAAGTCGTCGGCAAAAATATGGGTTTGGGCGATGGGAATTTGCCGTTGGGCGCAGGTGTGTTGCCATGCGGCGTAGCTTTCGGGCTGGCGGGCAGTCTCTTGGCTGCTGTGCGCTGCCCACGCGCTGTTGCTGGCGATGAGTGCGACAGCCTGAAAATCGGTCATTGGCGCGGGGGCGTTCCACAGCCAAATGCCGTTGATGGGCGGCAGTTGGTTTTGCTGGCGGGTTTGGTTGAGCGGGTGGTTGTGCAGCCACATTTGTAGCTCGGTGGATAGGGCGAGCCACGGGCGGATGTCGCTGCCGCTTGCGCTTTGGCTGCCGTCTAGCTGGCTGGCGATGTCTAGGATGCTGGCGGCGTGCCATGTGGGTGGGCTGGGCAGAGCAAGCGTCCACAAATCGGGTCGGATGGGGCTAAACGCATATTCGCCGTGGTAAAACTGGTTCAGCTCGTTGCACCAAATGGCGGCTTCGCTGGGCGAGAGCGGCAGGTGTTCGGCGGGCAGTTGGCTGGCGGTGTTCATGCCCATTTGTTGCCACACGGGGCTGGCGTAAACCACGTTTTCAGGCTGCCCTAATTGGTCGCACAGATAGGTTTGATAAAGCTGCATTCGGCTAAACGCGGCGGGCTGGATTTTGGCGTAGCGCAGCAGTTGGTTGAGCGCGGGGGTGTTGAGTTCGGGCAGGGTTTCGTGTGCTTGGCGCAGCAGGGCGGGGAGAATTAGGGTGAACATAATGGAGCGGCAAACAAAAAAGGCGGATTGTAGCAGCCCGCCATCAAAAGTCTCTTTCAGGCAGCCTGAAAATGCTAAAATCGCGCGTTTTCCGATTTGCTTTACATCTGTTGTCCAATGAAAAAAATAAATCCTAACAAACTGATTATTTTTCCGATTATCGCGCTTGCGCTGGTGCTTGTGGCGGTGGCGTTTAGCCCGAAAAAGGCGGAAATTGCGCCCAATGCGCGTTTGGTGCGCCAAGTGTTGCCCAGCCCCAAAATCACCGATTTTGGGCGATTGAGCTATTGGCGCGACGAGGAAGTGCAAGAGGGCGACACGCTGCCTATGGTGTTGGCGCGCATTGGCGTGAGCGAGCAGAATCTGCAAGATTTTGTGCAAAACAGCCCGATTAACCTGAAATCGTTGAAGCTCCATGAGGGCAAAATTGTGAGCGCGCACATTGATGCGCAGCAAAATGTTACCGATATTCAATTCTTTAACGATGAAGACGGCGAGCGCAACTTGGTGGCGATTGAATACGCCGATGGCAAATGGCAGCTGCGCAAAACCGAAGGCGACACCACCACCCTGCCATCGCTGCGCTCGGTGGTGATTACGTCTTCCGTGTCGGGCGCGTTGGGGCAAGCGGGCGTGCCGATTGATATTCGCATCACGCTCAAAGAAATCTTTGCCGATAAAATCAATTTAGACAAACTGCCCGAAGGGTCTAGCGTGCGCGTGTTGTATGAAAGCCTGTATTTTCGCGGGCAAGAAGTGGCAACGGGCAACGTGCTGGCTGCCGAAGTAACCGCCAACAATCACACTTATTACGCCTATTATTTTGAAAACGGCGATGCCGACAACGGCGGCAATTATTATGACGAAAACGGCGAACCGCTGCGCCAAGGCTTTGGCGGGCTGCCGATTGAAAGCTACACCCGCATTTCATCGCCCTTTGGCATCCGCGTGCACCCCATCACCCACACCGTGCGGATGCACACAGGCATTGACTACGCCGCCCCGCAAGGCACGCGCGTGTTGGCCCCCAGCGATGGCGTGGTCAGCTTTCGCGGCTGGAAAGGCGGCTACGGCAACGCCGTGATGGTTACCCACGACAACGGCATGGAAACGCTATACGGGCATCTGAGCGCGTTTATCAGCGGCGTGGACGTGGGCACGCGCGTGAACTCGGGCGCGGTGATTGGCTTGGTGGGCAGCACGGGGCATTCCACCGGCCCGCATCTGCACTACGAAGTGCGGATTAACGGGCAGCCTGTGAACCCCGCCACCGTTGCCCTGCCCACGCCGCAACTTGCCACCGCCGACCGCGCCGCCCTGCAAATCTATCGCGGCAAAGTGGACGAAGTGATGCAAGCCGTGCGCGGGCTGCCTGTGATGGTGTCGCAGATGGATTGATGGGGCGGGATGGTTTTCAGGCTGCCTATGCCATCCGCCACGCATGGAGCGGCGACGGCTCGTTGCCAAATAGCACGCCAAACCAACCGCCTTGCTTGAATACAGCGTTTCAGGCTGCCCATGTTTACCGCTGGATTAGCTTAACAACAATAGGCAGCCTGAAACGCAGTTCAGCGTAGCTAAAACCCAAAACGCCAACAAAACCAAAACACAATCCATTTTCAGGCTGCCCTACCCTACTCCCCCCAACCCCAAAGGTCCGACACCGAATAACCCAAAGGCAGCCTGAAACACCGTTCAGCGCAGCTAAAACACGTTTCCCCGCTTCTAGCCCATTCCCATTTTCAGGCTGCCTTCTCTTTCCACCCATCTCACCCAGAGCCATCCCATGAAACCCATCCTTCTCGTTCTCGCTCTAATCCCCGCATTCGCTCTCGCCGCCCCCAGCGCAGACGATACCGCCATCCGCAATCTCATCAACCAACATTACCAACGCCCACAGCCCGCACACCCATGCCAACTCACCGCCCCGCCCCCCAGCGACCCAAGGCAGCCTGAAAACACCGCCTACTGCATGAAGCCCGCCGCCAGCCACACCGTAAATCGCCACGGCAAAGCCACCCGCTATGTGCTCTACACAGGCTTCGCCTACAACACACCCAAGAGCAGCGCAAAAACGACAGCCACGCCGCCTCAGGGCTAGCCGAGCTATTCATATTAGAAAAAACAGGCAACGCATGGGCTATCACGCAGCACGGCAAAAGCGAAGTCGGCGCATGGGGCGAGCCCCCGTCCTTATGGCGTTTTGTGCAAGTGGGCAAACAAAACTGGGGCTACCAAACCCAAAACAGCTACACAGGCCAAGGCGCAACCGAAACAAGGCAATTTTTCCTGTTCACCGACAACACCCGCGTCGCCACCAGCTTCATCCCCGATGGCAACGACAACAGCGGCGCGTATGGCGACTGCACCCTTTACACAGGCGCAGAAAAACGCTCCTGCCAAGACCGTCAAACCAGCCTAGAAGCGCAAATCCGCTTCAACCGCACCACCGAACAAAACGGCGTGTGGGGCATCCAAGCCACGCTCAGCGGCAATATAGGCAAAAAACGCTACACCAAACAAAAATACGCCATGCCCTATAACAGCCGCACACATAGCCACATCGTGCCCAAAAATTACCCGCTATATATTGCGCCGTAAACATTTTCAGGCTGCCTAATGGAGCGGCGACAGCTCGTCGCCATAACGCAGCGTATTACCACAACAAGGCAGCCTGAAACACCGTTCAGCGTAGCTAAAACCCCAACCCCCATCCCCACCATGCCTACACTCTACCTTATCCCCACCCCCCTTGGCGCAGCCGACACCCCCAGCCTGCTCCCCCACGAGCAAGCCCAAATCGCCCACCTTACCGACTTCGTCGTAGAAGCCGAAAAAACCGCCCGCACCCACCTAAAACACATGAATCTCGCCGCCCCCATCCGCGCGCTCAACCTGCAACCGCTCAACGAACACACCCCCGCGCACGCCATCGCCGCGCTGCTGCAACCCCTGCGCGAAGGGCGCGATTTAGGGCTAGTCAGCGAAGCAGGCTGCCCCGCCATCGCCGACCCAGGGGCAAACCTAGTCGCCCAAGCCCACGCCGCAGGCTACACCGTCAAACCCCTTATCGGCGCAAGCAGCATCGTGCTTGCCCTAATGGCATCAGGCGCAAACGGGCAAAGTTTCGCCTTCAAAGGCTATCTCCCCGCCAATAAAGACGAACGCATCGGCAGCCTGAAAACCCTAGAAACCCGCTCCCGCCAAGCCAACGAAACCCAAATATTCATAGAAACCCCCTACCGCAACGAAGCCCTGCTCGCCGATGCCCTTGCCACCCTGCACCCCCACACCCGCCTGTGCATCGCCTGCGATTTAACCCTGCCCAGCCAGCAAATCATCAGCCAAAGCATCCACCAATGGCGCAAAATGCCCGCCCTGCCCAGCCTAAAAAAACGCCCCGCGATTTTTGTATTGCACGCAGGGCAGTAAAGCCAAAGGCAGCTTGAAACGCAAGAAGTGCCGTCATTCCCGCGTAGGCGGGAATCTTGCTAAACATTCATAAATGTGTGCAAAAACAATCCATTGTGTGAATTTAACCAAGATTCCCGCCTACGCGGGAATGACGAAGAGAGACCTTTGCAAAAAAACCTTTCCTTCGACAGCCGAAACCCAAACACAGGTTTT
>NZ_JAUMZV010000037.1 GCF_030527935.1 Kingella sp. (in: b-proteobacteria)
TACCACCAATCTCTTGGACGGCACATTCTCGGACATGAAACGGCTTTTGAGGTGTTATCAGGGGATGAGTAAGGATGGCAGGATTAGGTTTATTAAAGACTATTTTTCCAAAAAATGAACTTGCAGCAGTAAATTTGTTACTTAGCGGCTATGTTCTTGGATTTAGCAGTAAATTTGTTACTTACGCCTGAAAACGCATAACCCCGTTTTCAGGCTGCCTTTGTTTACAGCAAGGACGACCGATTACAAAACCGCAATCGCCGCATCGTAATCAGGCTCTTCTTTGATTTCGGGCACGAGACCAACGTGCAGCACTTTGTCGTGTTCATCCAGCACCACCACCGCGCGGGCAGTCAAACCGCGCAACGCGCCATCGGCCAGTGCCACGCCGTAATCCTGCGCAAAGTTGCTGCGGAAGCTAGACAGCGTTACCACGTTGTCCAAGCCTTCCGCGCCGCAAAAACGCGCTTGGGCAAAGGGCAAATCGGCAGAAATGCACAGCACAACGGTGTTGGCTAATGCTGATGCG
Organism: Kingella sp. (in: b-proteobacteria); assembly: GCF_030527935.1. Lineage (GTDB taxonomy): Bacteria > Pseudomonadota > Gammaproteobacteria > Burkholderiales > Neisseriaceae > Kingella_B. The sequence goes on from NZ_JAUMZV010000037.1 coordinate 530, forward strand.
CGTTGGTTAAACGTGCGCACCGATTGTTGGCACACGCCTGTGTCAATGCTGGGGAAAATATTGAGCACTTTGCGCTTGCCTGCAAAATCCGCCAGCGTTTTGTCGGATAAATCGGCGGCGGTGAGCGTGAATGCGGGTGCGGCTGCGCCGACAGCGGGCAATGCGCCGTTGAGTTGTACGGGTTGTCCAGCGAGTGTAACGGTTGTCATGATTCAGTTTTCCTTGTGGTGGGTTGAGTGAATTTCAGGCTGCCTTGGGCGCGCCTGAAACTAAGTGCTTTTAGTGCGCTGCGTTTATCGTCAAATGTCCGCCCAATGCGCCGTCAAAAGCAGGCGAATAGTAGCGCAACGGCGATAAACGTGGCAAGCGGGTAGGGCAAAGGCAGCCTTATCCATTTGTCCAAATCTTTGATTTGGGTATAAATGGTTATACCGCAGCGCAACGCGCAAGGTTGAAAACCTAAAATGGAGTGGCGACGGCTCGTCGCCAAATGCTGCATTTAAGAACCTGTATTCACTATTTCCATAGACAGATTTTATGACATAAAAGCGCGGCTACTGCGTTAAAAATGCTCGCAAGGTGTCCAACCTTGCTGCGCTTTTTGCCTTGTATCCGCGCTTTTATGTCATAAAATCTGTCTATGGAAATAGTGAATACAGGTTCTAAATCTCAAACCATCAAAAAATCATTCAACCACGCTCACCCCTGCCTGCGGCGTGCACACAAACACTTCTTCTTGCAGCCCCGTGCGTGCGTGGTAATACTGGGCGATGTGTTGGCGCACGGCGTTTACCAAATCGTGTGGCGCAAGGACGACGATGCAGCCGCCGAAGCCTCCGCCTGTCATGCGTGCGCCGCCGCGTTCGCCGATGATTTCGCTGGCGAGTGCCACCAGCGTGTCCACGGCGGGGTGGGTGATTTCAAATTCGTCGCGCATGCCTGCGTGGCTGGCGGCCATTAGGCGGCTTAGGGCGGCGATGTCGTTGCGGCGCATGGCAGCGGCGGCATCGAGCGTGCGCTGGTTTTCTTGAATGATGTAGCGGGCGCGGCGGGCGGCGGTTGCGTCCAAGCCGTGCTTGCCTGCGTCAAACTGGGCGAGCGATAGGTCGCGCAGGGCGGGTACGCCAAAATGGGCGGCGGCGGCTTCGCATTGGGCGCGGCGGGTGTTGTATTCGCTGCCCACCAAGCCGCGTTGCACATGGCTGTGGATAATCATAATCGCCAAGCCTGAGGGAATGGGCACGGCTTCGGTGTGCAGGCTGCGGCAGTCAATCAACACGGCGTGCCCTGCTTGCCCGCGCGCGCTGGTGAGTTGGTCCATGATGCCGCAGTTGCAGCCGACAAAGCGGTTTTCGGCGTATTGCCCGATTTGGGCGATTTCGGTTTCGCTTAAAGGCAGCCTGAAAATATGTTGCACGGCTTTGCCGATGGCGACTTCCAGCGCGGCGGACGAGCTTAACCCTGCGCCTTGTGGCACGTTGCCGCTGACGGCGATGTCCACGCCTTCGGGCAGCCTGAAACCGCGTTCGGCTAATACCCAAATCACGCCGCGAATGTAGTTTGCCCATTGTTTTTCGGATGGGGCGATGGGCGCGTCTAGCGAAAATTCGTCGCGCTCGTTGTAATCGGCGGCATACACTCGCACGCTGCGGCTGCCGTTGGGGGCGATGGCGACGTGGGTGGCGAAGTCTATGGCGCAGGGCAGTACGAAGCCGTCGTTGTAGTCGGTGTGTTCGCCGATAAGATTGACACGACCGGGGGCGCGAATGAGCGCGGCGTGGGGGCGGGCGAATTGTTGTTGGAAGAGTTGGGGGAGTGGGGTGGGGGTCATGGGGGGTTCCTTCTGAAAACAGGTTTGGTAGTTCACATCGTGTGGGCAAGCAAGTTGCCCACCCTGCTTATTTTCAGGCTGCCCTTGTTGATAAAAACAGCCACAGGCAGCCTGAAAATCATCGCTCCAAATAATGCACCAGCGACAACGCCGCCAATCTTTCCGCCGCTTGCTCCGCCGTTAAATCGCGTTGCGCTTCGGCAAGCATTTCATAGCCCACCATAAACTTGCGCACGGTTGCCGAGCGCAGCAGCGGCGGATAAAAATGCGCGTGCAGCGTCCATTCGGGGTGCGCTTCGCCGTCAAACGGCGCGCCGTGCCAGCCCATTGAATAGGGGAAGCTGGTTTCAAACAGGTTGTCGTAGCGCGTGGTGAGCTGCTTCAATGCCAATGCCAAATCGGCGCGTTCGGCGGGCGACAAATCGGTGATGCGCTGGGCGGGGAATTTGGGCAACAGCAGCGTTTCAAACGGCCACGCCGCCCAATAGGGCACAACCGCCAGCCAATGCGCGGTTTCCACCACGATGCGCTCGCGGCGGCGCAATTCTTCGGCGGCATAATCGTGCAACAAATTGCTGCCATGCAGCCTGAAATAGCGTTGCTGCGCGGCGTGCGCTTTGGCGGGCAAGTCGGGCAGAAAATCGCTCGCCCAAATCTGCCCGTGCGGGTGCGGATTGGAGCAGCCCATCACCGCGCCTTTGTTTTCAAAAATCTGCACCCAGCGGTAGCTTTGCCCCAGCTCGGCGGCTTGCGCTTGCCACACGGCTATCACGCGCTCAATTTCAGGCTGCGTGAGCTGCGGCAGGGTTTTGCTGTGGTCGGGCGAAAAGCAGATGACACGGCTGATGCCGCGCACGCTTTGGCTTTGAAACAGCAGGTTGGCGTTGTCGCTAAACACGGGCGTGTCGGGCAGGAGAGCGGAAAAATCGTTGGTGAACACGAATGGCTCGGCGTAATCGGGATTGGTTTCGCCGTTGATGCGCGTGTTGCGCGGGCAAAGGTAGCAGGCGGGGTCGTGGGCGGGCTTGGGCGCGGTGTCGGCTTTTTCTTGCTGCCCTTGCCACGGGCGTTTGGCGCGATGGGGGGAGACTAAAATCCAGCTTTCCGTTAAAGGGTTATAGCGGCGGTGGGGGTGGTCGGCGGGGGAGAACATGGGATGGATACTCGCGTGTAGTGTTGTGAAACAGAATTTTGGCTATTTTATGGCGAATTTTTACGAAAACATACATTTTTTTTCAATTTAAATTCAAATCGTTTGCCCAATGGCAAAATTTGTGGGTTTACAAAGTTTTTCGTTTGGTAGAAACTTGTTCATTGTAGTTTTGTGTAGTTGGCTGTATTGCGCAGCTAATCTGTTCAAATTGGTTTTCAGGCTGCCTTGGGCATCTGGCAATAGGCAGCCTGAAAACGATGTAAACCCACTTTTGGAGATGTAATCATGCAATTTAAACCAACATTTTTGGCTACGGTTTTGTGCGCCACTTTGGGCTTGTCAGCTTGCGGCGATGCGGGCAACAACAGCGCGCCTGCGGGCAATGCTTCGGGCGCGCAAGCGGCGCAATCCAGCGGCGCGGCTGCGGTGGGCGAAGGCGCAAAAGTTGGCGTTACCATTTATAAATATGACGACAACTTTATGTCGTTGATGCGCAAGGCTTTGGAAAACGAAGCGGCAACGCACAAAACGGCTGAATTGCTGCTCAACGATTCGCAAAACAGCCAATCTACGCAAAACGACCAAGTGGACGTATTGCTGTCCAAAGGCGTGAAAGTGTTGGCGATTAACTTGGTTGACCCCGCCGCCGCGCCGACCATTATCAGCAAAGCCAAAGCGGCGGATGTGCCTGTGATTTTCTTTAACAAAGACCCTGGGGAAGCCGCGTTGAAAACCTACGACAAGGCTTATTTTATCGGCACCAATCCGCAAGAATCGGGCGAAATCCAAGGCAAATTGGTGGGCGATTCTTGGAAAGCGCATCCTGAGTGGGATTTGAACAAAGACGGCGTGATTGATTATGTGTTGCTCAAAGGCGAACCTGGTCATCCCGATGCGGAAGCGCGCACCAAATATGTGGTGGAAAAACTGAAAGCCGATGGCTACAAAGTGAAACAGTTGCAACTGGATACAGGGATGTGGGACGCTGCCAAAGCCAAAGACATCATGCAGGCTTGGCTGGCAGGGCCTAGCGGCAAGCAGATTGAAGTGGTGTTGTCTAACAACGATGCGATGGCAATGGGCGCGGTGGAAGCGATGAAAGCGCAAGGCAAAGTGTTGCCCACCTTTGGCGTGGATGCGCTGCCCGAAGCCTTGCAAATGATTAAAGCCGACACGCTATCGGGCACGGTGTTAAACGATGGCGACACGCAAGCCAAAGCGATTTACGCGCTGGCGGTGGATTTGGCAAACGGCAAAGACCCGAAACAAAATCCTGAATTGAAGCTGGAAAACAATATGATTCGCGTGCCTTATGTGGGCGTGGATAAAGCCAATTTGGATAAATTTGCGAAGTAAGCGATAGGCTGCCTTGTAAGAACCTGTATTCACTATTTTCATAGGCATCTTTAATGCCCTAAAAACGCGGCTACCGCGTTAAAAATGCTCGCAAGGTGTCCAACCTTGCTGCGCTTTTTGCCTTGTATCCACGCTTTTATGTCATCAAATCTGCCTATGCAAATAATGAATACAGGTTCTAAGACCCAAAGGCAGCCTGAAAACTGAAATGGCGATATAAACGTTTAGCTGTTTCAGGCTGCCTTAAATGGTATCTTGTTCCGCAAAAGGCAGCCTGAAAACGCTGTTGCCACCCTTTAATCTCAATCGCCATAACCACCACCATAACAACAACAGGACAACCCCCATGACCGCTTCGCCCCCCAACCCCACGCAGCCTGAACACGAAATCCTGCTCGCCATGACCGATGTGCACAAAGCCTTCCCTGGTGTCAAAGCCTTGGATGGTGTAAACCTAACCGTGAAAGCCCATTCGGTGCACGCGCTGATGGGCGAAAACGGCGCAGGCAAATCCACGCTGCTCAAATGCCTGTTTGGCATCTACGCCAAAGATTCGGGCAGCATTCAATTTTTGGGCAAAGAAGTCAATTTCAGCAGCGCGAAAGAAGCGTTGGAAAACGGCATTTCTATGGTGCATCAAGAGCTGAATTTGGTGAAACAGCTCACGGTGATGGACAACCTATGGCTGGGGCGATACCCCACCAAAGGCTTGTTTGTGGACACAGCCAAAATGTTTGCCGACACGCAAGCCATCTTCAACGAGCTAGACATCCACATCAACCCGCGCGAAAAAGTGGCGAAACTATCCGTTTCCGAAATGCAAATGATAGAAATCGCCAAAGCCTTCTCGTATAACGCCAAAATCGTCATCATGGACGAGCCGACTTCATCGCTATCAGAAAAAGAAGTCGCCCATCTGTTTAAAATCATTGAAAAACTGAAACAACGCGGCTGCGGCATCATCTATATCTCGCACAAAATGGAAGAAATTTTCAAAATTTGCGATGAAACCACCATTTTGCGCGATGGCAAATGGATAGACACGCTAGAAGTTGCCCAAACCAATATGGACGAACTGGTCGCCAAAATGGTGGGGCGCAGCTTAACGCAACGCTTCCCAGAAAAAACCAACACGCCCAGCGAAGTGGTGTTGCAAGTGAGCCATTTAACCGCGAAAAATCAACCGTCTATCCAAGATGTGAGCTTTGAATTGCGCCAAGGCGAAGTGTTGGGCATTGGCGGCTTGGTGGGCGCAAAACGCACCGATATTGTGGAAACGCTGTTTGGCATCCGCGAAAAACAAGGCGGCGAAGTGCGCGTGCATGGCAAGCTGGTGAACAACCATTCGCCTGTGGATGCGATTAAAAACGGCTTTGCGCTGGTAACCGAAGAACGGCGCAGCACGGGCATTTTTGGTGGGCTAGACATCAGCTTTAACTCGTTGATTTCCAACATTCGCGGCTACGAAAAATCTGGCTTTTTGAATAACAAAAAAATGAAAGAAGACACGCAATGGGTGATTGATGCCATGCGCGTGAAAACTCCCGCGCACAAAACGCGCATCGGCTCGCTATCGGGCGGCAACCAGCAAAAAGTGATTTTGGGACGCTGGCTGCTCACCAGCCCCGAAATTTTGATGCTAGACGAACCCACGCGCGGCATTGACATCGGCGCGAAATTTGAAATTTATCAACTGATTAACGATTTGGCGGCGCGCGGCAAAGCGGTGATTATGATTTCATCCGAAATGCCCGAATTGCTCGGCATCACCGACCGCATCCTTGTGATGAGCGCGGGGCGCGTGGCGGGCATAGTGGAAACCGCGAAAACCAGCCAAGAAGAGATTTTGCAGCTATCGGCGAAGTATCTGTAAATCGTTTTTCAGGCTGCCTGAATCAGGTGATGGCAGAGCCGATAGGCAGCCTGAAAAAGCCAAATGGGCATTTGCCCGCATCGCTGTTTAAATAGTCGTTCAACCCAATTAAAACTTCACAGGCAGCCTGAAACCCCGCAATACACCGCGCAAGGCAGCCTGAAAAACCATCCCCCAAAGGAAACCCAATATGAGTACCGCTTCCAACCAAGCCTTTGAGCTATTTAAAAACTATGCACTCTATTTTGTGCTGCTGATTTTGCTGGCGGTGATTGTCTCCAAAGACACCAGCTTTTTGAGCCTAACCAATTTCAGCAATATTTTGACCCAATCATCCGTGCGCGTGATTATCGCGCTGGGCGTGGCGGGGCTGATTGTTACGCAGGGCACGGATTTGTCCGTGGGGCGGCAAGTGGGGCTGGCGGCGGTGGTTTCCGCCACGCTGTTGCAATCAGTGGACAATGTCAACAAAGTGTTCCCTAATTTGGGCGAAGTGCCGATTCCGCTGGTTATCCTGCTGGCGTGCGCCATTGGCGCGGTGATTGGCTTGGTGAACGGCATCATCGTAACCGTGTTAAACGTAACGCCGTTTATCGCCACGCTCGGCACGATGCTGATTATCTACGGCATCAATTCGCTGTATTACGACCATGTTGGCTCTGCGCCGATTGCGGGCTTCACCGAAAGCTATTCGCAGTTCACGCAAGGCTTTTTCCGCCTTGGCGGCTTTCGCCTGTCGTATATCACCGTGTATGCGCTGGTGGCGATTGTGTTGATGTGGATTATTTGGAACAAAACGCGCTTTGGCAAAAACCTGTTTGCCATCGGCGGCAACCCCGAAGCGGCGCGGGTGTCGGGCGTAAACGTTACGCTTAACCTGCTCGGCGTTTATACGCTATCGGGCGTGTTCTATGCCTTTGGCGGCTTGCTGGAAGCGGGGCGCATCGGCTCGGCAACCAACAACTTGGGCTTTATGTATGAAATGGACGCGATTGCCGCTTGCGTCATCGGCGGCGTGTCGTTTAGCGGCGGCGTGGGCACGGTGGTTGGCGTGGTGATGGGCGTGGTGATTTTCACGCTGATTAACTACGGTTTGAGCTACATCGGCGTGAGCCCCTATTGGCAATACATCATCAAAGGCACGATTATTGTGATGGCGGTGGCGATTGATTCGCTGAAACACGCTAAGAAAAAATAGGCAGCCTGAAAACAAAAACAGCACGCGCAAAACGTGCTGTTTTTTGTGTACGGAGAGAATAGCGTTCCAGGCTGCCTGAAACCTTTGTAAAAGCCTTAGGGGCTGCAAAATAAGAAATGTTGTTTATCGTAGGTCGGGCATTTATGCCCGACGACACGGGCATAATTTGATTTTACATATGCCACAAATTTAAGAACCTGTATTCACTATTTCCATAGACATCTTTTATGCCCTAAAAACACGGCTACTGCGTTAAAAATGCTCGCAAGGTGTCCAACCTTACTGCGCTTTTTGCCTTGTATCCGCGCTTTTATTTCATAAAATCTGCCTATGGAAATAGTGAATACAGGTTCTTAGTTTTTGCAAAGATTTCTGCCTATCGTGGTTTATCGCTTCAACATCATAATCACATTAAACAAGCTGGCACACAGCAAGAAAATAATAGAAATTTTGAGTAAATTCCCACGCAGTATGCTGGTGTGTTTTAAGTTTTCGCGCTTGTGGTTCAGATTGCTTATCAGCGATTCTTGCGGCGCGTTGGCGCGGGATTTGGGTTTGTTTGCCATCGTTTTATCCTTTGAAAAGAAAGGATTATAACACAATCCCGTTTTCAGGCTGCCTTTGTGTCTTTAAACATACAGAAACGCCCTAAGGCAGCCTGAAAATAGGGGCATCTGAAAAGATATGTTAAAATGTCGTCTGTTCAATTCATTAGATTAACAAGGAATAACATCATGGCAGCAAACAATTCTGGTAAAACCATTGCCGTTCTTGCCCTTGTGGGCATTTTGGGCGCGGGCGCGTTTATGGGCAATTCGTGGCTCAACGCGCAACACGCCGACCACAATATTTTGTTAAACGACTTTGGCGCGTTCCAAAGCGCGTTATCAGGCGATGCCGATGCGCAATACACCGTGGGCAAGTTTTATGCCGATTCGGGCGATTGGCAAAACGGCATCTTCTGGCTCAACAAATCCGCCGACCAAAACAACACCCAAGCCCTAAGCGAAACCGCGATGGCGTATTTGGACGGCAGAGACGGCGTGCCCAAAGATGTGAACCACGCCTGCCGCAACTTGGAAAAAGTGTACGACTTGCATAAAGATGCCGCCAACGCCGCCAACGCAGGCTTCTGCTACGATGAAAGTATGCAAGCCTTTGCCCAAGCCTTGCCGTTTTACAAAGTCGCCGCGCAATCGGGCAACAACGCCGTGCGCTACAAACTGGCTCGCCTGTATGATTTAGGGCAGGGCACAGAACAAAACTACGACACCGCCGCGTATTGGTATCGCCAAGCCGCCAAAGGCAACAACGCGCCCGCCTTGTATTCGCTCGCGCTGATGTATATGCAAGGGCATGGCGTGCCCAAAAGCCCCTTTGCGGCTTATGTGTTAGCCAAATCTGCGCAAGCCAAGCAAAGCGGCAACGATAGCAACGAGCTGGCTCGCCGCAACTTTGACAGCAAGCTGTCGGAAATTGAAACCGCTTATCTGCCCAACGCGCCCAAAGCCAAAGCCGAAGTGGAGCAATATGTGAAATCGCACAGCGGCGAAGAAACGCTTGCGCTGATTGATGGGCGCGTGCCTTATACTGAAATTGCGCCTGAGTAATCTGCGGCGTTATTTGGGCAGCCTGAAAAACCGTTTTCTCTCTTTTTTCAGGCTGCCTATTGGCAAATATCAAAGGCAGCCTGAAAAGCCCGCAGCGGTGGTTTTCAGGCTGCCTAAACTATTCCATCCAACCCGAAAAGGCAGCCTGAAAACAATCCCCAACCCGCGTATAATCCCGCCCCTTGCCCATCTCTTAAACAAAATTCCAACCATGCAACTTTCCGATTTTGATTTCACGCTCCCCGAGCATCTTATCGCGCAAAACCCGCCTGCCCAGCGTGGCAACAGCCGCCTGCTGGTTGCGCTGCCCGATGCGTCGCCTGCCGACCAAACCTTTTTAGACCAACAGTTTTCCGATTTGCCGCGCTACATCAACGCGGGCGATGTGCTGGTGTTCAACAACACCAAAGTGATGCGCGCGCGGCTGTTTGGGCAAAAAGCCAGCGGCGGCAAAATTGAAGCCCTGATTGAGCGCGTGCTGGATGCGCACACCGCGCTGGCGCACATTCGCTCGTCCAAATCGCCCAAGGCAGGCGCGGAGCTGATTTTTGACGGCGGCATCCACGCCACCATGCTGGAACGCGCCGATGAGCTGTTCAAAATCCAGTTTGCGGGCAAGCAAACGGTGTACGAATTATTGGAACAGCACGGCAAATTGCCGCTGCCGCCGTATATCGCGCGCGCGGCTGATGCGGCGGACGATGAGCGTTATCAAACCGTGTACGCCAAGTTCCAAGGCGCAGTTGCCGCGCCCACCGCAGGCTTGCATTTCACCGATGCGCTGTTAGGCAGCCTGAAAGCCAAAGGCGTGGAGTTTGCCGAAGTAACGCTGCACGTGGGCGCGGGCACATTCCAGCCTGTGCGCGTGGACAACATCGCCGAGCACAAAATGCACAGCGAATGGTTTGACGTGCCCGCCGACACGGTTGCCAAAATCGCCGCCGCCAAGCAGCGCGGCAGCAAAGTGTGGTCGGTGGGCACGACTTCGCTGCGGGCGATTGAATCCGCCGCCCGTTCAGGCAGCCTGAAAGCAGGGCAGGACGACACCGATATTTTCATCACCCCCGGTTTTCAGTTCCAAGTGATAGACCGCTTGATTACCAACTTCCACCTGCCAAAATCCACGCTGCTGATGCTGGTGTCGGCGTTTTCAGGCTGCGATAAAATCCGCGCGGTGTATCGCCACGCGGTTGCACAGCAATACCGTTTTTTCAGCTACGGCGATGCGATGATTTTGGCGCGCGAATAGGCAGCCTGAAACGCTGTTTTGCCCCGTTTACAAAGGAATAACCATGTGGCGCACCCCCATCTTTTTGCTGCTGCTTGCCAGCCTAACCGCTTGTTCTGCCAACAATAAACTGCTGGCGACGTGGGCAGACAAAGCCCCGTTTATCAACCAAATGGAAATCAACGCGGTGGACAAAAATGCCCGCGAGCTGTTGCGCAAAACCAGCAAGCTCACCGCAGGCGCAACCGCCCAGCACAACGTTAAACTGGCGGCAGGCAAGCACTACGCCTTTTTTGCCGACTGCGCCGATGAATGCAGCAACATAGATTTAGCCTTGCAACAAGACGGCGCAACGCTGAAAGCCGACACCGCGGCGGATGCTTCGCCGATGTTTGGCTTTTACGCCACGCAAGCGGGCAGCTACCAGCTTGTGCCGCAGATGGTTTCTTGCGTGAACGCGGATAAAAAGGGCTGCAAATATGCGGTGCAGGTGTTTGAGAGCGAGCGGCAGTTGATTGCGGATGAGTGAGATGCGGTGGGCGATAAAGGCAGCCTGAAAACGGGGTTTAAGCGTTTCAGGCTGCCTAATTTGCTTTCCATTTTTTCAACTCTTATAATCGCGCCGCAAACCGCGAACAACTGAAAAATAGGATAAAAATGACTGATATTCAATCTCAACGCGTAACCGATACGCCCAACGAAAACACCATTTTTATGGTGTGGAATTTCAAAGACGGCATCGACGCTTCCCCCGCATTCAAAAGCCTGTGCGGCTTAATCGGCAATCTCAACAATTCTGCCACCAATCGTTTTCCGCAACAAAAAGCCAGCGTGGTGCTGGGCATCAGCCACGGCGCATGGCTGCGCTTGGATTTGCCGCAGCCGTTGCCGCGCGAGTTAGCCGAATTTGCCCCCATCAAAGGCGCGAAACACACTGCCGTTGCCACCCGTGGCGATGTGCACTTGCATTTGCGTGCTGAGCAGCAAAGCGTGTTATACGATATGGCAGCCGTTTTAACGGACTTGCTCACGCCAGCGGCGGACTGCGTGGAAGAAGTGCACGGCTTTCGCTATTGGGATGGGCGTTCCATCTTGGGCTTTGTGGACGGCACGGAAAACCCGCACGACCCCGCCGAGCGTGCGCATTTTGCGATTATTGGCAAGGAAGACGAAGCCTATCAGGGCGGCAGCTATGTGTTCGTGCAAAAATATCTGCACGACATGAACGCATGGCGCAAGCTGCCCGTTGCCGAGCAAGAGAAAGTAATCGGACGCAGCAAGCAAGACGATATTGAAATGGATGATGATGAAAAGCCCGCCAATTCGCATATTGCTTTGGCGAATGTGGGCGATGAGTTTAAGGTGGTGCGCGACAATATGCCGTTTGGGCGCGCGGGCGCAAACGAAATGGGCACCTATTTTATTGCTTATGCCCGCACGTTTAGCACGGTAAAAAAGATGCTGGATAATATGTTTATCGGCAACCCAACAGGCAATTATGACCGTATTTTGGATTTCAGCACCGCGCATACGGGCACGCTGTTTTTTGCGCCGCCGATGGATATGTTGGATGAATTTGCTGAGTAACAAAGCAAAACAAACAGCCGCTGATTTTGAGCGGCTGTTTTTTGTGGGCGGGATTGGGCAGGGAAAGGCAGCATGAAATCTAAGAACCTGTATTCACTATTTCCATAGACATCTTTTATGCCCTAAAAACGTGGCTACTGCGTTAAAAATGCTCGCAAGGTGCCCAACCTTGCTGCGCTTTTTGCCTTGTATCCGCGCTTTTATTTCATAAAATCTGCCTATGGAAATAGTGAATACAGGTTCTTAGATTTCAGGCTGCCCTTGTTTACCGCATCATGTGCATCCAACCAAATGTTACAACCGCCAGCCCTGCGCTGATGATGCTCATGGCGATGCAGCCTTTTAAAAAGCCGATAAAGTGGAAACGAAAATTGCGCCTGCCTGCGCAATGCGCGGTGTTGGGGAGCAGAAACAGCGGCGAGCCGAGCGTGCAAATCAGCAGCCAGTCCAACAGCAATAAATCCACTGCATTCCACGCCATGCCCATCAGCCAGAGATGGCAAAAAAGGGTGGCAAACGATGCTGGCTGCCCTGCGTAAGCGAGCAGCGTGATGGCGATGGCAAAGGCGAACAGTATGGCAAAGACTGCGGCGGCAAATAGGGCGGTGCGTCTTTTTTGCGCAGGCGTGGGCGCGGGAAGAGCGGCGGCTTGTTGCATATCGGGTGGGTAGTCGTGTGCCATTGCCCAAGGAAAATGACGCAGGCATAGGGCAACGAACAGCAGCCACAGCAGCGACCAGATGATGCTGGATAGGATAAGGGCGAGGATGTTGAGCATGGGTGTGCGTGGGAAAAATCAAGAAATATTTGATTTAGTCGGCGCGTAGGGTGTGTACCACAGGCACGCACGCGGTTGGACTGGATTGGCTTGTAAACCGCGTGCGCAGCGAAGCTGCACACCCTACTGGTAAAGGCAGCCTGAAACTGTTGGATATGTTTTCAGGCTGCCTTGGGCTATGGGCGTTGGCGGGCTTTTTGGCAGCTTTCTGATGAGCGTAGCTCTCAATGTTTATTTGGCGACGAGCCGTCGCCGCTCCATAGGCTGCGGTGGAAAATAGGCAGCCTGAAAATGGTGAAACGGTAGGGATAAGCCTGATGGGTTTATCCTTTTTGTTCTCTGTTTTGCAGATGGTGCAGCAATTTTTCGCCATCGGTGATGCGGCTGAGCGTTTGCACAAAGGCGATGGCGTGTCCGAGTGTGGTTTTGATTTCGCAGGCGGGCAGGGGGTTGTGTTCTAGGGAAATGAAAGGGTTTAGTTGTTGGTAAAAGGTTTGGTTAGCGATGCCGAGATGGTCGGTTTGTTGCACGTTGCCGTTGGCGCGTCCGTAGGCGACGATGCCGCGTTTTGATGCGTAGAGAAAGACGTAGTCGCCTTGGGCGATGCGGGCGATTTTTTCTTTGTAGCCGTCTTCAAAGGCGGCGGCGACGTGGTTATCCAGCATAAAGCGGTGGTCTTGGGGGTGGCGGGCAAGGTTGGTGTTGAGTAGGAAGTATTGCGGGGTGGGCATGATGGGGCTCGGGGTTATGTTTTGCTGCGGATGATTTGGCGGATGATGAGACGGTTGGGGTTTAGGGCTTGGCGCAGGCGTTCGGATAGGGGGCGGGGGGTGTGGCAGATTTGGGCGGCGATTTCGGCGGCGCAGATGGGGGCGGTGGCGAGCCCGCGGCTGCCGTGGGCGGTGTTGGTGTAGGCGTTGGGCAGGTAGGGGCAGGGGGTGGCGATGCGGTAGTTTTTGTCTAGGGCGTAGGCGGCATAGGTGGTGCGTAGGGCGGCGGGGTCGCTGATTGCGCCAACGGCGGGGAGATGGTCGTGGCAGTCGCAGCGGGTGGCGGTGTGTCCTTTGGGGTGGGTTTTGTTGGGATTTGCTGCGTTGGGTTTCAGGCTGCTTGAATGGGTGGGTTGGTTTGGGATTGGTTCAAATTCGTTTTCAGGCTGCCCAATCGGTTGCGCGGCATAGTAATCGGCAAACTGTTGGGCGAGATAGGGGGAAAGTTGGGCGAGTGCTTGGCGGTTGGCGGCTTCGTCTGCGTGTTGCCATTGGCGGCTGGGGTTGTTGGGGGCGAAGGTTGCGCCGTAGCAGTGTTCGCCTTGCCATGCGGGGGAGATGTAGGATGCGGCGGATAGGGCGGTTTTCAGTTTCAGGCTGCCTTGGGTGGCGGGGGCGATGCTGGTTTGCCCGCGGATGATTTGGAAAGGGTAGTGTTGGATGATGGGGGTGTGGGCGTTGTCTGCGCCTGTGCAAAAGACGATGTGGCTGCCTGAAAAGATGCCGTTGGGGGTGTGGACGCGCCATTGCTCGCCGCTGTGGTGGATGCTGTGGGCGGGCGTGTGGCGGTGGAGCGTGATGTTGGGGTGGCGCAGCAGGGCGTGGATAAGCGCGGGCGGGTTGAGCCATGCGCCTTGTTGCCAATATAGCCCGTTTTGGGCGATGGGGATGCCTGCGATTTGGCTGGCTTGGGCGGGCGAGACGGGACGGTAAAGGTGTTGATAATGCGGGTTTTGGGCTAGTTGGGTGTTGCGCTGGGTTTCGCTCTCGTTGTGGTTGAGATGCAGCACGCCACTTGCGCCCCAGTTTTGCTGTTGCGGGAACAGGCGTTGCAGCAGGCGGCGGGTGTAGCCGTAGCCTGCGAGCAGCAGCTCGGTTTGAGCGGTGGCGTGGGGGGAGATTTTGGCGTAGAGCAGCCCTTGTTGATTGCCTGATGCGGCTTGGGCGGGGGCGTGGGCTTCCAGCACGGTTACGCGCGCGCCACGTGTGGCGCATTCGTGGGCGGTGGCTGCGCCTGCGATGCCTGCGCCGATGATAAGCACATGGGGTGGGGATTGTGTTTTCAGCCTTGCACGTTGCGCTGCGGCATCCCCCTTTATACCCAAATCGGAGATCTGGACAAAGGGGTAAGGCTGCCTTTGTGGCGGCTGTTGCCATGCTTTGAGCGGCTGGGCGGGCTGTTGGGCGATGGGCACGGTGTGCCAGATGATGTTTTCAGGCTGCGGGAAGTGTTCGTGCAGATGGCTGGCGGCGTGCGGTGGCAGCAGCCAAAGGTCGGTTTCAGGCTGCCATTGGCGGATGTAGTTCACGGCATCGTACACAAGGCAGCGCGTGGTTTCTTGCCATGCTTGAGCAAGAGCGTGCTGTTGCTCGTTTTCAGGCTGCCATGGTGGGATAACGTGGTTATCGGTCAGGCAGAAGATAAGATGCTGGCTATCGGGATGCTGGGCGAGATGGGCTTGGATGTGGGCAAGGCTGGGGATGTTTGCCCATGCGTGGATGCGGGTCATGGTTGGGGTAAATGGAAAATGGCGTGTTTACAGCGTGGTGGTCGTGTGAACAATCTGAAACCTTTGCAAAACCTAAAACACAACAAGAAATAGTCAATTCTCCGTCATTCCCGTGCAGGCGGGAATCTTGGTTAAATTCATGCAATGGATTGTTTTTACACACATTTATGAATATCTGACAAGATTCCCGCCTACGCGGGAATGACGGCATTTCTTAATGTTTCAGGCTACTGCCTGGGGTTTTGCAAAAGTTTCAATCTTGTAAACAATGATGTAAACAAGGGTCATACAAACCAAAAGGCAGCCTGAAAACAGAATTTCAGGCTGCCTTATGATTAACTACTTCGCAGGGGCGGACGATTCATGCCCTTTTTCAGGCTTCCCTTGCAGATATTTCAACGCTTTTTCGGTGTCGGTGGCGGTGTGCAACACCGAAGTTTCATCGGCTAGGGTAAACATTTCGTGCGATTTAATCGCATCGCTGTATTGCACAATCGCTTTGGCGTAAACGCGGTTGGCTTCCGCCATTTGCTTGGCAGCGGGAGCGAGCTTGTTGGCAAATTCGGCTGTGCCGCAAGCATCCCAATCCAGCAGCACCATTTGGTCGGAAGCATCGGCGATTTTGTCCAACGCGGGGGCAAGCGTTGCCACCAATTCTTTGCCCAACACGGTTTGCAATTTTAAGGCTTGGATCTGCGGCGCGATGTCGGCATACAGCAAGCGTTGCGAATTGTAAAACGATTGATACGCGCTGCAACTGGGCTCAAAGCCCGCTTTGTAGCTCCAATTTTTGGCGTTTTGGCGCACTTCCATGTTGCTGATATTGGAAGCGGCGAAAATATCTTGAATGGCCTGCAAATCGGCGTTTTCTAGGTCGGACAATTTGGCTTTTTTGTCTGCTTTTTTGTAACCACGGTTGGCGGATGAATGTCCGCTGCCCCCGCTGCCGCCGCTGGATACGGGCGCATCTTCCGATTGACCACACGCCGCCAGCAGCCCCACCAATGTTAAAACGAATAGAGTTCGCAAGCTGTTCATAAATTTTCCTTATTTTGTAACGTGCAAAAAGCAATAGAACCATTGTAAAGAAAAAAAATAATCTTTACAAATTATAGTCGTTCCACACAGCCTTATACCGCGTTGGCCCGCCCACCACGGGCGAAATGGTTTGTTGCCAAATCGTAGATTTGGACAAAGCCAGTTTTGCTGTACTACTTGTACTATCTGCGGCTCGCCGCCTTGTCTAAGGCTGTGTGGAACGACTATATTAGAGAAAAAACTGAATACACTAAGCCGCGGGGCAGCCTGAAAACACTAGCCTGCGAGAAACTGCGTTAAAACGTGTAAAATAACCTTTTTTTGCAAAAACGAGACTGCACCATGAACCCTTTGATGACCGATTACCCGCTTTCCACCCAGCCCACGCCCGTGATTGTGGCGCTGGATTTTGCCAACGAAGCCGACACGCTGGCGTTTGTGCGCCGCTTGTCGCCCGAATTGTGCCAGTTAAAAATTGGTAAAGAATTGTTTACCGCCACGGGGCGCGCGTTGGCAGAAAAGCTCATTCATCAAGGCTTTAAGCTGTTTTTGGATTTGAAATACCACGATATTCCCAACACCGTTGCCAGCGCGTGCAAAGTGGCGGCAGAGATGGGCGTGTGGCTGGTGGATATGCACGCTGCGGGCGGGCGGCGCATGATGGAAGCGGCGGCAGAAGCGGTGGCAAATTATGCGCATCGCCCGCAGTTGATTGGCGTAACCGTGCTCACCAGCATGACGGCGGAAGATTTGCGCGAAATCGGTTTCAACCAGCAGCCTGAAACGCTGGTGCTGCAATGGGCGAAATTGGCTCAAGCATCGGGGCTGGATGGCGTGGTGTGTTCGGCGCAGGAAGCGCGGCTATTGCGGCAGCATTTGGGCAACGAATTTTTGCTGGTAACCCCTGGTATCCGCTTGGATACGGCGAATAATCGGGATGACCAGCGGCGCATTATGACCCCGCTGGCTGCGTTGAACGCGGGGGCGAGCTATTTGGTGATGGGGCGACCGATTACGCAGGCGGATGACCCTGCGGCGGTGTTGCGGGGGATTAACGCGGATGCGGCGCAGTTGATGCGGGGGGAGTAGGGCGGGATAAGCTGATGATGCGCTGTTGCTGTTTTGTTTTGCGTTTCAGACTGCCTATTGCGCGGATGCAAAGGCAGCCTGAAAACGCCAAATGGTAGGGTGGACAATTCACTTGCCCACCAAAACGTTAAAGCTATCCGCCATGGTGGGCAAGCAAGTTGCCCATCCTACACACTGCTATTAAGAACCTGTATTCACTATTTCCATAGATATCTTTTATGCCCTAAAAACGTGGCTACTGCGTTAAAAATGCTCGCAAGGTGTCCAACCTTACTGCGCTTTTTGCCTTGTATCCGCGCTTTTATTTCATAAAATCTGCCTATGGAAATAGTGAATACAGGTTCTAAGGTTTTGCTAAGACAGCCTGAAAACCCATCTCATTGTTATCACGAAAGAAATCCGTATGAAAAAATCTTTAACCGCCATGCTGTTGCCGCTGCTGCTCACCGCCTGCGGCGTTTCCCTGCCCGATACCATCCACATTGATGCCCGCGAGCCAAGCCACCATAGCCATCGCTCCGAGCGCGATGCGGAAGGGCTGATTCGCACCACACAAGGGGAATGCTTGGACATCCATGGCGACGACCACCGCAGCCTAATCCGCTATCGCTGCCACGGGCAGGCGAACCAACTGTTCCGCTGGGATGGGCGCAGCGGTACCATCCGCCAAAACGCGCGTTGTCTGGACGTGGCAGGCGACGAAACCCGCGACGGCAGCCGCGTGATTTTGTTTGCCTGCAACGGCAAGGACAACCAGCGTTGGTATGCCGATGGCAGCCGCATCCGCAGCGTGGCTTCGGGCAAATGCCTTGATGCGGCGGAAAGCCATCTGGCAATTCGCGCGTGCAATGGCAGCCGCGCGCAGCAGTTTGATTGGGGCGGGCGATAGGGGCAAGGGCACGGCTTGCCAGCAAGCCGTAGGGCGCGGGGATGGTTTCAGGCTGCCTAATATTGCACCCGCGGTTAGGCAGCCTGAAAACTGAAATGGAGCGGCGACGGCTCGTCGCTAAATTGGGCTGGTTGGTGTGATGTAAGCGAAATATCGGCGAGCTGCCGACGCTCCATTGGTTACAGGTTTTACAAAATTTTCAGACTGCCTTTGGAAATACCAAGGCAGCCTGAAACGCTAATCGGGCAGGTGGATGGCTTCGCCGCTGTGTTTGGGCTGTTTGCCTGTAAGCAAATCCAGATACATTTTGATGCGTGCGCCATATTCGCGGACGCGGGTTTTGAAGCCGCCTGCGTAGATTTTTACATCGGCGGCGTTGTAGGCGGTGGCGTGGATGCCGTGGGCGCGGGCTAGGTACACGGCGCGTTCGTTGTGGAATTTTTGTGAGACGATGATGTAGCTTGGCTGCACGAAGATGCTGCGGGCGCGGAGTACGGAGTCTAGGGTGCGGATGCCTGCGTAGTCGGGGATGATGCGCTCGGCAGGGATGCCTTGGGCGATAAGGGCGGCTTTCATGGCTTCGGGTTCGTTGTAGCCGCGTTTACGGTTGTCGCCGCTGACGATGATGTAGCGGACTTTGCCTGCGCGGTAGAGTTCGGCGGCGGCGCGGATGCGGTGGGCGAAGTAGAGATTGCTGCGCCCGTCGGCAAGGGTGGGGGATGTGCCCAGCAGTAGGGCGGCTTTTTGCGCGGGGATTTGCGCGGCGTTGTCGTAGAGATAGGCGGCGGTTTGGCGTTGGGTGTGCCAGTTGGCGAGCAGGGCGATGGCGGTGAGCAGGGCGAATAGGGCGATGGCGAGAATAAGCGGGGTTTTCATGGGGTGGGTTGGGTTTTGTGGGGTGGATGGGGCAGGGCAGCCTGAAAACGGTTTTTGTTTTTCAGGCTGCCGATTGTTTTTCAGGCTGCCTATTGTGTGTATTGTATTCATGTTAGGCAGCCTGAAAACGGTTAAACGTGTTGCCAATGGGCGATTGAGCCATCGCAACGTATGCGCTGGCGTTCATCGTGTAACCAGTTTTCAGGCTGCCTATATGTGCCGCTTGGCGCATCACACGGCGCAGTCAAAATAGGTGTTGATTTGGCTGCGTGCTGCCATGTTGGCGATGTAGTCTTGCACCACTTGCGGGAACTGGATGCCGCGCACCATGCTGAGATTGCGCAGCATGGGGAAGATGATGATGTCTTCCATGCTGATGTCGCTACCGTTGAGCATATCGCTGTGGATTTGGCTGGCTAGGGCGTGCAAGTCGCGGTGGATTTGGGCGAGCAGCTCGGGCGTTTTGTCTAGCATTTGGGCGATGCCTGTGCCAACGCTGGCTTCTTTTTTCAGGATAAAGTACACCACGGCGGATGGCGTGGCGAACTCGGGCAAGCCAAGCTGGATACTGCGGGGGAACAGCAGTTGGTTGTAATATTCGCCCACTTGGTCTGCCCATGCTTGGATGCTGGAGCGGATGGTTTCGTTGATGGGCGTATTGGCTTGCGCGGCGATGTGGCGCACGATGTCTAGGCTTTCGCCCATGTGGCTGCCATCGTCTTTTTGCAGGATGGGCACTTGTTTTGCGCCGATGAGCCCGATGGGCGTGGCTTCATCATCGTTGGCGAGCGTGATGAGTTCCACGGGGGTTTGGGTAAGCCCAAATGCCATGCGGGCGCGAACGCAGAACGGGCAATGGTCGTAGATGTAGAGTTTCATGGGGTGTCCTTTGTGGGAAGTTTTTGCGAAAAAAATGATGGGGCTGTCCTAGATAACTAGGATAAATTACTTCTTACCAATTGTTTTAAAAT
>NZ_JAUMZV010000038.1 GCF_030527935.1 Kingella sp. (in: b-proteobacteria)
TCATTTACGGTATTGTCCTTGAAATACTGTAAACAACGCTAGGGATTTCTACACCTAATCTTTATTACGCTTGCGCGTTCACATAGCGCATCACGTCCACCATCACTTCATCGGGCTTGCCTGCGCTGGTAATCACCACGCCTTGCTCGTTGGCGGCGAGCGGCTGCAAGGTGTCTAGCTGGGATTGAATCATGCTGGCTTTCATGTAGTGCCCTTGCCGCGATTCCATGCGCTCGCGGTTGGCTTCAATGGGCGGCGATAAATGCACAAAATGCACTTCGCCCTGCGCTTGCCGCAGAATATCGCGGTAGCTGCGTTTGAGCGCGGAGCAGGTAACGATGGTATGGCGTGCGCCGTGTTGCGCTTGCTCGCTCATCCAGTCGCGCAGCCGTTCCAGCCACGGGCGGCGGTCGTCGTCGTTAAGCGGGATGCCTGCGCCCATTTTGTCGCGGTTGGCTTGGGTGTGGAAATCATCGCCTTCGGCAAAGGGGCAATGCAACTGCTGTTGCAGGGCTTCGGCAACGGTGGTTTTGCCGCAGCCGCAGATGCCCATGATGATGTAGTGGTGGGTCATAAATGGCGTTCCTTTCTAATTGGGGGAGACAGACATTAAGGCAGCCTGAAAATCGTCCCGATAAAATGTGAAGCTACTTTTGCGGATGGGAGCGGCTGTTTGTTGAACCTGCCACCCCCATCCGAATCTTCCCCCTCCAGCGGGAGAAGGAACAGATGGCAGAATTTTTAATTTACGCGGCTGGATAAAATCACTCCAATAGCGCGACTGCGCCCGCTGATAGCGCAAAGCCAATCAGCGCAATCAAGGTTTGATTGACTGTCCATGTTTTCAGCGTGGTCGCCACGTCTAAATTGAGCAGTCGCCCCACCAGCCAGAAGCCTGAATCGTTCACATGGCTGGCGGCGACTGAACCTGCGGCGGTGGCCAGCACCACGCCCGCCAGTTGCCAATCGTTATAGCCAGCGGCGGCAACGGCGTTTGCCATCAAGCCAGCGGCGGTGGTTAGGGCGACGGTTGCCGAGCCTTGCGCGATGCGCAGTGCCAACGCCACCAAAAAGCAGCCGAGCAACACGGGCACGCCCAGATGCGCCATGCTGTCTTTGAGCGCGTCGCCAATGTCCGATGCGCGTAACACGCCGCCGAACATCCCGCCCGCGCCTGTAATCAGGATAACGGAGCAAACCGGCCCGAGTGTGCTATCCAGCGTTTTTTCCAACGCGCTGCCGTTCATGCCGCGTTTGGTGCCGAGAAAATACATCGCCGCCAACAACGAAATCAGCAAGGCAACGGGTGTGCTGCCGACCATACGCAAGAATTGCACGGTGGGCGATTTGCCATCCACCCAGCCTGATGCGCTGGCCATGTGCAAGCCTGTGTTCAAGAAAATCAACAGCATGGGAATCATCATCAGCGACACCACCAAACCTGCGCTGGCGGGGGTTTGCGGCTGGTCGTTGTCTTGTTTGCCGCCTGCGAGCAAATCGGGCACGCTGATGGGGAACATTTTGTCTGCCGCCAAGCCCCATGCGTAGCCGCTAATCAGCCATGTGAACACGGCGATGGGGATGCCCAAAATCAAAATGTAGCCCAAATTTGCGCCGTATAACTCGGCGGCGGTAATCGGACCGGGATGTGGCGGCAGGAAAACGTGCATCACGGAAAACGCGCCGATAGACGGCAAAGCATACGCCAGCACGGTGGCTTTCATGCGCCGCGCCACGGCGAACACGATGGGCAGCATCACCACTAAGCCCGCGTCAAAGAAAATGGGGAAGCCAAACAGCAGCGATGCCACGCCCAGCGCAAACGGGGCGCGTTTTTCGCCAAAGGTGCGAATCATGGCATCGGCAAGCGATTGCGCCCCGCCCGATGTTTCCACCAGCCGCCCGAGCATTGCGCCTAGGCTGACCAAAATCGCCACACCGCCGAGCGTGCCACCCAAGTTTTTCAGCAGCACATCGTTCACAATGGCTTGCGCGGGGATGTCTGTTGCCAGCGCAGTAAGCAGGCTGACCACCGTGAGCGTGAGCAGCGCGTGCACACGCCAGCGGATAATCATCAATAAAATTAAGGCGATGGCTGCGGCGGCAATCAGCAGCAGCGTGCCTGAGCTTAGGGTTTGATGCCAATCGTTCATGGGGAGTTTCTCCTGTTGTAGGGATGGGGTTATGGAAAATATTTTTATTAGTCGCTCCACACAGCCTTATACAGCGTTGGCTCGCCCACCACGGGCGAAATGGTTTGTTGCCAAATCAGAGATTTGGACAAAGCCAGTTTTGCTGTACTACTTGTACTATCTGCGGCTCGCCGCCTTGTATAAGACTGTGTGAAACGACTATTAGAAATAGCAACTTGCGTTTTGCCATTGCGACTGGAGCTTGCGCCCTGCCCTAATGGGCGGAATGGCTGATGCAGGTTGGGGATATTATGGCATTGATATAAGAACCTGTATTCACTATTTGCATAGGCATCTTTTATGCCCTAAAAACGCGGCTACTGCGTTAAAAATGCTCGCAAGGTGTCCAACCTTGCTGCGCTTTTTGCCTTGTATCCGCGCTTTTATGCCATAAAATCTACCTATGCAAATAGTGAATACAGGTTCTAAAGATTTGTTTAGAATTTTTGGTTATGGTTAAGCGGTGGGCGGTTATGAGCACGGCGATGGATTGGGCGGGATTGCGGGTGTTCAACTCATTGCAAAAGGCAGCCTGAAAACGTATTTTGAAATGTTGTTTTAGCTTCGCTGAAACCCGCTTCGCTCGTTTTCAGGCTGCCTTTAACTGTGTGTGCAGCGGATGTGTACGCCCTACTCTGCTTATGCAAAGGCAGCCTGAAAACGGTTCTAGCTATTTTCAGGCTGCCTAAAATGATGGCGTGTAACGATGCTTGATGGTGCGTGGCAAAGCTACATTCTACTTGTACCGTTTATCGTTTTCAGGCTGTCTCTGCTTACCCTGCCCTACCCCAACACTACCCCAACGCCTTTCTCGCCCCCGCAAACAAGCGATACCAGCCCGCTAGTTCGCTGTCTTTCCAGCTTTCAGGCTGCCAGCTCATTTGCGCGGTACGGAAGGTGCGCTCGGGGTGCGGCATCATAATGGTTACGCGCCCATCGGCGGTGGTGATGCCTGCGATGCCGTTGGGCGAGCCGTTGGGATTGAGCGGATAGGTTTGGGTAACTTCGCCCAAGCCGTCAATGTATTGCAGGGCGATGGCTAAATCGGGTGGCACGCTGTTGCCCGCGCCCAAGTGGGTAAAATCGGCGCGCCCTTCGCCGTGGCTCACCACCACGGGCAACGCGCTGCCTGCCATTTCTGCCAAAATCAGCGATGGCGATTTGGGCACGCGCACCATGCTAAACCGCGCTTCAAACTGCTCGGATTCGTTGCGTTTGAATTTTGCCCAATGGTTTGCATGGGGGATGATTTCGGCAAGGTTGCTCATCATTTGGCAGCCGTTGCACACGCCTAGGCTTAATGTGTCGGGGCGGGCGAAAAAGGCGGCGAACATATCGCGCAGCTTGGCGTTGAACAAAATGGTTTTCGCCCAACCTTCGCCCGCGCCCAGCACATCACCGTAGCTAAACCCGCCGCAAGCCGCCAGCATTTGAAAATCGGCAAGGTCAAAACGCCCATTGAGCAAGTCGGACATATGCACGTCATACGCATCAAAGCCCGCGCGGTGAAACGCCGCCGCCATTTCCACTTGCCCGTTTACGCCTTGTTCGCGCAACACGGCGATTTTGGGTTTTCCCACTATGGGGGCTTCCTGCGGTCGCAGGCTGCCTGAAAGATAGGGCGCGGCAAGATTGTCTTGCAAATCAAAGGTTAAATCGGCGAACAATTGGCTGCGTGCATTGTCGTTGAGCAGGGCAAATTCGCTGTCGGCGCAGGCGGGGTTATCGCGCAGGCGTTGGATGTGGTGGCTGGTTTGTTGCCATGCGCGTTGCAAATCCGCCAAGTCAAATTCGTGTTCATCAATGCGGATTTGCTTGCTTTCAGGCTGCGGTGTGCCGATTTGATACAGCGTTTCGGCAAAATGATGCTGTTCAAACAGGGCTTGCACATAGTGCAAATCGGCAGTCTGAATTTGAATCACCGCGCCCAGTTCTTCGTTAAACAAAATGGCTTGGTCGCTCAAATTGTTCACCAGCCGCTCCATGGCAAAATCGTCTTGCAGATTGATGTTCGCGCCAAAACGCGCGGCAAACGCCATTTCCGCCAGCGTGGCAAACAAGCCGCCATCGCTGCGGTCATGATACGCCAGCAATTTGTTTTCGCGCACCAGCTGCTGCATCACGTCATAAAACGCTTTCAGGCTGCCTATATCGTCCACATCGGGCGTTTCGCCGCCCAAATCATTCCACACTTGCCCCAACGCCGAGCCGCCCATCCGCGCCCTGCCCAAGCCCAAATCAACCAGCAGCAACACGCTGTCTTTCACGTTTTTCAGCTCGGGGGTAACGGTTTGGCGCACATCTTGCACGGGCGCAAACGCCGAAACAATCAGCGACAACGGCGACACAACGGATTTTTGCGCCGCGCCATCCTGCCACACGGTTTTCATGGAAAGGCTGTCTTTGCCCACAGGAATGCTCACGCCCAACGCCTGACACGCCTGCGACACGGCTTGAACCGTGCGATACAGTTTTTCGTCTTCGCCCGCCACGCCGCAAGCCGCCATCCAGTTGGCGGAAAATTTGATGTTGCCGATGTTGCCAATAGGGGTTGCCGCGATGTTGGTGATGGCTTCGCCCAACGCCATGCGCCCCGAAGCAGGCGCGTTTGCCAGAGCCAGCGCGGGTTTTTCGCCCATGCTCATCGCTTCGCCGCGCGTGGTATCAAAGCCCATCAGGGTTACGGCGCAATCGGCAACAGGCGTTTGCCACGCGCCAACCATTTGGTCGCGATGGGTTAAGCCGCCTACGCTGCGGTCGCCAATGGTAATCAGGAAATTTTTAGCGGCAACGGCGGGCAGGCGCAGCACGCGATACACGCTTTCGCGCAAATCGTATTGCGCGGCGTTAAAGGCGTTTTCAGGCTGCCTTACGGTGTTGTCGCTGCGCGTGGTTTTGGGCAGTTTGCCCAGCAACACATTGAGCGGCAAATCAACAGGGCTGTTGTCAAACACATCATCGCGCATGCGCAAATGCCCGTCATCGGTAGCCGTGCCGACTACGGCAAATGGGCAACGCTCGCGTTCGCAGATGGCGCGGAAAGTGTCCAAATCATCGGGCAAAATCGCCAGCACATAACGCTCTTGCGATTCGTTGCACCAAATTTGCAAGGGCGACAAGCCGTGCTCTTCCAGCGGCACATCACGCAGCCTGAAAATCGCGCCACGCCCCGCATCGTTCACCAATTCGGGGAACGCGTTGGACAGCCCGCCCGCGCCCACATCGTGAATAGAAATAATCGGATTGGCATCGCCCAGCTGCCAGCAGCGGTCTATTACTTCTTGCGCACGGCGTTCCATTTCGGGGTTGCCGCGTTGCACCGAGTCAAAATCCAAATCTGCGCTGTTGCTGCCTGTTGCCATAGAAGAAGCCGCGCCGCCGCCCAAGCCAATCAGCATCCCCGCGCCGCCCAGTTGCACCAGCAACGCGCCTGCGGGGATTTCGTTTTTGTGCGACTGCGCCGCTTGGATATTGCCCAAGCCGCCCGCAATCATAATCGGCTTGTGGTAGCCATACACTTGCTGGTTAAAGGTTTGCTCAAAGGTGCGGAAATAGCCCAGCAAGTTGGGGCGACCAAATTCATTGTTAAACGCTGCGCCGCCAATGGGGGCTTCAAGCATAATGTCCAGCGCGGATGAAATGCGGTTGGGCTTGCCGTAATCGCGCTCCCAAGGCAGCCTGAAATCGGGAATTTGCAAATTGGACACGGTGAAGCCTGTTAGCCCTGCTTTGGGGCGTGCGCCGCGCCCTGTTGCGCCTTCATCGCGGATTTCGCCGCCCGCGCCTGTTGCCGCGCCTGCAAAGGGGGCGATGGCGGTGGGGTGGTTGTGGGTTTCCACTTTCATCAAAATATGCGTGTTTTCGCTGTGGAAATCGTAGGCTTGGTTGCGCGCCGCGCTGGGGTAAAACCGCCCGATGGTTGCGCCTTCGATGATGGAAGAATTGTCTTTATAGGCGACAATCGTGCCGCTGGGGCTGGCTTCGTGGGTGTCGCGTATCAGGCGAAACAGCGATTTGGCTTGCTTTTCGCCGTTGAGCACAAAATCGGCGTTGAAAATTTTGTGCCGACAATGCTCGCTGTTGGCTTGGGCGAACATCATCAGTTCTACGTCTGTTGGGTTGCGGTTCAACGCGCGGTAGTTTTCCTGCAGATAGTCCACTTCATCGGGCGACAGTGCCAAGCCCATTTCGGTGTTGGCGGCGAGCAGCGCGTCTTTGCCACCGCCCAAAATATCCACGCTGGCGCATGGTGGGTTATCGTGTTGCGCAAAGAGCTGCTCGGCAGCCTGAAAACTGGGCAGCACGCTTTCGGTCATTCTATCGTGCAACAGGGTTGCCCATGCGGCGCGTTCATCCGTTTTCAGGCTGCCTGAAAGATGCACCGCCATGCCGCGCTCTATGCGCTCAATGCGGGTTAAACCGCAGTTGTGCGCGATGTTGGTGGCTTTGGACGACCACGGCGAAATTGTGCCGATGCGCGGGGTGATTAAAAAAAGGCTTTGCGTGGCATCTGGGGGGGTTACCCGTTCAGCAGCCAGCAAAGCCTTTAATTGCAACGCATCCGCATCTGATAGCGGCGCATCCGATGCCACAAAATACCAATATTCGCTTGCAATAGCGTTTTCAGGCAGCCCGAGCGATTGGGCTTTTTGCAGCAATTTGTTGATGCGGAAAGCAGAAAGCGCGGTTTCGCCGCGAAAAGCAGTAACAACAGACATGGTCTCAATCTTTCATCAGACAAGGGTTGGAGAAAGGGCGGATTATACGCGAGTTTCATTGCCCGCATGATGTGGCAGCCTGAAAAATTAGAACCCTTAGAACCCATGTTAATATTCATTTTGGTGCGGATACAAGGCGACTTCAAGCCAATAGCGAGACTATTGGCGCAGGAGTTCAACGCCGTAGCCGTGCCAAAAGGGATAAAAAAATGGCGATGATGTTTTTGAATATGGGTTCTTAACCATTTTGCGGTAAACTAGCGATTTTTTTCAGGCTGCCTATTTTCAGGCTGCCCTTTTATTATTGATTATCGTATGACTGCACACACGCCCCATCCGCACACCGCCAAAGTTCGCCCCAGCAAAACGCTGGTTTCCACCGTTTGGCTGATTCCCCTTGCCGCTGCCATCGTGGGCGGCTATTTGTTGATTGACAGCTTCCGCTCGCGCGGCACAGAAATCAAGCTGTATATGGACAACGCCGATGGCATTGAAGTCAACAACACCACCATTCGGATGCTGGATGTGGAAGTGGGGCGCGTAGTCAATATTCGCTTGCAGCCCGACCAAAAAGGCGTGGAGCTCACCGCCAAAATCAACAAAGACGGTGCAAACCTGATGCGCAAAGACACGCAGTTTTGGGTGGTGAAACCGCGCATTGACCAAAACGGCATCACAGGGCTGGGCACGCTGCTTTCGGGTTCATACATCGCGTTTAGCGCGGGTAACCCAGACAGCGAATTGGAACACGAGTTTAAAGTATCCGACCTGCCGCCGCTTTCTGCCGCTGGGCAAACGGGCTTGCGCCTAACGCTCACAGGCAAAAACCGCAAAATGCTGGGCGCGGGCAGCCCCGTGATGTATGAAAATCACACCGTCGGCACGGTGGAAAGCGCGAAATTTGACCCGAAAACGCAAGCGGTGCAATACAGCATTTTCATCCAAAGCCCCAACGAAAGCCTTGTCAATTCGGGCAGCCATTTTTGGCTGGACAGCGGCGTGAGCGTGCGGCTGGATGGCGGCGGGATTAAAGTGGACAGCGCGCCGCTTTCGGCGATTTTGTCGGGCGCGATTGCGTTTGACTCGCCGCCATCTGCCAACAGCGTGAGCAGCGGCACCATATTTACCGTACACAACGACCGCGCCGAAATTGAAAACGAACCCAACGAGCGCACGTTGTACTACGTTGCCTTTTTCAACAGCTCCGTGCGCGGTTTAGACATCGGCGCGCCCGTGGTTTACAAAGGCATCCGCATCGGCAACGTTGCCGCCGTGCCGTATTTTCAAGCGGGCGACAGCGCGAAATTGTTTGAACACGGCTACATCCCCGTGCGCCTGCGCATAGACCCCGACAAAATTGAACAGCGCGGCGATGAACCGCAAAGCAAAGCATACTGGCAAACCGCGTTTCAGGCTGCCTTGGATAACGGCCTAACCGCCAGCTTGGGCAGCAACAATTTGGTGCTCGGCAGCAAACTGGTGGAGCTAAACGACAGCCCCAGCAGCACGCCGCCGCTGAAACCGCACAGCAAATACGGCGGCGACATCGTGATTGGCACGCGCGGCGGCGGCTTGGACGATTTGCAAAACCAAGTTGCCAAGCTGTTGGACAAATTCAACGCCCTGCCGCTGGATAAAACCGTGGGCGAGCTCAACGGCAGCCTGAAAGAGCTGCGCGGCACGCTCAAATCCGCGCAAACTATGCTGGCATCAGCAAACAAACTGATTGCACAAAACAGCACGCAAAGCCTGCCCTCCGAGCTCAACCAAACCCTGCGCGAGCTACGCCAAACGCTGCAAGGCGTGTCGCCGCAATCGCCTGTTTACCAAGACGTGCAAACCACGCTGCAAAGCATAGACCGCACCTTGCAATCCGCCCAGCCTGTTATCCGCACGCTGAAAGAACAGCCCAATGCGTTGATTTTTAACAGGGGCGGCAAAGACCCGATTCCGAAAGGGAAGTAAGGCAAATGCGCGTAGGCAGCCTGAAAACGTTGTGGAATACGCTAATCTGTTTTCAGGCTGCCTGATCGCTGCAATGTTGTTCTACTTTTGTTGCGATTATCCAACCATTAAAACATTTTCAGGCTGCCTAAACCTAAAAGGCAGCCTGAAACGCCTAATCCCCGCCCTGCCCTGTTTCAGGCTGCCCCAGTATATAGTGTTGGGCATTGATGCCCACGCGGTGCAAGGTTAATCAACAATTGGCGCATCGGCAGTTTGCCGACATCTTGCCCACCATCAAGCCTTGTTGAATGCACACACTGTTTGATTTGGCGACAAGCCATCGCCGCTCCATTTTAGATTTCAGGCTGCCCTAGCCATCGCCACGCATCAGGCAGCCTGAAACCCAGTCAAACCCACCCAACCACCATGCTCACCGACCTAGAAAAAACCGCCATCCGCGACCACTACCGCGCCCTTTGCGAAAATCTCCCCAACTTCCGCCCCCGCCCCGCCCAGCGCGAAATGATAGCCGCCATCGCCAACGCCTTTTCCCGCACGCTCCCGCGCGAAGAAGGCGGCGACGCACCCGAGCGACAAGGCGAAAGCATCGCCGTTATCGAAGGCCCAACAGGCGTAGGCAAATCGCTTGCCTACCTGCTCGCGGGCGGCATCATGGCGCAAACGCGCGGCAAACGGCTCATCGTATCCAGCGCAACCATCGCCCTGCAAGAGCAACTGGTGGAGCGCGATTTGCCGTTTGTTGTCGCCCAAAGCGGGCTAGAACTCAGCTTCGCGCTCGCCAAAGGGCGCGGACGCTACCTTTGCCCCTACAAACTCTATCAGCTCACCCAAACCAACGCCCAGCAAAGCCTAGACGGCATAGAACCGCCCGCCGTGCTGTGGAGCAACAAGCCCAAAGCCGAAGAAATCGCCACCCTGCAAAACATGGCAAACCAATTTGCCAGCCGCCAATTCAACGGCGACCGCGACACATGGAGCGAAAAAATCGACGATGTCCTATGGCAACAAGTAACCAACGACCGCCACGGCTGCCTGAAATCCGCCTGCCCCAATCGCGCCGAATGCCCGTTTTATCTCGCCCGCGACACGCTGGAACACACCGATGTCATCGTTGCCAACCACGACCTATTGCTCGCCGACATCAGCATGGGCGGCGGCGTGATTTTGCCCGCGCCCGAAAACAGCTTCTACTGCATTGACGAAGCGCACCACCTGCCCAAAAAAGCCCTAAACCAATTTGCCGCCGAACACACATGGCTGCACGCCATGTGGACAGCCGAAAAACTGCCGCAGCACACGCAAAAAATCGCCCTGCTTACCGACAAGCTAGAACTTGCCAATCTAGCCAACGAAGCCGCCAACAGCCTGCTAGACAGCCTAAACGAATGGCAATTTCACCTGCTGGACGCGCCCGAACTCGCCAGCAGCGAGCAAGACCACGAAACCATTTGGCTGTGGCAAGACGGCATCATCCCGCCCGAATTGGAAAACCTTGTTCACAACACAAACATCGCCGCCCAAGCCCTTGCCAACAACGTGAGCCAGCTTGCCGATGCCCTTGCCGCCGCCCGCCGCGACAAAGACCAAGACAGCAGCCAAATAGACCGCATCAGCACCGAATTTGGCATTTTTGTTGCCCGCACCGAGCAAATCGCCGCCGTGTGGCAGCTTATCGCCACCGCCCCCAGCGAAGACAAAGAACCGCTTGCCAAATGGATAAGCCGCCCGCAAAGCGACAAAATAGACTGGACATTCCACGCCAGCCCCATCACCGCCGCCACCATGCTCGCCAACAAGTTGTTCAAACGCGCAGCAGGCGCAATCCTCACCTCCGCCACCTTGCAAAGCCTTGGCAACTTCAAGCTCCTGCTCAACCAAACAGGCTTAACATGGCTGCCGCAAACCACCACTCTCGCCCTCAAAAGCCCGTTTAACTTCGCCGAACAAGGCGAGCTATACCTGCCCCCTATCATCGCCAGCCCCAAAGACCCCATCGCCCACACCAACGAAGTCATCGAATGGCTGCCCAAGCTCATCAGCGACACCGCCCCCATCGGCACGCTGGTGTTATTCACCTCGCGCAAGCAAATGCAAGAAGTCGCTTTCAGGCTGCCTGAAAACTACCTGCCCCACCTGCTGATTCAAGGCGAACAAGCCAAATCCAAACTGCTCGCCCAACACCGCCAAAACCTAGCCGATGGCAAGCCCAGCATTATCTTCGGGCTAGACAGCTTTGCCGAAGGGCTGGATTTGCCGCACGAAGCCTGCGTACACGTCATCATCATCAAACTGCCCTTTTCCATGCCCGACAACCCCATAGAAAAAACCCAAAGCCGCTGGATAGAAAAACGCGGCGGACGACCCTTTATGGAAATCACCGTGCCCGAAGCCAGCATCAAACTGGTGCAAGCCGTTGGGCGGCTGATTCGCACCGAAAGCGACTACGGGCGCATCACTATCCTAGACAACCGCATCACCACCCAACGCTACGGACAGCAAATGCTTGCCTGCTTGCCGCCGTTTAAACGGCTGGGATGATGGAGTGTATAGATTTTCAGGCTGCCTAATTGTGTTTATCCACAATACCCAAGGCAGCCTGAAACGTAAGACGCATAATCAAGTTTGTAGTTCGTAGGGTGGGCAACTCGTTGCCCACCATCGCCGTTATCGCTCACATTGGTGGGCAATGAGTGCCCACCCTACCCAATATTTTCAGGCTGCCTAACCGTGTTACCCGCGCCAAAGGCAGCCTGAAACCCAATAAACCATCAACCCAAAACGCCCCACCCAATCCCCAATCCAAGCAAAATCTTTCACCAGCGCACGGCTTGCCAGCAAGCCGTAGGGGCGCGGATTAGCTTTTCAGGCTGCCCACCATTCGCCCTCGCGTTCACACGCCGCATCCATTTTTCAGGCTGCCTTATCATCTCATCCGTGGGCAGGCAACTCGTTGCCCACCATCGCCGTTATCGCTCACATTGGTGGGCAACGAGTTGTCCACCCTACCCAATATTTTCAGGCTGCCCAATCGTGCAAACAAAGGCAGCCTGAAACTCCATCCATCCAACAAAAAACCGTTTGGCATAACACCCAACGGTTTTAGAACCTGTATTCACTATTTTCATAGCCATCTTTTATGTCCTAAAAACGCGGCTACCGCGTTAAAAATGCTCGCAAGGTGTACAACCTTGCTGCGCTTTTTGCCTTGTATCCGCGCTTTTATGCCATCAAATCTGCCTATGAAAATAGTGAATACAGGTTCTTATTTTCAGGCTGCCATCACCGCCTGCGCAGCAGCACATTCAAACACGCGCCAAACGCCACCATCACCACAAACGGCAACGCAGGCAGCAGCACAATCAGCAACACCGTTTGCCACACGCGCAGCCCCAGCAACGCCACATTGCCCCACGCCGCCAAAATCGCCGATGCCAGCATCAGCGCAAAGTTAATCAGCATATTGGTAGGCACGTAGCGCGATTCGGTTTCAGGCTGCCAAAACAGTTGATAGAGCGCGTTGCAATACGCCAGCGCGTCTAGGCATAGCTTGGTGAGCAGCAGGGAAAAGACAAGGTTGAATAGGGTTTGCATGGTGGTTACCGCGGTAAACAAAGCAGCCTGAAATGGGTTTACAGGGCTTTTCAGGCTGCCTTTTGGGGTGCATAAATCAACAATCGCCCGCCCAACGGCTGCCGAATGTTGTTTAACCGATTAGCCAGTTGATGCAGCAAATGGTAATAGGCTTGGAACGGAAAATCGCGTATCACAAACGCTGGCTGCGCGTATGCTTGGCAAATGGCGGCGTAGCGATGCTGGTGCACATCGTGGGCGCAATGTTGATACTTGAACAGCACAAGCATTCGCCATCAAACGTGCTTGTGCCATAGGGCAAAACGGCGTGGGGCGTGTCGTAATACTGCGCCAAACTGGCGCGGGCGGGCGTGATGGCGTTAAGCGGTGTGGTGTGCGTGGCGCGTTGCAGCGCGGTTAGGTTGGCAAGCGCGTTTTGTAGGCACAACACCATGCTGCCCACCGTATCCCAGCCTTCGCCCAGCGTGGCGGTGTGGATGTGCAAGGCAAGTTGGGCGAAGTGGTATGGTTCGCGCCCATCAATGGCGCAGGAAAAGCCAAGCTTCATGGTTATTCCATCAAAAGGCAGCCTGAAACGGGATAAAACCGTTTTCAGGCTGCCTATTATTGTTTACTGCGCCACGGTTGCGCGTATCAGTTTTTCCGCATTCGCCAGCGTGTTTTCCACTTCGCTGTATTCAATGCGGCTGCCGTCAATCAAGGCGCGGGTGTCGGTGAACACGGCTTGCACGCCTGCTGGTGTTTGCGTTACCAGCACGCGCAGCGGCAGTTGCAACGCGAAGGCGGGGTCTTTCACCATCAGCGGCGTGCCTGCTTTGGGTGTGCCAAACACGATTACGGTAGCCGGCTGCATTTCTAAGCCGTTTTGGCGGGCGGCGGCGCGGTGGTCAATCACCGCAAACACGGTCATGCCTTTGGCTTGGATGGCGTTTTGCAGACGCGTTACCGTTTCGTCAAAGCTGTATTGGCTGGCAACGCTGTGGATGCGTGGCGTGGCGGTTGCTTGCTCGGGAGGCTCAGCGGGCGCGGTATTTTGGGCGCAGGCGGCAAGTGTGGCGGTGGTGGCTAGGGCGGTAAGCGTAGATTTCATGGTTTTTTCCTTATCAACAATCAACAGGGTTACAAGATTGAGGCAGCCTGAAAATAGGTTTACACGTTTTCAGGCTGCCTATTCATTACGCCGCGCTAATCTTCGCCACAATCTCATCCAGCGGCACGTTCTCTGTTTCGCCGCTGCGGCGTTGGGCGTATTCCACATTGCCGTCTTTGAGCGCTCGGTCGCCAATCACAATGCGGTGCGGGATGCCGAGCAGTTCGCTGTCATTGAGCAACACGCCTGCGCGTTCGTCGCGGTCGTCCAGCAGCACGTCCACGCCTGCGGCTTGCAAGTCGGCGTAGATTTGGTCGGCGGCTTGGCGCACGCTGTCAGATTTTTTGTAATTCATCGGCACAATCACGGCGGTGAACGGCGACATGGCTTCTGTCCAGATGATGCCGCGCTCATCGTTGTTTTGCTCAATGGCGGCGGCAACAATGCGCGTGATGCCGATGCCGTAGCAGCCCATTTCCATGATTTGCGCTTTGCCGTTGTTGTCCAAAAAGCTCGCGCCCATTGCGGCGGAATATTTGTCGCGCAGTTGGAAAACGTGCCCCACTTCAATGCCGCGCGCCAGTTTCAGGCTGCCTTTGCCGCAGGGGCTGGGGTCGCCCGCGATAACGTTGCGCAAATCCACAAATTCGGGCTCGGCGGCATCGCGCCCAAAGTTAAAGCCTGTGTAGTGGTGGTCGTCTTCGTTTGCGCCGATGACCCAATCCGCGCCTTTTTCGCAGGCGAAGTCAGCATACACTTTGCCCGCGAAACCCACGCAGCCGAGCGAGCCGCCGTTTGCACCAAATTGCGCCACAATCGCTGCGGGCGATGCCATGGTGAGCGGCGATTTCACGCCCGCCAGTTTTTCGACTTTGATGTCGTTGAACTCGTGGTCGCCGCGCAGCATCAGCAGCACCAATTCGCCGTCCGCTTCGCCTTCCACCGCGATGGATTTTAGCGTTTGCTCAACAGGAATGTTCAGAAACTCAACCAGTTGCGCGATGGTTTTCACATTGGGCGTGTGGATTTTGGCTAACGCTTGCGCGGGCGCGGCACGGCAGCCTGAAAGCGGCAAAGTCTGCGCCAGTTCTACGTTAGCGGCGTAATCGGACGCATCGCTGTATGCAATCACGTCTTCGCCGCTGTCTGCCAACACTTGAAACTCGTGCGAACCTGTGCCGCCGATGCTGCCTGTGTCGGCCGCCACGGGGCGGTAATCCAAGCCTAAACGGTTGAAAATGCGGCAATATGCGTCATACATATCCTGATAGGTGGCTTTGAGCGATGCGTAATCGGCGTGGAACGAATAGGCATCTTTCATCACAAATTCGCGCGCGCGCATCACGCCAAAGCGGGGGCGGCGTTCATCGCGGAATTTGGTTTGAATGTGGTAGAAATTTTTGGGTAATTGCTTGTATGAATTGATTTCTTTGCGCACGATGTCGGTAATCAGCTCTTCGCAAGTGGGGCTGAAACAAAAGGCGTTGTCGTGGCGGTCGGTGATGCGCAGCAATTCGTCGCCGTAGAAATCCCAGCGTCCGCTTTCTTTCCACAAATCAGCAGGTTGCACCACAGGCATCAAAAGCTCAATCGCGCCTGCGCGGTTCATTTCTTCGCGCACAATCGCTTCCACTTTGCGCAGCACGCGCAAGCCCATCGGCATCCAAGTGTAAAGCCCCGATGCGTTGGCTTTAATCAACCCCGCGCGGAGCATCAATTTGTGGCTGGCAAGCGCGGCTTCAGCGGGGGCTTCTTTTAGGGTGGAAATGAAAAATTGGCTGGCTTTCATGGGCGTGTCCTATACGATGAAATAAAGGCGCGGATTATAGCAAAATTATGCGCCCGCCTGCGCGGCGAAAGCCTAGGGGCGGTTGATTGCCAACATCCCCTAAGGCAGCCTGAAAATAGCACGGCGCGTTTCAGACTGCCTGATGGCGCAAATCTAGCCATGCGCCCCGCAACAATGGCATAATCGCCCCTTTTTCCCCGCCCCAAACCGCAACCATGAACCGCCTACTGCTCATCCCGCTCATCTTGGCAACCGCCGCCTGCGCCACGCCGCCTATTAGGCAGCCTGAAACGCCAGAAAGCCCCCGCCCCGCCCATTCCCCCTTGCCCTATCCCGAAACCCCGCCCAACGAGCAATTTGAGCAGCTTGCCATCCAAGTGAGCCGTTTGGAAAACCAAGTTGCCGAGCTGCAAGAGCGCGTAGAGCAGCTAGAACAACGCGCCGCGCAGCCCATCAAACGCCCCACTCGTGTTTACAGCAATAAACCCATCGCGCCACCATTTCAAGGCAATCAAGGCAGCCTGAAAACGGAAAACGCGCCCAGCCGCCTAGAAAAAGCGCAACAACAATACCGCCAGCAACACTATCAAGCCGCCACCGCCACCTTACGCGAAGCCGATGGCGGTGGCGATGGCAGCGAAACCGCGCAAAAAAGTATGTTTTTGCTGCTGCAAGCGCACCAAAAGCTCAACCATTGCCAAAGCGTGATTAACATCGGGCAACGCTACGCCACCCGCTTTTCAGGCAGCCTGAACGCGCCCGAAGCCCTATCGCTGGTGGCGCAATGCCAATGGCGCATTCAACAGCAAGACATCGCCCGCGACACATGGCGCAAAATCATCCAGCAATACCCCAAAAGCCCCGCCGCATCCCGCGCCCGCAACCAAATCAAACAAAGGTAAACCATGAATATTCTGATATCCAACGACGACGGCTATTTATCGCAAGGCATCGCCACCCTTGCCCGCATCGCAGGCGAATTTGCCAATGTGCGCGTGGTTGCGCCCGAACGCGACCGCAGCGGCGTGTCCAATTCGCTCACGCTTGACCGCCCGCTGAAAATCCGCAGCGCAGAAAACGGCTTTTATTATGTGAGCGGCACGCCCACCGACTGCATCCATCTGGGCTTGCACGCCCTTGCCGACTTCCAGCCCGACCTTGTGCTATCAGGCATCAACCACGGCTCGAACCTTGGCGACGACACGCTGTATTCAGGCACAGTCGCCGCCGCCACCGAAGCCTATCTGATGGGCATCCCCGCCGTTGCCTTCTCGCTCACCAGCCACGAATTTCACAAATACGCCGCCACCGCTGAACAAGCCGTGTGGAATATTGTGAACCAGCTTGTGCAAAACCCGCCCAGCGCACCGATTTTGTGGAATGTGAACATCCCCGCCGTTGCCCCGCAAGACCTGCGCGGACACAAAATCGCCCGCCTAGGCAGACGACACCACACCCAAAGCATCGTCCACGCCACCAACCCGCGCGGCGAAGACATCTACTGGATAGGCGCAGTCGGCGCAGTGGCCGACAACGAACAAGACACCGATTTTGCCACCTGCGAATCAGGCTACGTCAGCATCACACCGCTGCAAATTGACCTAACCGCCTATTCGCAAATGCACGCCTTGGACGAATACTGGCAAGATTTGTCGTTTGAATAATGGTTTTCAGGCTGCCTTAAAGCCATCTATAAGGCAGCCTGAAAACCATTCCACCAAGCAGCCCATATTTTCAGGCTGCCCCAACCACCCCAGCAAGGACAACCATGAATATCATCAACACCCCCATC
Source organism: Kingella sp. (in: b-proteobacteria) (assembly GCF_030527935.1). Lineage (GTDB taxonomy): Bacteria > Pseudomonadota > Gammaproteobacteria > Burkholderiales > Neisseriaceae > Kingella_B. The sequence goes on from NZ_JAUMZV010000038.1 coordinate 17,141, forward strand.
CCAGACGTAAAAATCCTAGAACCCCAAGTCTTCGGCGACGAACGCGGCTTCTTTATGGAAACCTTCCGCGACAACTGGTTCAACCAACACATCGCCCGCCGCACCTTCGTGCAAGAAAACCACAGCAAATCCAACAAAGGCGTGCTGCGCGGCTTGCACTACCAAACCGAAAACACCCAAGGCAAACTCGTGCGCGTAGTCGCAGGCAGCGTGCTAGACGTAGCCGTAGATTTGCGCCGCTCATCGCCCACCTTTGGCAAATGGGCAAGCGCAGTGCTATCCGCCGACAACAAACGCCAGCTTTGGGTGCCCGAAGGCTTTGCCCACGGCTTTTATGTGCTAGAAGATAACACCGAATTTGTGTACAAATGCACCGATTACTACAACCCCCAAGCCGAACACTCGCTGATTTGGAACGACCCCGCCGTAGGCATCGATTGGCAACTCAACGGCGAACCCAGCCTATCCGCCAAAGACCTAGCAGGCAAACCGCTTGCCCAAGCCGTTACGTTTGAATAGCGGTTTTGGCATCAGCCGCGCAGATAAAAGGCAGCCTGAAAACATACTTTCAGGCTGCCTTTTGTTGCAAACCATCTTTGGCAACGAGCCGTCGCCGCGCCATATTGAGAACCTGTTTTCAGGCTGAAACCTTTGCAAAACCTATAACCGATGGAGCGTCGGCGGCTCGCCGATATTTTAGTAAACCAGTAATGCTATGTTTAACCAACGTTGGTGGCGAACTACCACCGTCATTTTTTATTTTTCAGGCTGCCTTTTGGAGCTAACAAAGATTGCAGCCTGAAAATCAAAATTCAGCATCGGTGGCATTTTCGCCATTGGATGCTGGCATGGCGGGTGCGCTGGCAACGATTTCAGGCGGTGGCAACAAGCCTGCTCTTAAATTCAACGCAGCGGCGTTGAGCGTGGGGTAATCGCTGAATGTAATTTGATAGCCGCCTGCGCTGTTGCCGCGCAGTTGTGCGCGTGCGCCTAGCGGGAAGGTGGTTTTATTGGCAACGTGTCCAAACGGGAAGCCTGTGTAAACGGGCACACCTGTGGCGCGGGCAATCACTTGCGACACGTTGGTCAAATCGTAGCTGCTGTCGTACACATCGCGGATGTTGCCCATGCGAAAATCGCCCAATACAATCGCTTGCTGGCTTTTCAAAATGCCCGCCAAATGCAGCGTTTGCAGCATTCGTTCAATGCGATACGGCTGCTCGGCAACGTCTTCAATAAACAAAATGCCACCTTGAATTTTGGGCATATAGGGCGAGCCCACCAGCGATGACAACACGCTCAAATTGCCGCCCCACAAGATGCCATCTGCATCTTTCACGCGCGAAGTTTGGTATGCCGACACGGCAACGGTGATGCTGGCGGAAGTGGTGGTGCGGATAAAGCTGTCCATGGTGTACAAATTGGGCTGCGGCTTGGCAAATTCGCTGTACAACATTGGGCCTGCGAAGCTGGGCATACCGCTTTGCGCGAGCAACGCCAGTTGAATGGCGGTTACATCGCTGAATCCAAACAACAAAGTTTGCTGCTCGCGCATTTTTGCGCCCAAGTTACCCCAATCAATATGTGGCAATAAACGCACCGCGCCGTAGCCGCCGCGCGTGCCCATGAATACTTTGGGGGGGCGCGCGCGCCCTGTTGCCACGTCTTGAAAATCGGCAATGCGCTCAAAATCGCTGCCTGCAAAACGTTGAAAACGGCGGTAGGCAGCGGCGTGGTTGGTGATGGAAAAACCTGCTTGGGCAAGGCGGTCTAAGCCTTGTTGGATGCGGCTGGGGTCTTCGCAAAAGCCTGATGAAGCAAAAATTCGCATGGTATTGTCGCCTTGTGCGCGGGGGGCGGGAGTGGCTGGGGTTTGGGGGTGCGTGGGCGTGGGTGTTGGGATTTGCGGTTGTGGTTTGGGACTGCTGCCGCAAGCTGCCAACACACCGCTGCCTGCGGCGATTAACGAGTTTTGCAAAAGATGGCGGCGCGATACGGTGAAACGCATAGGATTTCCTTGTGGGTAAACAAAACGGCGTATTATAGTGGATTAAATTTGAATGAGTACAAGGCGGCGAGTCGCAGATAGTACAGTAGTACAGCAAGAGGAGCCAACGCAGTAATCATTCAAAGTTAATCCACTATATCGCGTTTTCAGGCTGCATTTAAAACCTGTTTTACTTGATTTGGCCAGTTTTCAGGCAGCCTGAAAGTGGCTTGGCGCGTTGCTGTCCCCCAAATCGGCGCGGGAAAACAGGCATCGTCTTTAAACCGCGCAATCACGTGCCAATGCACGTGCGGCACAACGTTGCCCAAACTGGCTAAATTGATTTTTTCAGGCTGCAACACTTGGCGCATCGCCGCTTCCACCTTGTAAACCATGTCCATCAATTCGGCACGTTCAGCGGGGCGTAAATCGGTCATCTCGGCAATATGCTGCTGCCAAATCACGCGGCAAAAAGCGGGCGCATTCGCTTCGTTGTGCACGGCAATCACGCGCAGATTGGGCGTTTGCAGCAAAATTTCTTCATTTTGCTCGGTGCAAATGGGGCAATCCATTTCGTTGTCTCCATAAAATGTTTGGGGCTGTCCTAGATAACTAGGATAAATTACTTCTTACCAATTGTTTTAAAA
>NZ_JAUMZV010000039.1 GCF_030527935.1 Kingella sp. (in: b-proteobacteria)
TGAAATAAATAAGCTGGTTAGGGCTAGGATGAGTTTTTTGAACATATATTTTCCTTTTTGCTTGGTTTAGGGTGTGAATTGTAACAAATAATTGATTTAAGAAACTTAGGATGAAAAATATTGAAACAATGTAGTATTGTCTTTTTTAGATAAAATGGTTTGTGAATTTATGTTGTTTTTAAGACAGATTGTCCCTTATCCATCCCGCCAACAAAAAAACACGATTGGGCAGTTCAACCACCCAATCGTGTTTCATCATTTTCAAGCTGCCCTTAAACCAACCACAGGCAGCCTGAAATCGCATTCTGCGCAGCTTACGCTTCCACAGGAATAATCCCAATCTTCGCTTGCCATTGTTTCGGCGCAATTGCGTGTACCGACTGCCCCTTGCTGTCCACGGCAACGGTAACAGGCATATCTTTCACTTCAAACTCGTAAATCGCTTCCATGCCCAATTCAGGGAACGCCAACACTTTGGACGATTGAATCGCTTTCGCCACCAAATACGCCGCGCCGCCTGTTGCCATCAAGTAAACCGCTTGGTTGTCGGCAATCGCTTGGCAAGTGTCCGCGCCGCGTTCCGATTTGCCAATCATGCCGAGCAAGCCCGTTTGTTCCAGCATTTGGCGGGTAAATTTATCCATGCGGGTGGACGTGGTTGGGCCAGCAGGACCAACGACTTCATCGCGCACAGGGTCAACAGGGCCCACGTAGTAAATAATGCGGTTGTTGAAATCCACAGGCAGTTTTTCGCCCTTGTTCATCATATCAATCAAGCGTTTATGCGCGGCATCGCGGCCTGTTAAGATTTTGCCGTTCAGCAGCAACACATCGCCTGTTTTCCAAGTGGCGACTTCTTCTTTGGTAAGCGTGTCCACGTTTACGCGCTTGCCATTGTCGGGGCTGTATGTGATGTCGGGCCAATCTTCTAAGCTCGGGGTTTGCAAATGGGCAGGGCCGCTGCCGTCTAATTCAAATTCCACATGGCGGGTTGCCGCGCAGTTGGGAATCATGGCAACAGGTTTGCCCGCCGCGTGGGTGGGGTAATCCAAGATTTTTACGTCCAACACGGTGGTTAAGCCGCCCAAGCCTTGCGCACCAATGCCCAGCGCGTTCACTTTTTCATAAATTTCCAAACGAAGCTGCTCCACCGCGCTCAATTCCGCGCCCGATTTGGCTTTGTCTTGCAATTTGTGAATATCAATATGCCCCATCAGGCTTTCTTTTGCCATCAGCATCGCTTTTTCAGGCGTGCCGCCGATGCCAATGCCCAAAATCCCAGGGGGGCACCAACCCGCGCCCATGGTTGGCACAGTTTTCAGCACCCAATCCACAATGCTGTCGGATGGGTTCAGCATGGCGAGTTTGGATTTATTTTCCGAACCGCCGCCTTTTGCCGCGCAAATCACTTCCACCTTATCGCCCGCCACGATTTCGGTGTGCACCACCGCAGGCGTGTTGTCTTTGGTGTTGATGCGCTTGCCCGCAGGGTCGGCGAGTACCGATGCACGCAGCACGTTATCAGGATGCGTATAAGCGCGGCGCACGCCTTCGTTCACCATCTCTTGCACGCTCATGCTGGCATCCCATTGCACATTCATGCCAATTTTTAAAAACACGGTGGCGATGCCTGTGTCTTGGCAAATCGGGCGTTTGCCTTCGGCGCACATACGGCTGTTGACCAAAATTTGCGTCATCGCATCTTTGGCGGCGGGGTTTTGCTCTTTTTGCAAGGCTTCATCCAGCGCGTCGATGAAGTCTTTGGGGTGGTAATAGCTGATGAATTGAAACGCATCAGCAATGCTTTGGATAAAGTCTTCTTGTTTGATTGTAGTCATGGTTGGTGTCCTTTAAGACGATGAAAAAAACGGTGGCAGCCTGAAAATGTAGTGAACTACATGAACGGCTGGATAATTTAATTGTTTATGTTGCCAAAGTACAGTTTTTCAGCAGGCTTGTCATGGGCAAAAAGGGGAAACTTGACCATTATCAAGAATGTATCATTTCTTAAAAATCTAACAAAATTAAACAAATAGCAGCCTAAAAAAAATTTATCGTTTAAAAATATTCAGATAAGTCAAGCGGATAGTTGGGAATGTTTACCATTCTTAATATAAAGTAAGAAATCTAGGGTATTTTTGCGCGATTGTTGCGAATAAGTCTCTATAAAATAATTGTTTAATCAATAGTGTAAACAAAAATTTGCGTAACTAAACACAATAAAACATGAGTAAATTGCTCGGAAAATGTTTGTATTTTTATTACGATGGATGATTACAACTTTGCTGGTAGAATTTCATGTATTCAATTTAAAACCAACTTTTTAAACACAGGAATCCAACCATGAGCGAAGAACTCTACACCTTGGTGATTGACGGCAAAGAAATCCAAGCCCCCGCCAATTCATCCATTATTCAAGCACTTGCCCATGCGGGCAAAGCGATTACGGCAAACGTGGGCTGCATGGGGCAGGGCGTGTGCGGCTCTTGCCGCTGCTTGGTGCGCAAAGAAGGCGAGCGCAAGGCGGAAACCAAATTGGGCTGCGAAACCAAAATTGAGCAGGGGATGCAGGTGAGCTTTATTGATTACTTCTTGCCCGCGCGGATTCATTATTACGACATGAACAAAGTGGGCGATGGCTGGAACTGGCTGGACGAAGTGGATGAAACTTTCCCCGAAGCCAAAAACTGTCGCCATTGCGGTGGCTGCGATGCGGCCTGCCCCAAAGGCTTGGAAGTGCAAAACGGCGTGGCGCAAGTGGTGTCGGGCGATTTTTCCACCGCGTCCAACACGTTTGACGAGTGCGTGATGTGCAACCTATGCACGCTGGCTTGCCCCGAGCATATCCGCCCCAACCATTTGGGCTTGTTTGCCCGCCGCATGAAAACCGCGCGCACGCTGCGCCCTGTTGATTTGATGCGCCGTTTGCAAGAAATTGATAGCGGCAAGATTAGAGTAGAAATTGATTAAGAAAGGCAGCCTGAAAATGACTCACACCGTAAAAGGCATTGATTACGAAACCGCGTTAGCCAACCTGCGCCGAGCCGAGCCGCAACTGAATGGCACGCTGCCCGAAAAAGACGTTTTGCTCAAAACGTTTCACCCCGACTACGCCCCCAGCGCGCACACCACATTGAGCGTGGGCGTGAACGCGGGCGATTCTTGTCATCCCGATTTGGCCCGTTTGCTCACCGCCCATCCGTTGATTGAAGACTACGACTTGGCAGGCGCGGAAAGTATGCGCACCGATGTATTGGTCATCGGCGGCGGGGGTGCGGGCGCAGCCGCTGCTTTAACCGCCGCAGCCGAGGGCGTAAGCGTGATTATGGCGAACAAGCTGCGCATCGGCGACAGCAACACCGTGATGGCAGAAGGCGGCATTCAGGCTGCCGTGGGCGAAGACGACAGCTTGCAACGTCATTATGACGACACCATCAAAGGCGGGCACATGGCGGGCAAAAAAGAATTGGTTGCCCAAATGGTGAGCGATGCGCCATCGGCGATTCGCTGGTTAATTGGCTTGGGCATGGATTTTGACACCCAAGGCGGCGATAGAAACGGCAAGCTGGTGCGCAAAAAAGCAGGCGGCACAACCGCGCAGCGCATCTTGTGCCACCGCGACTTCACGGGCTTGGAGATGATGAAAGTGCTGCGCGAAGCGGTGGAAATTGAACCGCGCATCACCCAGCTAAACCGCCATCCCGCTGTGGAATTGCTGTCCGACAACGAGGGCAACTGCGTGGGCGCGGTGTTGTATGACTTGGAAAAACGCCAACTGGTAACGGTTTACGCCAATGCTGTAATCTTGGCGACAGGCGGTTCAGGACGCTTGCATTTGCAAGGCTTTGCCACTTCCAACCACTACGGCGCAACCGCCGATGGCTTGGTGCTGGCGTATCGCATCGGCGCGAAACTGCGCGATATGGACAGCTTCCAATACCACCCCACAGGCGTTGCCCATCCGCCGCACATGGCAGGTGCGTTGATTTCCGAAGCCACGCGCTCGGCAGGCACCAAACTGGTAAACGGCTTGGGCGAGCGGTTTGTGGATGAATTGCAACCGCGCGATGTGGTGGCGGCGGCGATTTTGCGCGAAGTGCAAGAAGGGCGCGGCGTGGTGCGCGATGGGCAAGTGGGCGTATTTTTGGACACGCCCCGCATCATTGCCGAGCAGCCCGATATTATGAAACGCTTGGTAACGCTGGGACACGTTGCCCACAAATGCGATGTGCATCCCGAAAGCGAGCCGCTCATCATCCACCCCACCTTGCACTACCAAAACGGTGGCATTGAAATCAACGGCGATGGCGCAACCACGGTGAAAGGCTTGTATGCCGCAGGCGAAGTGTCGGGCGGCATCCACGGGCGCAATCGCTTGATGGGCAACGCGCTGCTGGACATCATCAGCTTTGGTCGCCGCGCAGGACGCGCCGCCGCCCAAGCCCCACGCCGCAGCAATGTGCGCGGCGGCTTGGAACACGTGCACAACTTCCAACGCGCCTTGCAAAAAGCGGGCGTGAAAAGCGATGTGAAAGCCCCCGTGTTGTATCCCGATTACGGCACATTTGATTGGAAAGAACACGCAGGATTGGTGTGCGCGATTGATTGATGGTGCAGCGATGCAGTAAACATGTTTTCAGGCTGCCTTAGCCTATGCCATTAAGGCAGCCTGAAAAAGCAAAACACTCCATCATCCATTCCAAAGGCAGCCTGAAAACCATCGGGCGAACATTTATCCTGCTACTCTTTATTAGCTTCGCAACTCCGCTTTGCTACGCAGGCTACCTTAGCCCAATCCACTCTACGGAATCAAAATCATGAAAAACGAACTGAACCAAGTATTACTCCACCCCAGCCGCCTTGTTGGCTCCGACTTAAACGCATGGCTCGCCGTGGGCGGCGGTGAGGGCTTGAACAACGCCTTAACCGCGCCCGACAACATCGCCAAAGTGCTGGAAGACGCAGGCTTATGCGGCATGGGTGGCGCAGGCTTCCCCACCCATCGCAAATGGACAGCAATGGCCGAATCGCCCAGCGAAACAGGCGACCGCTATGTGGTCTGCAACGCCAACGAAGACGAACCGGGCACATTCAAAGACCGCTTCTTGCTGGAACACGCGCCGCATCAAGTGATTGAGGGTGCGTTGATTGCCGCTGTTTACACCCGTGCCAACAACATCATTCTCTACATCAACCCGCATCTAACCGAATCGCTCGCCGCCACGCGCGAAGCCATTGCCCAATGGCAAAAACACGCGCTGTTTCAACGCATTGAAGCGCATCTAGGCAAACCGCTCTCCATCAAAGTAACCGAATCATCAGGACGCTACATCGGCGGCGAAGAAACCGCCGTGATTTCATGGCTCAACGGCGGCTTCCCATTCCCGCAATACAAACCACCGTTCCCATTCCAAAAAGGCGTAGCAGGCGAGCCGACCTTGCTCAACAACACCGAAACTTTGGCGCACGTTTCGCATATTTTGCGCAAAGGCGCGGAATGGTATCGCAGCTTGGGACGCGCCAACGGCGTAGGCACGAAGCTGTATTCGCTATCGGGCGATGTGTTAAACGAAGGCTTGTTTGAACTGCCGATGGGCATCACCCTGCGCGAATTGATTGAAAACTACGGTGACGGGATGCTGGAAGGGCGCACGTTTAAAGCCGTGTTTATGGGCGGGCCATCCAACAACATTCTCACCGCCAAAGATTTAGATGTGCCGCTGGACTTCGTTTCCGCCAAAGAGCGCAATTCAGGCTTGGGCACAGGCGCGATGATTGTGGTTTCCGAGGGCACCAGCATCGTGCGCAAAACCGCCGACTACATCCAATTTTTCGCCAACAATTCTTGCGGACAATGCCCGCCCTGCAAAGGCGGCACTTACCAACTCGCCCGCTTGGTTGAGCGCGTGGACAACGGCACCAGCACCGAAGACGACCTGCACGCCCTGCAAAATCTGGTGAACATTATGCCGGGGGCGGGACGCTGCGGCTTGATTACAGGCGCGGCAACCGTGGTCGCCAGCTCCATGCGCACGTTCCCGATTGAATACGGCTTACCTGAGAACAAGTAAACAGCGGGCAAAGGCAGCCTGAAAAACCCTTTGTGGATAGGCGTGATAACAATGGCGCAAGTAGGGGGTGTGGCTCTGCCACGCACCGTTAAACTGAACATTGCCAAACGGTGCGTGAACAAAGTTCACATACCCTACACACCGCTTTTCAGGCTGCCTTATCCACAATCCATCACACTCAATTTCAGGCTGCCTGAAACGCATTAGGCAGCCTTATCCATTTGTCCAAATCTTTGATTTGGGTTATAAGTAAGCATCTAAATCTTTGATTTAGCTATGCGAACTTATGCAGAGCTAAATGGTTATACCGAAGCGCAATGCGCAAGGTTGAAAACACAACAGCAACGTTAATTGGTGGTGTCCTAAAAAGTATGCTGTACTGCTATCAACCATCATCAAGCCAGTATGCTTTTTAGAACACCACAAATTAGCGTGCCAACGAAAAGGCAGCCTGAAAACAAGATTTACTCGTTTTCAGGCTGCCTTTTATATTTTTATATTGTTGGCAATGCGGTATTACGCGCGTTTGCGGAATTCGCCTGTACGGGTGTCAATTTCCACTTTGTCGCCGTTTTCAATGTAAGACATCACTTGGATTTCTGTGCCGCCAACCAGGCGTGCAGTTTTCATCACTTTGCCTGATGTGTCGCCTTTTACAGCGGGCTCGGTGTATTCCACTTCGCGCACGATGATGGTGGGCAGTTCCACAGAGATGGGGTTGCCTTCGTAGAACGTTACTTCGCAGTCGTCTTCCATGCCGTCCACGATGAATTTGAGCGCGTCGCCGATGTTGTCGGCTTCAATTTCGTATTGGTTAAATTCGTCGTCCATAAACACATACATGGGGTCGGCGAAGTAGCTGTATTTGCAGTTTTTGCGGCTTAATACCACCACGTCAAATTTGTCGTCTGCTTTCACGATGGTTTCGCTGTTTGCGCCTGTGAGCAGGTTTTTCAGCTTCATGGATACTTTGGCGGATGAGCGTCCGCCTTTGATGTATTCGGTTTTTTGCACAACCATAGGGTCGTTGCCAATCATAAATACGTTGCCTGCGCGGAGTTCTTGTGCTGTTTTCATTGGATTTTTTCCTAATCGGGTAGTAAACAAAGGGCGCGATTTTAGCTTGTTTTTGCTGTTTAATAAAGGGGATTGCCTGTTTTCAGGCTGCTGCGGTGTTAAAATTGGGGCTTGTGCATTTTGTTTGGAATGGCTGTGATGAGATTGTTTGGATTGGTTTTGTTGTTGGCTGCGCTGTCGGGCTGCGCGGGCACTTATGCGCGGGGCTATGGTAATGAGCATGGTGCGGCGGGGATGGTGGGGCGTTCGTTTAGCTGGTGAGCATGATGCGGATTTTGAGTTACAACATTCAGGCGGCGATTGCGTCCACCAGCTATTTGAGCTATGCGCTGCGGCTGCATCGGCAGGTGTTGCCCAGCCCAGCGAAGCGGCAGGTGTTGGCGGATATTGCGCGGTTTATCAGCGATTTTGATGTGGTGTGTTTGCAGGAGATTGATTTTGGCGGGCTGCGCAATGGTTTTCACAGCCAAGCGCAGCAGTTGTTGGCGCAAACGCCGTTTTCGCATTCGGTGTGGCAGGTCAATCGCGTGGTGGGCAAGCTGTCGCGGCATGGCAATTTGATTTTGAGCAAAACGCCGATGCGCGAAGTGGTAAACGAACCGTTGCCCAGCAAGATTAAGGGGCGCGGGATGCTGGCGGCGGAAGTGGAAACGCCGCGCGGGCGGTTGGTGGTGGCGAATGTGCATTTGAGCTTGGGGACGGTGGACCAGTTTCGCCAGATTCGCTTTGTGCGGCAGAAATTGGCGGCGTTTGAGAATGTGTGTTTGATGGGGGATTTTAATTGTCCGCCCGATGCGGAGCAGCTTTGCTTGCTGACTGACCATGATTATGCGCGGCTGACTTCTCATTCGCCCACTTATCCAAGCTGGAAGCCCAAGCAATCGCTTGACCATATTTTTGTGAAAGGCAGCCTGAAAGGGGCGTGCCATGTAAGCCAATTTGCGGCTTCTGACCATTTGCCTGTGGTGTTGGAGGTGGATGGGTAGGCTTGGATGGGATGATGGAAAGGCAGCCTGAAAACGGGATTAAGGTTTTCAGGCTGCCTTTTGTGGTGGCACAAATCAAAAATATCTAATTCAATCAGCACGTAGGCTGGTAACTTGCCAACTGCGTGCGTGGCAAAGCCACACACCCTACGCCAAAGATTTCTTGATTTCGCTATGCGTTTCAGGCTGCCTATGTTCTCCCACACAGGCAGCCTGAAAGCTGTAAACGAAACCGCTTATTTCACCAGCGCAATCAAATCATTCGCCAGCACATCGGCGGCTTGTTGATAGCCCAGTTTAGAAAAATGCACGCCGTCTTTGGCGGCCAGCCCTTGTTCTGACCATGCTTTCATGCTGCACGCGCCGCCCATTGCGTCCTGCCAAGACCAATACAGCGTTTGCTCTTCTTGGGCAACGCGCATTTGCATGGATTGCACGGCATCCAGATAGGCGGGGCGTGTGCCGCAATCGCCTGCTTTGGTTTTCAGCGATTCGGGTGCGCCAATCAGCAAAATGCCTGCGTTGGGTAGCGTTTGTTTGATTTGCTGGATGTAGGTGCGCCATGTTTGCTCGGTTTGCTGCATATCCAGTTTTTCGTTAAAGGCTTCGTTGGTGCCATAGGCAAGAATCACCAAGTCGGCTTGGGTTTGGGCTAAATCGCCCAGCCAGTTTTGCCGCCATTTTGACCATTGGCTCATTTGCGCACCGTTGATGCCCATCGCGGATAGGGTAACGCCTGCGCGTTGGTTTTCAATGTTCACCAAGCCGACTGTCCACGGCATGGCATCGTTGCTGATGGATAGTGGCAGCGTGGCTTGGGTGTAGAGCACTTGCCAGCCTGCGTTTTCAATTGGGATGTGTTGCCCGTTGATGCTGAGTGTTTGGTTGGTGGCGGCAGGTTTGATGAATACGGCAACGTCTTGCGTGCCTTCGCTGCCTTGCGCGGTGGAGTTGATGGTTAGGTCGCCGCCTGTGGTGGATTGGGCAATCACGCCGCCGAGCGGGAAGTCGGCTTGCGTGGCGCGGCTGGTGAAGGTTGTCCAGCCGTTGCTGTTGTAGCGCGGCAGGGCTTGGCGCTGCCCTTTAACTGCGCTGGGATAAATCCAGCCGATGCCGCCGTTGCCCCAGCGGCTTTGCAGGCGTTGGCGCAGTTGGCCGGTGAAGTAATCACCTGCGGTGTGGGAATCGCCAATTTGCACAATGCGGAATTTGCGGTTGTCTTTTGCGCCTGCGATGCCGCGCAGTTTTTTCACCCATTGCGGTTTGCTGTTGCCGTAGTTTTGCAGCAAGCCTGCACTGTTTACGGCGGGGGTGTTGTCGGCTTGGGCGGCGGATGGGATGGCGGTGTTTAGGCTTAATCCGCCAAATACGAGAATAACTTTTGCTATGTCCATGTTGTTCAATCCTTATGGTTGCGCAAACTCAATTTTTTGCATGATGGCTTGCGCGAGTAGTTTTTGTCCTTCAACGGAAAAGTGGATGCCGTCTTTGCTGCGATAGCGGACGATTTTGCCGCCCACTTCTACCGAGTCGCTGTATTCTGCGCCGCCGTTGCTCAATAGCCCTGCGGTTGGTATCCAAAATACTTTGTCTTTTAGATGCGCGGCAAACAGTTTGTCTAAATAGCGCATTTGCTCGTCTAGCTTTTTCTTTTTCATATAGGGTATGCCGAGCCAAATGACTTGGGCGTTGTGTTGCTTGGCGGCATCCAAAATGCGATTGACGCGGTTTAAATATTCGGCTTCCCATTCGGGCGTTTGAAATTTCAAATACGCGCCGCCTTTGGGGTTGGGGAAATCCCACGGGTCGTTTGCGCCGAGAAACATCACCATCAGCCGTATATTGGGGTTTTCTTGAAAGGTTTGCTCTATGGTGAGCGGCCAGTCAAAAAAGTTGGGATACGACAAGCCTGTGCTTTGCTTGCTTAGGTTGATGGATGCGATGCCGTATTGCTGTTTGAGATGCTGTTGCACAAAGGGGGCAACGCCTTGCATCAGCGAATCGCCCGTAAAGAATACCACATCTCCTTGTCGTAAAACAGCTTTTTCTGGTGCGATGGGCTTTTCAGGCTGCCTTTGCTCGGCTTGGGCAGCGGCTTGGCGGGCTTGCTCGGCTTGGCGTTGGGCGGCTAATCGGGCGGCTTCGCGTTGCGCGGCGGCGCGGGCTTCGGCTTCTAGGCGGGCGGCTTCTTGCGCGGCGGCAATGTTGACGGGCAGTTGCTCGTTTTGGGCGGCAATCCAGTTTTTCAAGCTGCCTAATTGCTCGCTGGCGGCGTGTTGCCATTTTGCGCCTGTTGTCCATGGGGCGTGGGGGGCAAGGGCTTCCAGCGGGCTGGTTTGGTGGTAGGTTTGTTGCCAATAGGCGTTGATGGAATCTTGGCTAAACCACGTTATGCAGGCGGCGGCTAGCGTGAACGAGAAAATGAGTGAGAGCTGGGTTTTCATGCTACTGCCTTAGAAATTGGCGTAAATAAAGTTGGGCAGCCCTGATGGGGCGAAGGTGATGATGAGCACCAGAGCTAGGGTGATGGGGATAAACCAAAGCCAAAGCGGGAGTTTTTCTAAGGCGGATACGGCGTATTGGAACAGCTTGCCAAGCAGCGGGTAGGCGGCAAGCATCAGGGCAAATGCGGCGATTAAGCCGATGTTGTACCAATCGGAAATTGCCCAGCCTTTGCCGTTATACAGCAGGGCTTGGAACATCAGGCGCACGCTGTCTAAATCGCGGGCGTTGAAAACCACAAACGTGAAGCACACAAAGTGAAACGTAATCAAAATGGCGAGCGCTTTGCCGATGGGGATTTTGCCGATTTTGATGTCGCTGAGTTTTTTGTTGCGAAACAGCTTTTTGCCGATGTTGAGCCACACAAGGGCGATGCCGTGCAACGTGCCCCAGATTAGGAAATTCCAGCCATATCCGTGCCAGATTCCTGAAAACATCATGGCGAGCAGCAGGTTGATTTGGGTGCGGGTGAAATTTTGGCGATTGCCGCCCAGCGGGATGTAAACATAATCGCGTATCCATGCGGATAGGCTGATGTGCCAGCGATTCCAAAAATCCACCAGATTAAACGCACGCAGCGGCGCGGCGAAGTTTTCAGGCAGCCTGAAACCAAGCAGCATGGCGATGCCAATCACCAAATCGCTGTATCCCGCGAAATCAAAAAAAAGCTGAAAGGTGTAGCCATAGATGGCGGCAAGGATGCTGAATCCGTCAAACTGCGCAGGGTTTTCAAACACAGGCGACACCCAGCCTTCGTCCAAGCTGCCCGCAAACCACCATTTTTGCGCGATGCCCGCCACAATCAGGCACACCGCCAGCGCGGGGCGCAGGATGCTGCGCGGGGCGGTGGTTTGGATTTGCGCTTGCGCGCCTTGGGCGATGCCGACCACTTTGTTTTGATAGGGCACGGCGCGGATAATCGGGCCTGATGTGATGGTGGGGAAAAAGCTCAGGTGCAGCAGCAGGTTTGCCCATGTGAACGGCTTAACCAGCGAGGCGCGGTGGGTTTCCACCAAATAGGCGATGGATTGGAAGGTGTAATACGATGCGCCAATGGGCATCAGGATGTCTAAAATTTGGCTTTGCCCAAGGTAGTTTTGCAGATAGGGGCGGAAGAAATCGTAGTATTTGAAGACGGCGAGAAACAATAGGCAGCCTGAAACGCCTGCCGCGAGCCAATGTTTGCCGTGCTTTTGCTGCGGGCGCACCAGTTGGCAGGAGATGAAATACACCCAAAGGGATAAGCCGACCACGGCGGCAAGAAAATGGGGATTGGCGCGGCATAACCAGCCTGCGCTGGCGGCGAGCAGTAGGATGTTTTGCCATTTGGGGCTGCGGGCGAATGCCCAATAGAGTGGAAGAAACAGCAGCAAGAATGCGGCAAATTCAATGGAAAGCAGGGGCATGATGGAGCTTTGTGTGGGGCAGTTTTTTGAGACAGAAATTTTTTTATAAAAGAGAGAATTATAGCGGAAATTATTGGGGGATGGCGAGGGATTGATGGGGGTGGGTAACGGTTTCAGGCTGCCTTGTATGACATCTGCTTAAAGGCAGCCTGAAAATCAAAATAGCATGGCGATGGGCGGGTTGTTGAAATGGGCGTTGCTGCTCGGTTGGCGCGATGTCGGCGAGCCGCCGATGCCCCATTGGGCAGCCTGAAATCTTTGCGGAACGGTTCAATCCGTCCAAGCAACGCCATGCCCGCGTTGGTTGATTTTCAGGCTGCCTTGTTTATCCCGCTCGCTCAAAGGCAGCCTGAAAAGCGATTTTGCGTTTTCAGGCTGCCTTTATGCTGATGCTGCGGCAAGCTGTGCTACTGCGGTTCTGCTCTGCCGCCCTGCCCTATTCCTGCTCTTTGGCGCAATCGGGCAGCGGCACTTTGTGTTGGATGGCGAACACGGCAGCCTGAACGCGGCTGTCTAGTTTGAGTTTGCGCAGGATGTTTTGCACGTGCACTTTGATGGTGGATTCGGCAAGGTTTAGGTTTTTGGCGATGGTTTTGTTGCTGTATCCCGCCGCCAGATGCCCCAGCGTTTCCATTTCGCGCGGTGTGAGCTGGCTTAATGCGCTTTCGGCTTGGGCGGGGCGAATCAGCGATTGCACCAACCGCGCGGTCATTTCGGGGGAGTAGGCGTTTTCGCCGTTTACCACTTTTTTAATGGATTCAATCAGATAGTTGGCATTGATGTTTTTCAGCAAAAAGCCGCTCGCGCCTAGGCGGATGCATTCGGTTAAATCTTCGCTGTCTTCGGACACGGTGAGCATGATGACTTTTTGCTCGGGGCGGCTGGATAGGATTTGCGCCAATGTGTCGCGTCCGTTCATTTGCGGCATATTTAAATCCAGCAGCACGACATCGGGCTGGCTTTGCTCCACCAGCTTCACACCGCTGAATCCGTCTGATGCTTCGCCGATGATGTTGAATTCGCTTTGGCGGCTTAATAGGGCTTTGATGCCGCTGCGAAATAGGGTGTGGTCGTCGATTAACACGATGTTGATGTTCATGGTTGGATTCTCTCTCTTTTGGGCAGGGTTAATTGGATTTGGGTGTGGTTTTGTTGTGATTGTATGTTTAATGTGGCGTTGATGCGCTGGGCGCGCTCTTGCATGATGTTGAGCCCGATATGGTCGGTGGTGCGCTCGGCTTGGGTGTTGAAGCCGATGCCGTCATCGATGATGGTGAGCGTGTAGTCTTGGTGGTTATCAATGCGGATGGTTACGTTTTGCGCTTGGGCGTGTTTGCGGATGTTGGATAGGCTCTCTTGCAGGATGAAGATGAATTGCAACTGCTGGCTGGGGGTGAGCGGTGCGCCGTTGCCATGCCATTCGGTGTGCACTTGGATGTGGGTTTGCTCGGCTAGGCGTTGAGCTAGGGTTTCTATGGCTTGGTTGATGTTTTTTTGGGTGATTTTGGTGCGGAAGTTGGTGAGCAGTTCGCGCACGTCGTCGTAGCATTCTTGGATGCCTGCTTGGATGGATTGTAGGTTTTCTTGCGCGGCTTGGGTGTCTTGATTTGCCCATGCGTTTTCTAGCATTTGCGCTTGCAGGTTGAGGTAGCTGAGCGATTGGGCAATGCTGTCGTGCAGCCCTTGGGCGATGGTGTTGCGCTCTTGCAAAACGGCGTATTGGCGACTTTCTTCGGCAAGCTGTTTGTTGCTGATGGCAAGGGCGAGTTGGTGGGTGAGCGTTTGCAACAGCTCGGTATTTAGGTTTTCAGGCTGCCTTTGGCTGTAATACAGGGTGAGCGTGCCCAGCAGGGTGTCGCTGGCGCGGATGGGAAAGGTTTGCGAATAATAATGGCTGATGGGCGCGGGCGATGGGTTTTCAGGCTGCCTTTGGGCTTGGCGAGCAATCAGTTCGTTGTGGATGGAGACATCGGCGATTTCGGCTTGGGTGAATGTGAGTATATGCGCCAAAAAGGCGTGCGCGGCTTGTTGGCTGGTTTGGGTTTGGTTGAGCTCTTGGGCAAGGGTGTATAGGGTGTTTAGGGTATGGTTTTTGTGTACAAGGTCTTGGGTTTGCGCGGTAACTTGTTGTTCTAGCTTGCTATAAAGCTGGGCTAGGTGGCTGCTCATGCGGTTGAAGCCGTTGTTTACAATGGCAAACTCGGTGGAATCGCCTTCGGGGATGCGTTCGCCAAATTGGCTGTTTTGAATGGCGGTTACGCCTGTTTCTAGGTTTTTGAGCGGGCGGATTATCCATGTTTTCAGCAGGATAACACTGATGGCAGATGCGACAAAAATCAGCACCATCAGCCCCATTTGGAACACGCGCAGCCATTGCACATATTGGGCGTTATTGTGTTCTATGTTGCGGGTTAGGTTGTCAATGCTGGCAACGAAGTTGGGGATTAGGTGGTTATCCAGCAGGGCGAAATCGGGGGTGTGGGATTGGTATTGCGGTTTGATTTGGTTTTCCCAATAGCCATGCAGCAGGCTTAGGTGTTGCACGATAGTGCGGTCTTGCGGCAAAAACAGGGGGCGCGTGGGGTCGCTGTAATGCAATCGGGCAAGGGTTTGGTCAAAAGTTTGGATAAGGCTGCGCACTTTGGCGGGGTCGTTGAGCGACAGGCGCAGGCGGTAGGTTTGATAGCGCAAGCCGCCTGTGTCGTTGATGGCTGCCGCGCCGCCTTCCAGCCGCCACGAAAGCAGCATGGTGATGCTGATGGCAATCAAGGCGCAGATGAGCCATGTGGTTATCAGCAGGGTTAGGCGGGCGATAAGGCTTTGGGGGATAAAGCGGGGCATGGTTTTTTTGGGGGGATGGG
This sequence comes from Kingella sp. (in: b-proteobacteria), assembly GCF_030527935.1. Lineage (GTDB taxonomy): Bacteria > Pseudomonadota > Gammaproteobacteria > Burkholderiales > Neisseriaceae > Kingella_B. The sequence goes on from NZ_JAUMZV010000039.1 coordinate 14,904, forward strand.
GATGGGTTTCAGGCTGCCTTGTATTGTGTTTTTGTTGGGTAGGCATAGGCAGCCTGAAAACCAGAATGGCGCGGCGATGGTTTGTTGCTGAATAATGTATTCAACAGGGCTTAACTGTTTGGCAAGCTGTCGGCGAGCCGCCAATGCTCCATTGGTTACAGCGCAATAGCCGTTTGCGCCATGCCAATATGGCTTTTCAGGCTGCCTATGCAGTAACCCATAGGCAGCCTGAAAATCTTTATCGCGCCCGATTAGCCTACCAAGGTTTCGTAAACCATCGCGCGGCTTTCAGGCTGCTTATCGCCGATACCCACCGCGTTGCGATAGGCTTGCGCGGCGGCTTGCCATGCGGCTTCGCTTTGGGCGTGAATCATGGCGATGGGCGTATCGGCTTCCACGCGCGCGCCAATCGGCAGGATTTCGTCAAAGCCTACGCTGTGGTCAATCGTGTCGCTCGCCACGCGCCGCCCGCCGCCAAGGTTGATGACGGCAACGCCAATATCGCGCGTGTTCATGCTTTGGATGTAGCCCGCCGCTTGCGCCAACACGGGTTTCACCACCGCCGCTTGCGGCAGTTGCTCAAACGCGGTGCTGCCGCCTTGTGCCACCACCATTTTTTCAAACAATTCATAAGCCTTGCCGTTGTCCAACACCGCTTGCAGTTTGGCGCGCGCTTCTTCGCGGCTGGCGGCGAGTTTGCCGTTTACCAAGGCTTCTGCGCCCAAAGCCAGCGTGATTTCGTGCAAACGTGGGTTGCGGCTGCCCTCCCCGCGCAGATAGCGCACGGCTTCGCGCACTTCCACGGCGTTGCCCGCGCTGGATGCCAACACTTCGTTCATATCGGTGAGCAAGGCGGTGGTTTGGCAGCCTGCGTTGGTGGCGACTTGGGCGATGCTTTGCGCCAACTCGCGCGAGAGTTCATAAGTGGGCATAAACGCGCCATTGCCCACTTTCACGTCCATCACCAGGCTGGTTAAGCCTTCGGCGAGCTTTTTAGACAAAATAGACGCGGTAATCAGCGAGAGATTTTCCACCGTGGCGGTTACATCGCGCGTGGCGTAGATTTTGCGGTCGGCGGGGGCAAGATTGCCTGTTTGCCCCACAATCACGCAGCCGATTTGTTTCACCATTTCCTGCATTTTTTGCGGGCTGGGGAAAATATCAAAGCCTTTGATACTTTCCAGCTTGTCTAATGTGCCGCCCGTATGCCCCAAGCCGCGCCCTGCAATCATCGGCACAAAGCCGCCGCAAGCAGCCAGCATTGGCGCAAGCATCAACGACACCACATCGCCCACGCCGCCTGTGGAATGCTTATCCAGCGTGGGGGCGTTTAGGTTGTATTTATCCCAGTTTAAGCTGTCGCCGCTGTCGCGCATGGCAAGGGTTAAGGCGGTGCGCTCGTCTAGGTTTAAATCGTTGAAATAAATCGCCATGCACATCGCGGCAATTTGCCCTTCGCTGATGCTGCCATCGGTTACGCCTTGGATGTAGAACTGGATTTCTTCTTTGGATAACACTTGTTTATCGCGTTTTTTGCGGATGATTTCTTGGATTAGCATGAGATAAGCTCCTTCAATAATGATGATGCGCCGATGCGGAAGTTTTCAGGCTGCACCCAGTCTGCGCCCATTTGGGCGGCGGCTTGGGCAATATAGGCTTGCGCGGTGGCGATGTCGCGCACGCCGCCCGAAATTTTCAGCCCCACAGGTTGCTTGGCTTGGGCAATTTGGTCTAACAAAATCGCGCTGGCTTCTAGGCTTGCGCCGTGGGCGATTTTGCCTGTGGACGTTTTCAAAAAATCTGCGCCTGCGGCAATGGCAATTTGCGCGGCTTGGGCGATGTGTTCGGGCGAGAGCGCGCCTGTTTCCAAAATCACTTTCAGGCTGCCTGAATGCTGATGCACCAGCGTGGCGATTTGGCTGCACATTGCTGCGCCCGCATCGGCGTTGCCTTGCTGCAAGGCTTGATAGGGAAACACAAGGTCTATTTCGTTTGCGCCATCTGCCAAGGCTTGCTGCGTTTGCGCCAGCACATCCGCCAGCGGCTCATTGCCCGATGGAAAGTTCACCACAGTCGCCACATTGATGCCGCTGCTGGCGGGCAATCTTGCGCGACTTTGCGCCACAAACGGCGGATACACGCACACCGCCGCCACTTTGCCGATGCTTTGCGTGGCGTTGCTGCACAGCGCGTCAATCACGGCGGGGGTATCGTCTTCGTTGAGCGATGTTAAATCTAATAGCGAAAGAATTTGGGCTTTGCTGATGTTCATGGTTTTTCCTTTTTTGATTTAGGGTGGGGTTTCAGGCTGCCTATGGTTTGGGTTTTCAGGCTGCCTAATTACCCAGCTACCGCCATTCCCGCATAGGCGGGAATCTTGTTTGATATTCAGAAATTCATGCAAAAGCAATCATCACCCAAGCTTCACCAAGATTCCCGCCTGCGCGGGAATGACGGCATTTCTTATGTTTCAGGCTGCCATTGCATTATCCCAAGGCAGCCTGAAAACGTGTTACGACAAATTCAACCCAATAAACAAGCCTGCGATGGTGGCACTCATCAGGTTGGACAACGTGCCCGCAATCAGCGCGCGCACGCCCAGCTTGGCAATATCGCCACGGCGTTTCGGTGCCATGATAGACAAACCGCCCACCAAAATCGCAATGGAGCTCAAATTGGCAAAGCCACACAGCGCAAATGAAATAATCGCTTGGGTTTTGGCGTTGAGCACAGGATTAGCCGCGTCTTTGATGTAATTTGTGAACTCGGAATACGCCACAAATTCGTTAATCACCAATTTTTGCCCGATAAACGAGCCTGCGGTTTGCGCGTCTGCCCACGATGCGCCAATCAGCCAAGCCAAGGGCGAGAACAGCCAGCCCAAGATTTTTTGCAACGACAAACCGTGTACGCCAAATAGCTCGCCCACGCCGCCCACGATGCCGTTTAGCAGTGCAATAATCGCCACAAACGCAATCAACATCGCGCCCACGTTTAGCGCAACTTGCAAACCTGTGGATGCGCCCGCTGCGGCCGCGTCAATCGCGTTGCTGGGCGGCGTTTCGCCTTCGCCCACAAAGCTCAATTTGTCATCGGTAATCACTTCGGGCGTTTCGGTTTCGGGGTGCATCAATTTGGCAAACAGCAAGCCCCCAGGGGCAGCCATAAACGAAGCGGCAATCAGATAAGTGAGCGGCACGCCCATAGACGCATAGCCGCCCAATACCGAGCCTGCAATAGAAGCCAAGCCGCCTGTCATCACGGCAAACAATTCCGATTGCGTCATCCGCGCGATAAAAGGTTTCACCACCAGCGGGGCTTCGGTTTGCCCCACGAACACGTTTGCCGCTGCGGACAAACTTTCGGTGCGCGAAGTGCCAAGGGCTTTTTGCAACGCGCCGCCCAACACTTTCACCACAAAGCCCATCACGCCCAAGTAATACAGCACAGAAATCAGCGATGAAAAGAAAATAATCATCGGTAACACGCGGAACGCGAAAATAAAGCCGCCACCGCCAAACACTTCAAACATTTTGTCGCCCACCAAGCCGCCGAACACAAATTCTGTGCCCTTTTGCCCGAAGTTCAACACGCTTTGCACGCCGTTGGAAAACCATTCCAACGCGGCGCGCCCCCAAGGCACATACAACACAAACGCGCCCAGCGCAAACTGAATAGCAAACGCCACGCCCACCGTGCGCTTATTGATTTTGCTGCGATGCTTGGACAACGCAATGGCGATGGCAATCAGCACCGCCATGCCCAGCAAGCTATGTAAAATTTCCATTTTTCTTCCCTTAAACAAAATGTGGTTGTACACAGGCGGTTATAATACAACACTCTTAACCAAATTTTTTACAATTTTACTTAATGGAGCGCAAAAAAATGTTGAGTTTTATCCCTAAACATGAAGTTCAAGCCCGCGCAACCGCCTTTAACGGCGATAAAATTGCGCTTGCCCTATCGTTGCTGCCCGAAGCGGCAAAGTTAGCCGTTGTGCCCGTGTCGCAGTTTCATGTGGGGGCGATTGCCATTGATGACGAAGGCAATTTCTATTTCGGCGCAAACCAAGAATGCGCCACCGCCAGCATGGGGCAAACCGTCCACGCCGAGCAAAGCGCGGTGTCGCACGCATGGCAACGCGGCGCAACGCGCATCACCGATATTGTGGTGAACTACACGCCATGCGGACATTGCCGCCAGTTTCTCAACGAGCTGCCCGATGCAGGCAGCCTGAAAATCCACCTGCCGCACAGCCGCGACAACGCGCTTACCAGCTATCTGCCCGACAGCTTTTCGCCCAAAGATTTAAACATCCCCGACCGCCTGCTCACCCCCGTGCAACACGCCATTAGGCAGCCTGAAAACCTAGATGCCGCAGAACAAGCCGCCTTTGCCGCCGCGCAAAGCTGCCACGCGCCCTATTCCCACGCCTACGCAGGCATCGCCCTTGTGGCAGGCGACGCAATTTACACAGGACGCTACGCCGAAAACGCCGCCTACAACCCCACGCTGCCGCCCTTGCAAGTTGCCATTAACCTGCTGCGCATGAGCGGACACGACACCAGCGAAGTAACCCGCGCCGTGCTTTGCTGCACGCGCCACGGCGGACACGAAGCCATGACCCGCGCGTTATGGGATGAAGTTGGCAAGTGCGAGTTGGAGATTGTTTGGTTGGATTAAGTTTAATAGGCTTAATAGGCTGCTTTCTCTTTCAGTCATTCTCTTTACAAAAATTTGGGGGCTGTCCTAGATAACTAGGATAAATTACTTCTTACCAATTGTTTTAAAATGAAAATTTGAACTTTGATTTCACTGTTGTTAAAACGCCATTCGCACTCCTTCAAATA
>NZ_JAUMZV010000040.1 GCF_030527935.1 Kingella sp. (in: b-proteobacteria)
TAGCCGCACTTCGTGCGCCGTCGGACAAGCGCACGCTTTTTCCCGAAAAAAGGATACTTTGTTCGGCTGGACGTAGGGGAGAGAGAGTGGCAGTAGTAAACGGTTGTGATGGATTAGGCAGCCTGAAACCTAATCCATCCAATATTCAAGAAACCGTTTGGCGCGATACCAAACGTTTTTTGTTTTTCAGGCTGCCTTTGCCAGTTGGCAATGATTAGGCAGCCTGAAATCGTGTTCACGCGCTGGATGCTGCATCAAACCCGCGCACCGCTGCCATAAACGCTGCCATTTTTTCGGGCGATTTTACGCCCGCCGCGCTTTCTACGCCGCTGGATACGTCCACCGCTTGGGCGCGGGTAACGCGCAAGGCGGCGGCGACGTTTTCTGGGGTTAAGCCGCCCGACAAAATCCAATGCGCGTTTAGGTTTTCGGGCAGCATCGTCCAGTCAAATGTGTGTCCTGTGCCACCGTATGCGCCGTTAACAAAGGCATCAAACAGCACGGCGCGGGCATCGGCAAAGTCGTGCAGGGCGGCGGTGATGTCGGCGGGGGTTTGCACGCGCACGGCTTTGAGATAGGGGCGGTGGAATTGCTGGCAGAAGGCGGGCGTTTCGTCGCCATGGAATTGCAGCACGTCAATCGGCACGCGGGCGAGCGTTTCACGGATGCGCTCGGCGGTTTCGTTCACAAACAGGGCGACGATGCTGACAAAGGGCGGCAAGGCGCGGGTGATGGCTTGGGCTTGGGCGATGGTTACGTTGCGTTTGCTGCCTGCGAAGAAGACGAGCCCGATGGCATCTGCGCCCAGTTGCGCGGCGAGTTGGGCATCTTGCGGGCGTGTGATGCCGCAGATTTTGGTTTGGATTTTGGCCATGGTGGTTTTTGGGGATGGGTTGGGGTAAGGGGAAATAGGCAGCCTGAAAATGGGTGGAGATTGGTGGGCAAGCGAGTTGCCACCCTACGGGGCGTTTGTTGTTACCGCGTGATAGGCAGCCTGAAACCTCAAATGGAGCGGCGACGGCTCGTCGCCAAATGGTATGCAATGGGGATTGGTTGCCACAATATCGGCGAGCTGCCAACGCTCCATGTGGTAGGCAGCCTGAAAATAAGCGCAGCGCGTTATGAATATAGGTTCTTACCTTTTCAGGCTGCCTATTGGCTCAACTGGCGGTGGAACAACAGCGTTTGATAATCGTGCGCGAGCTGTTTGGCGAGCTGTTCGGCGATGTAAACGGAGCGGTGTTGCCCGCCTGTGCAGCCGATGGCGATGGTTACATAGCTGCGGTTTTCTTGGCGGATGCGCGGTAGCCAGCGGGTTAGGAAGCGGTGGATGTCGCTTATCATTTCGTTCACCAGCGGCTGGGCGGCGAGAAATGCTTGGATGGGCTGGTCTTTGCCGTTGTAGGGGCGCAGGCTGGGGTCGTAGTAGGGATTGGGCAGGCTGCGCACGTCAAACACGAAATCGGCGGGGGGCGGCGCGCTGTGTTTGAAGCCAAATGAGACGATGCTCACCAGCAGGCGGTTGTGATCTATGCCTATCCATTGTGCGACAAGCTGGCGCAGTTGTTGCGCGGTAAGCTGGCTGGTGTCTATGCAGTAGGCGTGTTCGCGCAGGGGGGCGAGCCATTCGCGCTCGCGGTGCAGGCTTTCGGGCAGGGTGATGTGGTTGCGGGCGAGTGGGTGGCTGCGGCGGGTTTCGGAGAAGCGGCGCAGTAGCACGGCATCGCTGGCTTCTAAAAACAGGATGCTGACTTGATGCCCTGCGCGGCGCAGGGCGATTAGGGTTTCGCGGGCGGTGTGGGTGTTGAGATTGGAGCGGATGTCTATGCTGATGGCGAGTGGGTTGTTGTTTTGGCTGGGGTGGCTGTGCAGTTGAATTAGCTCGGGCAGGAGTTCCAGCGGCAGGTTGTCTATGCAGAAAAAGCCGTTGTCTTCCAGCAGGTTAAGGGCGATGGTTTTGCCTGAGCCTGATAAGCCGCTAATCAGGATGATTTTCATGGTTGCTCTCTTCGGGTTTGTTCATCATGCTTTGGTGGCGTTCTAAAAATTCTTTGGTGCTGTCTTTGCCGTTGCGGTGCAGGATGTAGTTGCGCACGGCGGCTTCCACCAACACGGCTAGGTTGCGCCCTGCGGCAACGGGCAGCGTTACCGAGCGGATGGGCACGTTTAAGATGGTTTCGGTTTCGGTGCGGATGCTTAGGCGGTCTAGCGTTTTCATGTAATCATCATCCGCCAGCACTAGGTTGATAATCAGGCGCAGGTTTTTTTTCGGGCGGATGGCGGTTTCGCCAAACATATGGCGGATATTGAGCACGCCCAAGCCGCGCACTTCCAAAAAATCGCGCAACACGGGCGGGCAACGCCCTTCTAGGATTTCGGGCGTGGTGCGATACAGTTCAACGGCATCATCGGCAACCAAACTATGCCCGCGCGAAATCAATTCCAACGCCAGCTCGCTTTTGCCCAGCCCCGATTTGCCCGTGAGCAGCACGCCGATTTCAAACACATCCAAAAACACACCGTGTTTGATGGTGGAAGCCGCCAACACGCGCTGCAAATAGATGCGCAGCACATCCATCAAATAAGGGCTTTCCAGCTTGGACGTGAGCAGCGGGGTGTGGTGGGTGTGGCAGTAGTCGCGCAGGCTTTGCGGGATGGGCAGATTGTTGGCAACGATGACCAGCGTCATGGGGAAGTTGAACAGCTCGTTTAAGCCTGTGGCGTGGTTGGCTTGTTCCAGTTTGTGCAAATAGGCAACTTCGGCAACGCCCAGCACTTGCACTTGGTTGTGGTGGATAAAATTGAGATGCCCCACCAGCGCCAACACGGGGCGGTCAGCTTCCACGGCAATGCGGTTATCGCCGCCCGCCGCGCCCGCTGCCCACGCCAGTTGCAATTTGTGTTGATTGTCTTGATAGAGCTTGCGCACGGAGATGCTGGGCATGGGGGTTCCTTGTTTTGGGGTTTCAGGCTGCCTTTGGGGGTGGCGGATGGTTAGGCAGCCTGAAAACAATTTTTATAGTAAGCCAAAAGTAAAAATAGCATGAGTAGGGTGTGGCTTTGCCACGCACCATTTAAGCATTGCTAAACGGTGCGTGAGCAAGCTCACACACCCTACTCGCTGATTGAATGAGATATTTCTTGATTTATTCCACTATAAGAACCTGTATTCACTATTTTCATAGGCATCTTTTATGCCCTAAAAACGCGGCTACTGCGTTAAAAATGCGCGCAAGGTGTCCAACCTTGCGGCGCTTTTTGCCTTGTATCCACGTTTTTATGCCATAAAATCTACCTATGCAAATAGTGAATACAGGTTCTAAAAACGCCGTTTTAGCTCTGCTGAAACTTGCTTCGCTCGTTTTTAGGCTACTTTTGAGATTTCAGGCTGCCCTAAAACAGCAAAAAGGGCGTATTGCGCATACACCCCTACCATCTTATGTTCAACATCATCAGGCAGCCTGAAAGCCAAAAGCTTCAACGGAGTTAAAACTGCCTACGCTGCCAACAGCAAATCCCGCGCTGCTTCGGGCGTGCCGCAAGATTGCAAAGCATCGCGCACGCTTTTCTCGCTAAACCGCCCCGCCAAATGCGCCAGCAGTTCCAAATGCTCGCTGGTTGCCGCTTCGGGCACAAGCAGTACAAACACCAGCGACACGGGTTTGTTATCAGGCGCGTCAAATTCAATCGGCTCTTTTAGGCGGATAAACGCGCCCGTGGCGGCGGACACGCTGGCGTGCCGTCCATGCGGCATGGCAACGCCCTGCCCCAGCGCGGTTGAACCCAAGCGTTCACGCACCACCAAGCAATCAAATATTTCGCTTTGCGGCAAACCGCTTTGCGCGGCAAAAAGCTGCGCCACGCATTCAAATAGGCGTTTTTTGCTGCTGGTTTCAGCGTCTAAAATAATATGAGAAACGGGAAGAATGTCTGAAAGAGAAATCATGCGGCGTATGCCTTTGAGTTATTGGGCGCGAATTTTAACGCTTGCTTACATTGGCTTCAATGATTTTTACAGTTGGGATTTCAGGCTGCCTATATTGTTTTCAGGCTGCCTTATTCATCGCCATCCCCGCCGTTAGGCAGCCTGAAAACCCCACCCACCCCGCTCACAACCCCTTTTCCACTTCCGCCCACGCTTCCAAAATCAATTCCGCGCGGTTGGCTTTCAGCAATTCCGCGTCCGACAACATTTGCCGCCACGTTCGCGCGCCGTGCAAGCCGTGCATCAAGCCAAGATAATGGCGTGCCATGTGGCGCAAAATCGTGCCACGCCCTGCGGCAAGTTGCGTTTGCGCGTAGGCGTAAAGCCGCTGTATCAGCTCGTTATACGCGATTTCAGGCTGCTCGCTGCCGTAAAACAGCCTGTCCCAATCGCGCATCAGCATGGTGTTGTGATACGCTTCGCGCCCAATCATCACGCCGTCCACATGGCGCAGGTGTTCGGCGATTTCGGCGTTGGTTTTGATGCCACCGTTGATGATGATTTCCAAATCGGGAAAATCTTGTTTTAATTGATAAACATAATGATATTTCAGCGGCGGAATGTCGCGGTTTTCTTTGGGCGACAAGCCATCCAACCATGCATTGCGGGCGTGGACAATATAAGTGCGCACGGGCGTTTTCTCGCGCAGCGTGCCAACAAAATCGCGCACGCTGCTGTATTCGGTTTGCTTGTCCACGCCGATGCGGTGTTTCACCGTAATATCGCAATCGGGCGCGGCTTGCTGCATGGCGTTCAGGCAATCGGCAACCAACGCGACTTCGTTCATCAAACACGCGCCAAACGCGCCTTTTTGCACGCGCGGGCTGGGGCAGCCACAGTTTAGGTTGATTTCATCGTATTGATATTGCGCCACTTTTTTCGCCGCTTGCGCCAACTGCGCGGGGTCGCTGCCGCCCAGTTGCAAGGCAATGGGGTGCTCGCAGTTGTTATATTCTAAAAACCGCGCGGGGTCGCCGTGGATAATCGCGCCCGCGTTTATCATTTCGGTGTAAAGCCATGTGTGGCGGCTGATTTGGCGGGCAAGATAGCGGAAATGGCGGTCAGTCCAATCTAGCATCGGCGCAATGGATAATCGCCTTTTCCTTTTAATATCATCAACTTCATTATTTTTCATTAACTTACCTTAAAATTTTACCTTGCGAATAACCGTGTTTAGCGGGGTTTTCTTGGGTGTTTTGGTGGTTTTGTTGTACCATATTTGCACCATCACAACCAATTAAGAGAAATGGTGCAAATATGGGCAGCATTGTGAAACGTACCAATCCATCGGGCAAAACGGTTTATCGAGCGCAGATTCGCATTGACCGTGCGGCTTATCCAAAGTTTACGGAAAGCCGCACATTTAGCGAACGCCGTTTGGCGGCGGCATGGCTGAAAAAACGCGAAGCCGAGCTGGAAGCCAACCCTGAATTGCTGTATTACGGTGGCAAAAAACAAGCCATCCCCACCTTGGGGCAGGCGATTGAACGCTATTTCGCCGAGCCAGCAGCAACAGAATTTGGGCGCACAAAATCGGCAACTTTGCAATTTCTATTGAACTATCCCATTGCAAAGCTACCGTTAGACAAAATACGCCGCGCGGACATTGCTGCCCACATCAACCAACGGCGCAATGGATGGGGCGGCGTTTTACCTGTCAAACCGCAAACCGTCAATAACGATTTGCAGTACATCCGCGGCATGTTGAAGCACGCGCATTTTGTTTGGGGCTTGGATGTGAACTGGGCGGAGATAGATTTGGCGATAGAAGGTGCACGTCGGGCGCGACTGATTGCCAAAAGCGATGAGCGAATGCGACTAGCGACCGCGCAAGAATTGCAGGCACTCACAGATTATTTTTACTACCAATGGCGCACGCGCCCCAATAGTACCAAGTTCCCCATGCACTTAATCATGTGGTTTGCCATTTACTCTTGCCGCCGAGAAGGCGAAATCACGCGCCTAGCATGGGCGGATTATGACGAAACCGCAGGCGATTGGCTGGTGCGCGATTTGAAAAGCCCCGGCGGCGGCAAAGGCAACCACGCCCGCTTTGTGGTAAACAACCATCTGCGCCAAGTCATCGCCGCATTTAGGCAGCCTGAAATTCACAATCGCCTAAAATGGCGCGAGATGCAGCCTGAAAAATGGTTGATAGGCGGCGACAGCAAAAGCATCAGTTCCGCCTTTGCCCGCGCGTGCAAATTTTTAGGCATCAAAGATTTACGCTTCCACGACCTACGCCACGAAGGCGCGACCCGCTTTGCCGAAGATGGTTTAACCGTGCCACAAATACAGCAAATCACGCTACACCAAAGCTGGAAAACTTTGCAGCGTTATGTGAACCTTGCCAGCCGACCGCGCGAAAACCGCCTAGACTTTGCCGCCGCCTTAGCCGCCGCGCAACAAAAGGCAGCCTGAAAACGAATCATCATCCATTTTCAGGCTGCCTAAGGTAAAGGCGTGCGCTCAGGCAATCGTGTAATCGTTGAATTTAAACAACTCCAAGCCCACGCGCTCGTTGATGTCCAAAAACGTTTGTTGCAAGGGCTTGACTTCGTTGGTGGCAAACACCCGCGCCACCGTTTCCGCATCGCCCAGCCCGCTCGTGTTTTTGGGCACAACGCCCATCAAAGCGGGCGGCACGCGATGAATCGCCATCATGTCCTCAGCCGAAATCGTTTTGATATTCAAAAAATCATCTTTCGCTGCCACTTCCGCAATCGGAATCAGCTTCAATCCATCAGGGCTGCCGTCGGGAGAACGAATCACGATGTTTTTAAAATTGCCGTTGCCTTTAGCTTGGCGCAACTGCTCTTTGATATTTGCCCAGCCTTCCTCATCAATTTTGGCATCGGTGGAATACAAGATAAAACCCGCGTGCGAACCATTTTGATAATAGCGCACCCGAAAACGTGTCGCCGCCGCATTCAAATCCACGCTGTCCAGAGCTGCCAAATAATACGGCAAACCATAAACTTCCTGCTTCAAATTGGGCTGCATCACATGAATCACATCATCGCCCGCGATTTCGTCATAAGTTGTGCCCAAACCCAGCCCCATGCCATAGCGCAAATACACAAAATCGTGCAAATTGCTGGCACGGCGCATGTACATTGCCAAACGGTTTTGCACCGAAACAGGCGCGCCAAAGCGATTGCGCTGAATCTCCAAATAGCCATTGCCCAGCACCAAATAATTAAAGGCGAACTTTTCAAACTCCGAGCGGCTCAAAAAGCGCGTGGGGGTAAACGTAACCTTTAAAATATTGATTTTGGCGTAAATCGCGCTGGCATGATGCACGCCCGAGCGTAGCAGTCGCTCCAAATCCACCAGCGACACAGGCATCTCAAAAAAACACCCATTGTCCACAACGCCCAAAAAATCAAACACGCTGAACTCGCCCAGCACATCCGAGTAGCTGAACACATCCGCTGACGCGGCTTGTGGCAGCGCGGACGAACTCTTGCGTCTAAACTTCAAAAAATTAAACATCGCAAAACCTTTCTAATAGAGGCAGCCTGAAAATCATCAAACCATCAAAACGAATAAACAAACGAACCCGACGACACATCGCCGCCCAACGGCTCTTGATAGAAACATTGCAACGCCGCCCACGCCACATCCGAGTGGCTCAACTCGCGCGAACGCGCCGACACATAAGTCATGTTGCGCCCGCTTGCCGTAGCCACCGTTTTAATGCTTAAAAAAGCTGCCGTAATATCGCGGTGTTCTGTTTCCCATTGCACGCGATTTTTTCGCATCAAATCAAACATTTTATTGACCATCAACGCCTTTTCAGGCTGCGTGTATTGCACGCCTACCACGGCAGGAAAAAATTTCGCCACCAGTTGCACCAACGCTGCGCCCAATCCTGTTTTATCCACCACAATCTTGCGCACGTTGAAACGGCGCATCGTCTCGCGGATAAAGTTGGCTTGGGCTTCAAAGTCATTGCCATGCAACAAATGCCGCTCCACGATACGAAACGCATCGCCGTTGAAGCGCGGGGCTAACACCACCACCAAAGCCGCTGCATCGCCTGCATCCGCTGGGTCGTAGCCCAACCACACAGGCAAATCGCCCACAGGCTTTGCGGCAAACGGTTTATAAAAATCGCCCCATTCCACAAAGCTATCCACCAAACAGCCCTGCACATCCGCCCAAGTGAACACGCCATCGCCGTCTTCCACAAACTCACACATAAACAACTGGCGAAACTGCGCGGGCGCGTTCTCCAACATCAACTGTTCGCGGTCAAACAAATTGCAGCCCCCGCGCTCGGCATCGTCTAGCGTAACCACTTGCCGCCACTTGCCATCGGGGTCGTGCCGTCCTGCTGCCAACGCTGCGGGCGACACATCTAGCTTAATCCGTTCCGATTCAGCACGCCCCACGTTAAACTCTGCGCCTGTCCAAAAATCATAAGCGGGGTGCGAAGTGGTGGATGGCGTGGAAAAATAGGTAATCCGATAGCGTTTCTGCGATGCCATTGGGTTTGCCAAGTCGCGCAAACGCTTAAAATCGGGAATCCAAAAATACTCATCCACATACAAATCGCCATTGCGCCCCTGCGCCGTTCGCGAATTTGTCCCCAAAAAATGCAATTCCGCGCCGTTGCCCAGCGTAATCACATCCGACCCTTTCAATTCCACATCCACCATGCCCGCGAACTTGCGCATATAGTTCTTAAAAATAAACGCCTGCGCCTGCGATGCCGACAAAAATACCTTGTTTTTGCCTGTTTTGACTGCATCAACCAACGCTTCTCGTGCAAAGAAAAACGTCGCCCCAATTTGGCGCGATTTCAATAAATGCCGAAAACGAACCTGCTGCCCTAACCACACGCGCTGATAATCAAACAACTGCTCTAAAAACAACGCTTCTAATTTCGCGGCTTGCTCGAGCGAGAACACATTGGGCTGCGCCTTGCGATTGCTGCGCACGCGCTCACGCTTCGCAGGCGCGGCGCATTCTGCTTCATGCAAATCATCAACAGGCAATGCCGTTTCAGGCTGCCCATTCTTGCGCGGATAGCCCGCCAGCAAAGCCGATAGATTTTTCATTTCTTTGTAGTCTGCATCCGATTTTTTGGGCTGCGCAATCAGCGCGTGCAAGCGCGTTTCTGCGCTCATCGTCACGCGCACCATTGGCGTACCACCGTCCCAGTTATCGCGCATTTTCCACGAATAAACCGTTGTCGGCTTTAAGCCCAAAGCCCGCGCAATGTCTGTGATTCTGTGCCCCTGCCAAAACAACTGCCGCGCCGCAACACGCGGCTCAACATTGGATAGGGGGTTTAATGCAAACGAATCCGCCATAAAAACATCCCAAAATACAAAGTCCACACCTTCCAACATTTTCAGGCAGCCTGAAACCACTCCCACACCTAAAACACCCCCTTAACACCTGCGCCGATAGACCCCGCCGCCTAAACTTGCAAAACTTCTCAGCAATTTCAACCAAGACTTTACCCGCATCATCATGGCAAGCGAACCTACTGCACAAAACCAACCCCAAAACACCACGCAAACCGACTGGCGCATCATCGGCGTGTCGGGTGACACCATTGACGGACGCGAGATTTCCGCCGAGCAACTGACGCAAATGGCGCAAGATTACAACCCCAAAGTCTATGGCGCACGCATCAACATTGAGCATTATTGGTGGGACGACATGGATACAGGCGGCTTGGGTGATGTGATTGAACTCAAAACCGAAGCATGGGAACAAGACCCGAGCAAAACCGCTTTGCTCGCCAAATTCAGCGTGTACCCCGCCATGCAAAAACTATGGAACGAAGGGCGGAAAATCTACACAAGCATGGAAATCCACCACAATTTTGCAAACACCAAACGCGCCTACCTTACAGGTTTAGCCATTACCGACACCCCCGCGAGCTTGGGCACAACCGCCAATTTCAGTTACGCCCAGCAACACAGCCACAACAAAGGCAAAACATTCAGCGAATACCGCGAATTTAGCCACAATCAAGCAACCGATTCCCCACCCACTCCCATCACAGAAAGCCCCAGTATGAACACCAATACCGAACCCCAACCCACTCCTGCTCCTACACAAACCGCCCCAGCTCCCGATACTGCTGGGCAGCCTGAAAAACACGCCAGCGCATCTACGCCAACCGCGCCCACTATTGCCCAGTTACAAACGCAAATCAGCGCATTGCAAACCGAGCTGACCGAGTTGAAAACCCAACTCAACACCCAAGCGCACACAGGCAATCGCCCACCACACACAGGCAACGATGCGCCCACGCCGGTTATTTGGTAAGCCATCGCAAGCAATCTCTCATCCAATCTCTCATCTCAAACACTCGCACCATAAGGACACCCCATGAATAAAAACCTACTCGCTACCGCCATTTCTAGCTTGTTTAACCAAATTGCCCAAACCAACCACATCAGCAAAGAGCAAGTGCAAAGCGGTTACACCATTGCACCAACCGCCGTGCAAACCATGTACGACCAAATTGCCCAAAACACCGAGCTGCTGCAACACATCAATATCGTGGGCAAAACCGAACAAATAGGCGAAGTCATCGGCTTATCCAGCGGATTAGTGGCATCCAACACCGACACCACCCAAAGCGGCAACGAACGCCAGCCTAAATCCATTCACAACTTGGAAGGGCAAAAATACACCCTACAACAAACCAATTTTGACGTTGCC
Source organism: Kingella sp. (in: b-proteobacteria) (assembly GCF_030527935.1). Lineage (GTDB taxonomy): Bacteria > Pseudomonadota > Gammaproteobacteria > Burkholderiales > Neisseriaceae > Kingella_B. The sequence continues at coordinate 10,676 of NZ_JAUMZV010000040.1, forward strand.
CTGCGCTATGACGATATTGACCAATGGGCGCACATCACCGATTTCCCCGCCCGCATCAACAACAAAATCGCCGAAAGCATCGCGCTGTCGCTGATTACCATCGGCATGAACGGCAAAGAGCGCGCCAAAACCACCAACTTTACTTCCAACCCCTTATTGCAAGACGTTGCCAAAGGCTGGCTGCAAAAAATGCGCGAAAACAACACCGCGCGCGTGATGGGCTGGCAAGCCGGGCAAGTCGGCAAAACCCCACAATCGATTAAATGGGGCAGCGACCCGAGCGCGGAATACAAAAACTTGGATGCCGTGGTTAAAGATGCCATCGACAGCCTGATTGACGAGCGTTTCGCCGACCGCAACGATTTTGTTGTGTTGTCTAGCCGCCGCACGGTGTCCGACAAATATCTCAGCATCATCAACGCATCGGGCAGCAAAGCCACCGAGATCGAAGCCAGCGGGCGGCTCAACCAATCGCGCACGCTCGGCGGCTACCCCGTGATGTACGTCCCCAATATGCCCGCAAACACGCTGTTTATTACCCCGCTGAAAAACCTGTCTATCTACTATCAGACTACGGGCGAGCGACGCTACATCGTGGATAACCCCAAAAAAGACCAATTGGAAAGCTACCAATCCAAAAACATTGACTACATCGTTGAAGAATACGGCGCGGCGGTGTTGATTGAAAACTTAGCCGAAACCAACGCCTAAACCCAAAAGGTAGCCTGAAATCCCGCATTACCTGTTTTCAGGCTGCTTCAACCCCCACACAAAGGACAGCACATCATGGTCAGCCCCGCCCAACGCCATCGCCTTGCCCACGAAGCTCTTGTTGCTGCGCACAACCAAAGCGACCCCAGCGAACTCACCGCCTATCAGCAACTGCAACAGCAATACATCGCCGACAAAACTTTGCTCAAAAATCTTGCCAGTATGCAAGACAAACTTGCCTACAAAGCCCAAGCCTTGCCCAAATACCAAGACTGGCTAAATAGCGTGTTGCAAAGCGGGCAAGCCCACCCAAACGACACGCTCACGCCCAACTTGTTGATTTGGCAGATTGACTGCGGACAGCTTGGCGAAGCCATGCCGCTCGCGCAATTTGCGATGGAACATAACCTGCAAAGCAGCGATGAGTATCAGCGCAACCTGCCCACCATCATCGTTGAGCAGTATGCCGAACAAATCAGCCAAGGCGCAGCCATCGCTCTCGAGCATCTCAACACCCTTGTGCGCTGGGCAACCGAAAAACACAACAACCAACACACCTACAACATCCCCGATGCGGTGCGCGCCAAGCTACTCAAAATTGCTGGCGAACAGCTAGAAGATAGTGACCCGCAAGCTGCCCTTGCTCTTTATCAACAAGCTCTGGGCTACAACGACAAAGTCGGCGTGAAAAAGCAAATTGAAGCCCTGCGAAAAAGCCAACATTAAGCTCCCCCCGCCGTATCGTGAGCGATAAGCCGTCTTGCCGTTGATAGCGACAAGCCTGCCTTATCGCCCCACGATACCCTATTCCCAAGCAAGCCAGCCATGAATACCACCCCCATCAGCTTTACCAGCACGCCCACGCCCACCCAACAACCCAATCAGCAAACCATAAGCTCCGACCCCTTTTTCCCCAGCATCAACCTTGACCACCTGCGCCAAGCCATGCGCATTGACAACACCATCACCAGCGACCGCCTTTTTCAGGCTGCCATTGAAGCCGTCATCCACGTCAATCGCCAGCTTGCCACGCTCAAACAACATTGCCAGCTTACAGGCAAAGCCACCCTAGCCGAACACGCCCCGCAGCAAAAAATCAACGGCATCAACATTTGGGAACACCGCTATCAGCAAGCCATTTACAACTACACGCTCGCCACGCTCACCGACCAATACGCCGATTACGATGCCAGCGGCAAAGCCAGCACCCGCAGCGAAAGCAAACAACACATTGCCGACCAATACCGCCGTAATGCCCACGCTGCCATTGCCGACATTGCAGGCAAACAACGCACCGATGCCGAACTCATCTAGCCTAAAAAGGCAGCCTGAAAATGCCCAAACCCAGCAACACCTTTATCAGCAGACAAGGCGATACGCTCAGCAAAATTGCCTACGAATACTACGGCAGCAGCGTTGGGCAAGTAGAGCGCATCCTTGAAGCCAACCCCAAACTGTGCCAACAGCCCCCTATTCTCCCCGCTGGCATCATCATCATTCTGCCCGACAGCGAACCGAGCAGCACACAAACCACCCTACCCGCCACGCTTAACCTTTGGGATTAACACCATGCACCAAGCCAACGATACTCAAACCACGCTCATCAACATCGCCGTGATTGCCATCGGCAGCTACCACCTGCCCCTTTCTGTCGCCAGCGGTGCGCTGATTGGGGCAAGCCTGTTTATCGCCCGCAAACAAAACTACCCCGTATTTCACAAGGCATGGCTATTTATGATTTCCTTTTTCAGCGGCGTGTTCGGCTACGAAAGCACCGACGAAATCATCAACTACATCTTGCCCGACCAGCTCCCCTTGCACATCAACAGCTTCATCGGCGCGTTGTTGGCTGCTGCCTTTGCCGTGGTGTTGATAGAAAAAATCTACACATGGCTTGATACCCGTCTTAACCCCACCCCAGCCACAAAGGAGCGCGACCATGACCAATCTGCAAAATAACGCCATCATCGCCCTAAGCCTTGCCGCCGCCATTAGCCTGTTGCTGTTTGACAGCCGCCACAAAACCCACAAGCCGATTAGTGCTTTGATTGCATGGCTGCTATTTATTCAGATGAGTGCGCTCTTTTTGGCTGTGCTTGCCAAAAGCCAAGCCCTGCTCAACTGGCTGCTCATCGCTAATCTTGCCCTGCAAACAGGTAGCATCCTTTATGCACGCGGCAACGTTTCCCGCATTTACCACCCGAAAAAGGCTCAACATGAACAACAGCAAATTTAACCAATTTATTGAACGCATCCTGAAAACGGAAGGCGGCTACATCAACCATCCCAAAGACCCCGGTGGCGAGACCAACTGGGGCATCACCAAGCGCGTTGCGCAACAAAACGGCTACAACGGCGCGATGCGCGAGCTAACCCGAGAACAAGCCAAAGCCATCTACTACACCGCCTTTTGGCAACGCTACAACATTGAGCAATTTCCCAGCGCACTCGCTTACCAATTTCTTGATGCTAGCATCAACCACGGCTACGGCAACGCGGCGCGGATGTTGCAACGCGCACTAAACGTTGCCGACGATGGCATCATCGGCAAACAAACCCTAGCCGCCCTTGCCCAACGCAGCGAAAACGACTTGCTGTTGCTGTTTAACGCCGAGCGTGCAAATTTTTACACCCGCCTTTCCACCTTTGCCACGTTTGGACGCGGCTGGACAAACCGCATCGCCGACAACCTGCGCCAAGCCGCCCAAGACAACACCGACCCGCAAGTGGGCTACATCCCGCCTGACAACGCCTAAGGCGTGCGCACAACAAAGGCAGCCTGAAAAACAAGCTGCCTTATTCACAACATCAAACTGCTACCCACAAAGGCAGCCTGAAAATGACCCTACACACCAAGCTCACTCTGTTGTTTAGCCTTGCATGGCTTATTGCCGTTGGCAGCGCAATACACCAACGCCGCCAGCTTAAAGCCACACAACAGCAACGCGATACGCTGGCGCAAACGCTTGACAGCGAGCGCAACAAAACCCAAGCCCTGATTCACGCCAACGCCCAGCTTAACCAGCAACTGCAAAACGCCCAGCAACACGCTGCACAACAACAAAGCCAAATCAACCACGCCTTGCAAAATAACCACCAATGGGCAGCCCAAACGCTCCCCGCTGATATTCAGAAAGCCCTGAACCCATGAAACCATCCGCCCTTATCGCGCTGTTGATGCTGAGTGCCTGCCAAAGCACGCCCGCCCCCATCACGCCCGCTTGCCCGCAAGTGCCTGAATGCACCCGCCCCAGCAATCCCATCACCACCCAAGGCGAGCTGGTGCAAGCCTATCAAGACACGCTGACCGCATTTGAACAATGCCGCATTGCCCGCGACACCCTAGCCGCCTGCCTTAACCCCACAGAACCCGCCATAAAACCAAACCATGTCCCGACAAATTGACCAAGCCTGCGAACTGGAAGAGCTTTACCGCCAAGCAGCCATTACCCACCAAGCCAAACAAAACTACCCACAACGCCCCAGCGCAAGACATTGCCAAGAATGCGGGGACATCATCCCCGAAGCACGCCGCCGCGCGGCGGTTGGCTGCCAATATTGCATTGACTGCCAAGAAAGAATTGAGCATGAGAAAACCCGCTACTTTGCGCGCTGAAATTGAGCAGCAACTGCCCGAGCTAGCGCAAAACCCCGAAAAGCTCAGCATGAACATCACGCAAGGCAAAATCATTGCCAACAAAGGCAGCCTGAGCCATACCACCGAATACACCCTAAACATCCTAATCACCGACTTCACCAGCGACATAGAAATCCTGAAAACCACCATTATCCATTGGGCGCAAACCCATCAACCCGATATTCTGGGCGCAGGCAACACGCCCAATCAACGAATGATGCGCTTTGAAGCCGACATCATCAACAATCAAAGCTACGACCTGTTGATTGAGCTACCGCTTACCGAGCGCACACTCGCCCAAAGCAACGAGCACAACCAAATCCAAATTAGCCATCCACGCAACGCTAACCACAGCGACCTGCTTACCGCGCTGGGCACAGCCCACCCCATTCCCTAAATATGAACGAACTAGACCAATACATCTTGCAAATTGACCACCTTGTGCAACAGCTTAGTCCCGCGCAAAGCCTAAACTTGATGCGCAAGATTGGCAGCAAGATTCGGCAAAGCAACAAACAGCGCATCCGCGCCAACACCGAACCCAGCGGCGATGCGTTTACGCCCAGCAAAGCGCACGCCAACGGCAGAAAAACCCGCCGCATCGGCGTTGAGCAAACCTTTTTGTATCAAGGGACACTACACCGCTACCGCACCTTGCACGACTACGGCGATTACTACATCGGCTACGACTACCACACCCACGCCACTTTTAAAGCTCATAAAAACAAAATCCACCTGCCCACAGGCAACGGTCGCCGTCGGCAGATGTTTCGCAAAATCCACCAATACAAATTTCTCAAACTCAAAGCACAGAGCCACGAAGCCGCCATTGGCTTTTTGGGCGGCTTAACAGGCTACATCGCCGCCGCTCACCAATACGGCGCAGAAACCCGCCCCGAGCGTACGCTGTTGGGGTTTTCCGAAAGCGATTTGCAGCTTATCCAACACATCCTGAAAGAACACTTGGTGGTGTCCTAAAAAGTATGCTGACAAACAAGTAGCATACTTTTTAGGACACCACCGAACACTTAACCCCAAACCGCTAATCAAGGCAGCCTGAAACGAAGTGCAGCAAAGCCAAAACACCTAAACCACCCCCTTAACTCTACCCGCGCAAGCCTTAACCCAGCATCTCGCGCATAATCAAACCACTTATTTCTTACTCAAACAACCATGACCACCACGCCCACCACCGCCAGCCACAATCGCTTGATTGCCAACTTGCTCAAACAAGGCAACATTGCCCAAGCCGATGCCGCGCAGGGCTTGGTGCGCGTGCAACATGGCAATTTGCTGACTGATTGGCTGCCTTATTTTGTGCCGTTTGCAGGCGGCGTTTCGGTGCATCGCGTGCCGAGTGTGGGCGAAAACTGCCTTGTGCTTGCGCCCAGCGGCGAAATTGCCAACGGCTTAGTGTTGTGTGGGTTGGCTTCCAATCAGCATCCACAGCCCAGCACTTCGCCTGATGAAACCGTTATCCGCTTTCCCGACAATGCCCAGTTTAGCTACAACCACAGCTCAGGCAGTCTGAAAATCAGCGGCACGACAACCATTCACATTGAAGCCAGCGAAAGCATCAAATTTGACACACCCGAAGCTACGTTCACAGGAAAAGTCATCGTACAAAACTTGTTTACCTTCCTTGCGGGGATGATGGGCAGCAACAGCACAGGCGGCGCGGCTGCCAACATTCAAGGCGACCTGAACCACACCCAAGGCAACCTGAGCAGCAACGGCGTGGTTGTACACACGCACACCCACCCAGGCGACAGCGGCGGCACAACAGGAAGCCCACAATGATGAACGAACGCAACGGACGGCGCATCAATCTGATTGACCATGTGCAGCAATCCATCCGCAATATTTTGTTTACCCGCATCGGCACGCGCGTAGAACGCGAAGAGTACGGCAGCTTGCTGCCCGAGCTTTTGGATATGCCGCTCAACGACATCACGCTGTTGCGCTGCAACGCTGCCGTTATTCTGGCTATTGCCCGCTGGGAGCCGCGCTATCAAATAGAACAGGCGCAAACCCAAGTTGTCCCACAAAACGGCAGCCTTGCTGTGCAAATTCAGCTTTCAGGCAGCCTAAATGGCAATCTGCAAAACTACATCATTGAAGCCTAACCCATGCAAGAGATTGATTTAAGCCAACTGCCCGCCCCGCAAGCGATAGAAGAGATTAGCTTTGAAAGCATTTTTGAGCGCGAAAAGCAAAAACTGATTGCGCTTTGCCCTGAGCATATCAGAACCGCCATCGCCGCCACGCTGGAATTGGAAAGCGAACCGCTGACCATTGACTTGCAGCAACGCGCTTATGCCGAAATGCTGCTGCGCACACGCATCAACGAAGCGGCACGCGCAACCTTTCTGGCGTTTGCCACAGGCAGCGATTTAGACCACATCGCTGCATCGCGCGGATTAAACAGAAAAATCATCCAAGAAGCCGATGAGCAGGCAAACCCGCCCATTGTGGAAATCAAAGAAAGCGACACCGCTTTGCGTAAGCGCGTGCAAATGCACCCCGAGAAATTTGCAGCGGCTGGCCCGCGTGCTGCCTACAAAGCCCACGCGCTGGATATAGATGGCGTGGCTGATGCCAACCCAATCCGCCCCAAGGCAGGCACGGTGCGCGTGTACATCAAATCGCATACGGGCAATGGCGTGGCAGATGCTGCGCTGTTAAGCCGCGTGAAAGATTATCTGTCGGCTGAATCTCGCCGCCCTTTGTGCGACACGGTGGAAGTGGAATCAGGCAGCCTGAAAAACATCACAATTCGCTATGAAACTCGCTATCAAAGCCAGCTTGGCAAAAAGGTGGTGCAAAGCGAGCAGCAAAAAGCCCTTGATGTTTTGTTTAGTGAACACGCCTATTTGGGTGCGCACGTTGCCCTATCCAAAATTATCGGTGCGCTGGATGTGGCGGGCGCGGAAAAAGTGATTTTGCATGAGCCAAGCGCAGACATTGAATGCAGTGCGGGCGAATTTATCTACATCAACGCCATCCAAAGCAGCGAGTTGATTTAGCCATGCGAAGCATCCTACCCAGCAACAACAGCCCCCTAATGCACGCGCTCGCGCAGCTTAACGAGCAGCAAATCGCGGCATTGGATTGGCGCGTGATTCTGCAAAACCGCGAAGCCAGCACCTGCCAAATTCCTTTCTTGCCCTATCTGGCTTGGGAAAACAGCATCGCCGATGCCGAAGGCTGGGGCTTTGCCGAAACCGAAACGGCGCAGCGCAATTTGATTCAAAGCTATGTTGAAAAGCATCAACACAAGGGCACGCCCGCCATGATTCGCCAGCTCTTTCGTGATTTGCAACTGGGCGAAATTGACATCTTGGAGCGCGTACACAATCTAACTTTTGATGGCAGCGCGACGTTTGATGGCAACTTCTTTTTTGGCGGCGGCAGCGATGACTGGGCAAAGTATGCCATTGTTTTAAAACGTGTGATTTCTATTGAGCAAGCCGAAATCATCAAACAATTTTTGGACGAAATCACGCCGCTGCGCTGCGAATTGGTTTATTTAGACTACCGCAGCAACCCCCTTTACTGGAACGCCGAGATTGCGTTTGACGGAACTCATACATTTGGAGCCATCACATCATGACCGATACAGCCATACAAGAAACCCCGCAATGGGAAGCCATCATCCGCCAAGTGGATACGGGCGACCGCGTGCTCGGTGGAGCGGACGGCGCGGTAAACATTGCCTACCGCCAGCTTGCCAACCGCACGGGCTATTTGAAAGAACAGATTGCCCAGATTGGCAAAGCCTTACCACAAAGTGCCAACGCCGAGCGGGCGGGCGTGATGAAAGTGCTGAATGTGTTGGATAGTGTGGATACGCTTTCTGCGC
>NZ_JAUMZV010000041.1 GCF_030527935.1 Kingella sp. (in: b-proteobacteria)
TGCCTTTGACGTTTCAGGCTGCCTTTGATGTTTTCAAACCGCTAGGGCGTGTTAACAGTCAACTTTTGCAGCGGATTTTCCGTCAGAAAATGGTAGATGCAAGGCAAAAATGCGAGCCTATGCTGTCATAGGCGAGTATTTTTAACGCAGTAGATGCCGTTTTATGGCGAAAAAGCCGCCAAAATGTTGATTGTTAACACGCCCTAAAATGTTTTACGTTAGAATAACGTTTTTAAAAATTCGTTAATATTCAATATGCAATTCAACCAACCCCAGCTAGAAAAACGTCCCACCGAAATCCAAATCCGCGATTGCGCCGAGCAACTGCGCAGCAAAGGCAAAAGCAACTACGGCGAGAGCGTGCAAAAATACGCGCAACTGCGCCTTGCCGATTTAGACCCGCTGCTTGCCGATTGGCAAAACGAAGCCTACGCCGCCGCGCTGCAACAAACCACGCTGCCCAAAATCGCCGCCGCCATCCACGCCAAGCTCAGCCCCGCGCAATGCGAAAAATTGTTTGCCGTGTTGCAACAATTCACCGAGCAAGGCAACACCACCGCCGCGCTGTATCTTGCCTATTTATACAGCCAAGGCATACACACCGAATCTTCGTTGCGCAAAACCGCGCATTATTTGCGCTTTGCCGCCAGCAAAAAAGACTGGCGCGCCAACCATTTATGGGCAGAATTGCTGGTTGCCGCCCCGCTGGCTGCCCGCGATTTAATCGGCGATGAAATCCAAGCCGATGTAGAAAAATGGCACGCCGAAATGCCCAAAACCGACCCCAAGCGCATAGAACAAGCCCTGCGCCGCTTCTACGACACGCCCGCCGCCATGAAATACGCCGCCAAAGCCAAACTGCTCGCCGCGCAAGAACAAGGCAGCCCCATCGCCGAGCAGCGTATCAAAGGCTTAACCACGCTGGGCGCATTGCCCCACGCCGACCCCGCCCCGCAATACCGCAAAATCAACCACTGGCTAGACGTGCAACTGCTGCGCGGCGGCAACACCGAAACGGTGGAAGACGACATCCTTATCATGCCCGAAAACGTGCCATTTTTGCCGCAAGAAGACGACGACGGCATTTTCGCCGGACAATGGCGCAAACTCGCGCTTCATACAGGCATCGCGCTCGTTGCCCTGCTGGTGTTTACCTTGTTGATTAAATTGCTGATTTAAGGCAGCCTGAAAATAAGGCAGCCTGAAAACACCAAACCGCTGCTTATTCTTGCCTGCGCGCAACAGCAGAGCAGGGTGGCTCAATACCCGCATCAAGGCAGCCTGAAACCCCATGCCGTTCCCGCCCAACCCTTTTCAACCCCGCCGCAAAGGATAAACCATGCCCCGTTCCGCCCCCATGCTCGCCGTTTTACTGCTCACCGCCGCATTAGTCGCCCCCGTCCCTGCGCTCGCTCAAAGCAAACACCCCGAAATGGACAAATGCTTTGAACAGCCCGAAGCCGCCAACGGCGTTACCGCCGCCATGCTGGATTGCACCAATGCCGAGATTGACCGCCAAGAAGCCCGTATGCACGCCGCCCTAGCCAAGCTCATCGCCCAAAATCCCAAAAAAGCTACCCGACTGAAACGCGAACAAGCCCAATGGCAGCAAAAAATGAAACGCGCCGCCAAAAAAGAATACACCAGAACAGGCGGCACAATGGATTTGCTTAACGGTTCAGGCTTGGTGCTGGATATGACGGAAAAACGCGCCGATGCACTAGAAAAACGCCTTGTCCGATAATTTCAGGCTGCCTTGGCTACGCTCAACCCCATGAACTACCGCAACGAATCCACCCAATCCCCGCCGCGCGATTTTGTCTTTGCTGCCGAAGCATCCGCCAGCCGCATTATTCAGGCTGCCCAGCAAAACATCGCCACCGTGTGGCGTGGCGATTTCCACAATGCCAAGCAAGTGCTCGCCGCCATCAAAAAGCGCGTGCAGCCCAAGCCCAAGGCGGCGCGCCCAGCCCAAGCCGACCCCGCTACCACGTTCCACAAACACCGCCTTGCCCAATCGCAAGCCAGCCGTTTGGCGAATGCGTTGTGCGTGGAAATTGGCGCGGGCTTTGCGCTGGATTTGCCGCGCGCGCCCAACGTTCAGGCTGCCTTGCGCGATGTGTATGGCGTTGAAAACACAGAGCCTTTTGTTTTGCCGTTGGCGCAACTGCTTGGCTTTATCGGCGCGCACGAGTGGCACAAAAAAGGCGTAATCATCCCCGAGTTGGGCGGCGCGATTCATGTGCCGTTTGGCGTGTTTTCGCCGATTCGGGGCGAATATTTGTCGCTCATCGTCCAAGCCAAGCTGCCCGATAACGTCCGCACCGCGCTGGATGTGGGCACGGGCAGCGGTGTGATTGCCGCGCTGCTTGCCCAGCGTGGCGTGCCCCGCATCATCGCCACCGACACCAATCCCCACGCCATCGCCTGCGCCCAAGCCAATATTGCGCGGCTTGGGTTTTCGCAACAAATCAACGTGTTGCAACAAGATTTGTTTGGCGAGCGCGCGGCGGATGAAAAAATAGACTTAATCGTCTGCAACCCGCCGTGGCTGCCTGCCAAGCCCACTTCTGCCGTGGAAACCGCGTTATACGACCCCAAACACGCCATGCTGCACGCCTTTTTGCGCGGCGCAGCGGCGCATTTGGCGCAGGGCGGGCAAGTGTGGCTCATCATGTCCAACCTTGCCGAGCTGCTGGGCTTGCGCGGCGAACACGATTTAGCCCACTGGTTCGCGCAATACGGCTGGCGCGTGGCAGACAGCCTGAAAACCGCCCCGCAGCACTGCAAAGCCAGCGATGCCCGCGACCCGCTCGCCTTTGCCCGCAGCCGCGAAATCACCACGCTATACATTTTGGAGCGCGTATGACTTGGCGCATCACGTCCCGCCTGCCGCCCGATGAGCCGAGCGCAGCCAACTTCGCCGCATACAGCCAGCCGCAGCTTATCGCAGGCGCATCGCCCGATGGGCGTTATATTTTTGATGCCGTGTACGACCACAATGCGCCTTGCTTTGTGCTGACGCTGCTGGATGTGAACGAAACCTTTGGCTTTGTGGAACATGAAACGCGGCTTTATCCCACCAGCCGCGCCGAATTGCTGCGCCTGATTGCCGATTTTCAGGCTGCCCCAGCGGCGCAGTTTGCGGGGGAATAGGCAGCCTGAAAACAGGTTATGCCGTTGTTTTGGCGGGCGTGGTAGGAGGAATGATTATTTTCAGGCTGCCTATTTGCGCAATAAAAGGCAGCCTGAAAAACTGTTTGGCGTTGTGTTAAACGGTTTTTTGTTAAATGAACAGATTGAAACCTTTGCAAAACCCCAAACAACAGCCTGAAACCTAAAATGGAGCGGCGACGGCTCGTCGCCAAATTGCTTATTAAACATAGCATTACTGATTTTCCAAAATGTCGGCGAGCCGCCGACGCTCCATCGGTTACAGGTTTTGCAAAGGTTTCAGATTGCCTTTCAGGCTGCCGATGGTAAACAAAATCCCCATCTTGCCCAGCAACCCCTTTACCCTTTTCAGGCTGCCACCCCCGCCCAAATTATGAAATAATAAGCAGCCTAAAACCGCATCCCACAGGAGTTTGCCATGTTTGCCCAAGCCACCACGCTCACCCTGCTTGCACTCACGCTCACCGCCTGCGCCCTTACCCCCGAGCAACAAGCCGCCCACGCCGTCGCGCAACAACGCGCACAACAAGCCCTGCAAGTGCACCTAGCCAGCCAATGCGATGCCGACACCGCCGCCCTGATGCGTGAACAATACGAGCAACGCCACTACCACAGCGAGCAAGCCAAGCGCGATTTTGAACAACGCTATCAAGCCAAAATCGGCAACGCCATGTTCCAAGCCTGCTACAAAATGGCATGGCAAAACTACCTTGCCCAACGCCGCCTAGAACGCATAGAAATGTTTTGCGATGATGACGACTGGTTCTTTCCCCGCCCGTTTTATTGATAAAAACAACAGTTTTTAAAAATTTTATTCTTTATGATTGAATTAACACATTGTTTTATTTTTATTTTTTTGTTGAGTGAAATTAAGTAAAATAACAGCTTGTATATTTGTTAAGAAATGCTATTATAGAACAGTTAGTCGTTAAGGCTAATAGGGTATTTGTTAAACTTTTTATGAAAAGGACAATTTTATGAAAATGAAATTAACCGTGTTGGCTTGCGCCGCATTGTTTGGTCTAACCGCTTGCAGCAGCGGCGGTAATGGTTCAGGTATTACCAATGGTAGCCCACTTGGTGGCGGTGCTGCACAACCTGCTCCAAATCCTAATCCAACCCCTAAACCTACTCCAAATCCTAAGCCAACCCCAACCCCAACCCCAACCCCAACTCCTAAACCTACCCCATCTAATGCATTTGAAGGCGTTGCTATTCCAGCAGAGGGTTATAATGGTGCGGTTACACCAGTTAGCGGTGTGGGCAGCAGCTCATTGGATAGCGTTACTGTAAACGGTATTAATATTAAGCTCACTCGCCCAGGTATTTCTGCTGGCAAATTCACTGAGATTTCTCAAAATACTGAGACCACCATTGCCAGCGGTACCTATTTGAGCCACATGCGTTTTGGTACATATCGTGATTTCAATCACAATGGCAATGCCAATTCAAACCCATCTCATGCGTTTGCGTTGGGTAGTTTAACGCCTGTGGCGGATGTTCCAACAACAGGCACTGCCACTTATGAAGGTATTGCATTAGGTAGCATAATTGGTGGTGGTCTATTCCACGAAGGTACTTCAAAATTTAATGTTGATTTTGGTGCGAAAAAACTAGACGGTGAAATTACCGTTGATGCTATTAAAGTTCCTTTGACTGCTAATATCAATGGCAACCAATTCTCAGGCACATCAGCAGCGGGTATTAATACCGATGGTCGTTTCTATGGTCCGCAAGCCGCTGAAATGGGTGGCGTGTTTAATGGTGAAATGGCTAATGGAATTGGTGGTTTTTATAAATGGATTGGCTCTTACGGCGCTAAAAAACAATAATTTAGCCTGAATAAACCCACTTGGTTCACGCCGAGTGGGTTTCCCCTTTTTTATTTTCAGGCTGCCTTCTTCAGGCTGTCTTATGGAATGTTTTATGAAATACCTGCCTTTTTTATTGCTTACTTTAACTATTTACGCCCAAGCTGCGCCTGTTAGCACGCCGCTGAACCCTGTTGCGGATTTGACTGAGGAGCAAATCCAGCAAACTGAACGGCAAAATCAACAAAAGCAAGCGGCGCAAAATGGTGAAAAAACATCGGTTTCCATGACGGAGGAGGAATTGTTGCAACAGCCTGCTTTGCTCAAAAACGCGCTGGATACGGCAAACGCGCAACACAATATTGAAAACATTCGCTTTTTGTTGCCACTGTATCGCCGCTTGCCTGCCGAGCAGCAAGATACGGTGTTGCTGCGCTATTCGGAAGGGCTGGTGTTGCTGGCGGATGATAAGCACGAAGCGGCAGAAAAATTATTCAACGAGATTTTGGCGGAGCATCCTGATTACGCGCCTGTGCGCTTGCAACTGGCGTTGAGCCAATCGCAAAACGGCAAGCAGCGCGAAGCAGCTAATGAATTGAAAACATTGAAACAAACGCCCGATTTGCCCGCGCCTGTGTCGCAATATATTGAGCAGTTTGACGCGCATTTGCAAAAAAGCAAGGCGTGGCAGTTCAATGCCAATGCCTATTATTTGCAAGATAACAATGTGGGACGCACGCCCGAGCAGCGCACTTATGGCTATTGGCGGTTTGCCGAGCCTAAATCGGCGCATGGCGTGGGCTATGAGCTATCGGCGCAAAAAACCACGCCGATTAAGGGGCATTGGGCGGCGCGGGTGAATGCGTCGGCGTATGGCAAGTTTTATTGGGATGCGCATGATTATGATGATTTGATTACGCGGCTGGAAGCGGGGCCAGTGTGGCGCGATGCCAAGCAGGAGATTTCGCTGTTGCCGTTTTATGAGAAACGCTGGTATGGCGGCAAGTCTTATTCCTACACAACGGGCGGGCTGATGCGCTATTCGCGTGCGTTGTCGCCCAAATGGCAGGTGTTTACGGCGTGGCAGTCGGGCTACAAAAAGCATGATGCGCGCAAGTTTTTGGATGGCGCGACGCATTTGGGTACGGTATCGCTGCTGTATCGCACGTCGCCGTATCAGTATTTTGTGGTGAGCTGGGGCGGCGGGGAGAATTTGGCGAAGGATAAATCGGATGCGTATCGCTTTGGCAATTTGGGCTTGGGCTGGAATCGGCAATGGGGCAGCCAGCACAATTTGACCACTTCGCTGCATGGCAGTGTGCAAAAGCGCAAGTATCGCACGGAAGATTTTTTCAACATCAAGCGCAACGAGAAAGAGTATTTCACGCGCGTGTCGCTGTCGCACAAAAAGCTGGCGTGGCGCGGGTTTGAGCCGCGTTTGAACTGGACGTGGTCGCACGTGGACAGCAACCATTTTTATTATAAATATGACAACCATCGGTTGTTTTTGGATGTGTCTAAGCAGTTTAAATAGGTGGGTGGGGGATGTGATTAGGCAGCCTGAAAACGTATGTAAAAGCGTTTTCAGGCTGCCTTTTTATTTGGGATGGCGGTAAACAAGGCTACTGCCAAGCATCGCTGGCGTGTAGTTCAAATGGGATAACGTTGTCGTCGTGCAGGCTATTTTCAGGCTGCCTGAAACCGAGTTTGCGGTGTAGGGCGATGCTGGCAGCGTTGTGGCGCAGGGCTTGCCCGTGGACGGTGGTTGCGCCCAGTTCGCCAAAGGCGCGTTGCAGCAGTAGGTTGCACATTGCGCTGCCGTTGCCGCGTGGGCAATCGGGGGCGAGATAGAAGCCCCATTCGTATTGGTTGGGGGCGATGCGTTTCAGGCTGCCGTAGCCTTGGGGCGTGCCGCCGAGTGTGTAAACGTACATTTTGAAGCTGGGGTTGGCGAGTTGGGCGGCGAACCATGCTTGGTGTCGGGGCAGGGGGATGGGGTCGGGTTGGAACATCATGGCGCGGATGTTGGGGTGGTTGCGCCATGCGTGAATGCGCGCGCAGTCGGCGGGGGTGGCGGGGCGTAGGTTGGCTTGGGGGTGGGCGGCGAGTTGGGCGATGTGTTGGGCGACGCGTTCTGCGCCGTGGGCATCGCAGAGTTGGGCGGCGGCTTGGCTGATGCGTTGTTGGTTTTCAGACTGCATCAGGTGGGCGATGGCGGTTTGGAATGCGGGGCTGGGGATTTGGCTGGCTTCTAGGGCGATGGCTGCGCCTGCGCTTTGCAGTTGGGCGGCGATGGGGCGTTGGTTGTCGGCGATGGTGATGAGTAGGGTGGGCAAGCCTAGGGCGCAGCGTTCCCATGAGCTGCTGCCTGCTGCGCCGATTGCCCATGTGGATTGGGTCATCAGCTCTGCCATGTTGGTGGCGTTGGCGATGGCTTGGCTGGGGTAGGGGGCGGTGGCGGCGTAGTGTTGGATGTGGGCGAGATGGGGGGCGGTTGCGCCCATGATGATGGTGGCGCGGATGGGTAGGGCTTTCAGGCTGCTTGAAACGTAGGCGGACAGGGCTTGCAGCACGGCTAGGGTGTGGTTGTCTTTGTCCACGCCGCCTAGGTTGATTAGGATGTTTTGGCTGTGCGGCAAGGCGGTTTCAGGCTGCCTTGCTGGGGGCGTGGCGCGTTGGTGCAGGCTGGTGGCGCGGTATTGGGCGAACTCGTCGCGCAGTAGGGCGTAGCGCGTGCCCGCTAGGATGCGGCAGCTTGGTGGGACGAGTGGGGCGTAGTCGGCGGCGGTGTGGGCGTGGTTTTGGTCTAGCAGCAGGTCGGCATCATGGGCGCGGTCGTGTAGGTCGTCTATCACCATGATTTTGCTGTGGCATAGGGCGCGGGCGGCGGTTTGCCACGCGGCGGCTAGGGCGTAGTGGTCGCAGATTATCCAGTCGGGGGCTAGGGCGCGGATATGGGGGGCGCAGTCGGCGATGTCTTGCGCTTGGCTGGTGGCAAGCCATGCGGCGTGGGGGATGGCGGGCGCGGGCGGGCTGGGTGGAAGCTCGTTGCGCGCGGTTTCAGGCTGCTTTTGGGGTTGGGCAGGCGTTGTTGCGTGGTCGGGCAAGGGCAGCAGGATGCAGTCAAAGCCTTGCTGGCGGATGGCATCGGCAAGGTGTCCTTGATGGGCGCGGGTGATGAAGGCAACACGGTGGTGTTGGCGCAGCTTGTGGGCAAGGGTAAGGCAGCGCATGATGTGTCCGCTGCCGATTTGCAGCGATGCGTCTGCGCGGATAAGGAATTGCATGGGAGACCTTTGGGGGAGCAGTTTGAAACGAAGTTCTGTGAAATCAGAATAGCATTAGCTGTGTTTCGGTAAACATTGGTGATGCGTTTGCCTTTGCGCCTTATCGCGGCGCAGGCGACTTACTTTCTTTGCTTCGCCAAAGTGTGAACCTGCATTCATCATCCACACGATAGCTTTCACGCCCTAAAAACATGGCTACGGCGTTGCAAATGCTCGCAAGGTATCCAACCTTGCTGCGCTTTGCGCCTTGTATCCATGCTTTTATGACGCAAAATCTATTCGTGCGGACAATGAATACAGGTTCAAAGCAAAAGAAAGGCGACCCCGGCGTGCAGGTCTGCTTCGCAGACTTCCCTCACTGCGCATCCTTTTTTCGGCGCGTGCGAACTAGCCGCACTTCGTGCGTCGTCGGACAAGCGCACGCTTTTTCCCGAAAAAAGGATGCTCTGTTCGGCTGGACGTCGGGGAGAAAGCAGTAGCATCAACCTGTTGCGATAGATTAGGCAGCCTGAAAAGCCGATTTACTCAGTTGGCTCAACATCAAGCGGTTTTATTTTTTCAGGCTGCTTATTGGCGTTGAGTAAAGATGCAGCCTGAAAACGGTTTATTCGCTTGCTTGCTCTTGCAACACGCGATACAAAATTTCGGCGCGAATCCAATCTTCGGGCGTGTCAATGTCTTGCACGCGGTGGCGGGGGATTTTGATGCCAATGCTGTGGCTGTTGAAAATGGGTTTTTGCGCGAGCCATGCAGCGGTTGTGCCCCAGTAGAATTGCCCTGCGTCGTGCCATGCTTCGGCAAGGTCTTGGCTGCGCACGGCGAAATTTTCGGGCTGGAACATGGCGACTTGGTTGCCCGCGTGCAGTTTTAGGGCGCGTTGGATGGGAAAGGGGAAGCTGGTGATGCTGAATGCGTAGTCGGCGCACTCTTGGGCGAGCGCGGCGAAACCTTGTTGCAAATCATGGGGTCGCACAAAGGGCGCGGTGGCGTAAAGGCAGCAGGCGGCGTTGCCGTGCCAGCCGTGTTGTTGCATCCATTGCACGGCGTGGGCGATGACTGCGCCTGTGGTGGCGTAGTCGTTGGCGAGTTCGTGCGGGCGCGTGAATGGGACGCTTGCGCCGTATTGTTGGGCGATGGCGGCGATTTCGGGGTCGTCGGTGGAAACGATGATTTGGGAAAAGCAGCCTGAAAGCTGTGCGGCGGCGATGCTGTGGGCGAGCATGGGTTTGCCGTTGAACGGTTTGATGTTTTTGCGGGGGATGCGTTTGCTGCCACCGCGCGCGGGGATGATGCAAAGGGGCATGGGTGTTCCTTTGGGATTGGGTGGATTGGGCAGCCTGAAAAGTATGATGAGCTGCGGATGTGAGCTGCGGTTGGCACGGTTTTCAGGCTGCTTAAATGGGGCTGCTTTGTAGTTGGCTTGGATAGTGGGATTAACCGTTTTTGTTTTTCAGGCTGCATCCAGCATTTAAGGCAGCCTGAAAACGGTGTTGATGCCGATAAGCGGTTGGTTCGTGATGCTCAACCCCGCTTTTCAGGCTGCCTAAAATGCCCTGTAATCTTGTGTTTAAACAAAATATCGTCTTCGCGCACACCTGCGCCGATGTTGTGGATAATCAGCGGCGTGTTGCCGTTTTTGCGGTTGGACACGATGCCGATATGCGGCAGGTGGTTGCCATTGAGCTCCCATGTAACGATGTCGCCTGCGCGGTATTCGCTGTCGCGCGTTGCCCAGCCTTGCCGCGTGAAGTAAACCATCAGATTGGGCACGCGGCGGTGGTCAATATTGGGGTCGGGCTGTTTTAAGCCCCAGCGTTGCGGGTAGGCGGCAAAGTGGTGTTGCATATCGCGATGCACCAGCGCTTGCAGGTCTATATTTTGCTGGCGCAGGGCGCGGATAACGACATCGGTGCACACGCCTTTTTCCAGCGGCACATCGCCCATCGGGTAGTGCAGGGCGGTGTAGGCGGGGTCGTAGCGCAGGGTTTTGCCGATTTGGCTGCGGGCGGCCTGCACAATGGGCGGAGCTGGCGCGGCGTTTGGGCTTGAGCTTGGGCTGAACTCGTTTTCAGGCTGCCTTTGCGTGATGATTGGGGTTTCGCGCTGGCTTGGCGCAGGGGCGGCGGGGGTGTTTTCAGGCTGCCTTGTGCGTGTGGTTGGGGCGTGGTAATACAAAGCAGCGAGTAGGGCGCAAAGCAGCGTGGGCGGAATGAAGTATCGGTAGTTCATCGTATTAAGGCAGCCTGAAATCTAAAATGGCGCGACAACGGCTGGCCGTCAAATAATGTATTCAAAATCGTGCTTGATGGGGTGGCAAGATGTCGGCGAACCGCTGCCGTTTCATCGCTTGCAAACGGTTACAGGCAGTTGCCCATTTCAGGCTGCCTTGGGTGGGTTTACATGATTACATTTGGATTGGATGGGAAAATCCACGCGCATCATAGGCAGCCTGAAAATCATGTCGCAACCCTTTTCAGGCTGCCTTTATTGAACCGCGCAGGGCAAGACAACATCCACCCAAATCAGCAGCCTGAAACGCCATTCAGCAACAGCATTCACAACTTATGACACCTATCCCCGCGCGCAAACCCCAGCCAATCCACATCCACTCCCTTGCCCAAAGCCATTACTTTAAACAACTCGCCCATTTCATGCTGCGCGGTCAGCGTGTTCACCGCTTGGGCAGCCTGAAAATAGCTCGGCGTATCAGTTTCGGGGAACTGCGCCGCGAGCAAATCCAAAATGCCCAAATTGTATAAAAAAGTCGCTTGATTGGTGTAGCCGATTAAATCCAAGCCCGCGCCGCAGCCTGCTGCCGCGATGTCGCTAAAATTAACGTGCACCGTCAAATCTGTCAGCCCCACGCGGAAAAACGGGTCGTGGATGGTATGGTGGCGATGATGCCCCATCATCGTGCCATCGCTGCGTTCGGGGTGGTAATACTGCGCCGCGTCAAAGCCATAATCCAGCCAAATCATCGCGCCGCGCGTCAGTTTTTGCGCCAGCGTGCGGATAAAAGCGTGTTGCGCAGGATGCAGCTCGCTGGTGTAATCGCCCGCGTGTTGCAGGCATTCAGGCTCGGGAAAATAATTTAAGGCAGCCTGAAACAAGTCAGGGTCAAGCAACGGCTGATATTGCAGCGCAAACCGCCCATTTTCATAGCCCACATACACGCGCGAAAAATCGCCGTTTTCATGGCGACATACGCGCTCGGTCGGCATCGCATCCAACACTTCGTTGCCCAGCAACACGCCATCAAAAGCATCAGGCAGCGCAGTCAAATACCGCACTTTATGCGCTAAATCAGGCGCATGTTGCAGGATGTATTCGCGTTGCCGCGCCGCCAAATCGGGCGACAGCTCCACAATATAATAAGCATTCAGGCAGCCTGAAAGCGCGTGCAACAACGTTGCCGCCAACGCCCCCGTGCCCACGCCAAATTCATACACATCGCCCGCCGTTTGCGCCAGCAGCGGCGCAATTTGCCGTGCCAAAGCCTGCCCAAACAAAGGCGACAGCGTGGGCGCGGTAACAAAATCGCCCGCCGCGCCAATTTTATGCGCCCCGCCCGTGTAATAACCATAGCGCGGCGCATACAACGCCAGCTCCATAAAGCGCGAAAACGGGATTGCGCCCTGCTGGGCAATTTCGTCCGCAATCATTTGCCCCAGCGCATCACTGGCTTGCTGCTGATTGCTATCCAAATGTGGGATTTGTGGTGAAGTCATAAGGTTAAATTGTGTAAAAATATAAAGCAGAAAAGCTATTATAAATGGCTTTGTTTGAGCGCGTGCAAGGAAGTGATTTGTAACGCGCTTTGTTTTTATTGGTAAAAATTTTCGCGTGTTTTTTCAGGCAGCCCGAATGCGTTTTCAGGCTGCCTGAAATGCGTTTTAAAGATGAATTTTCAATCTATTGTTAAAGAGTTAATTCTATTTGGACAATTTGACCGAAGCCTGTTTTTTGCTTATAGTGTAGCCATGTGGGGGGAAGTGGTGGCAAGTGGTAAAACATTCCCAAATTTCAAATTAAATTCCAAACGGCAACCAGATTTTCATTATGTTTCGCGGTTCTCACGAATTAACCCTTGATAACAAAGGACGATTGGCGATTCCAGCCAAGTTTCGTGATGCCTTGTCGCGCGATTTTGATACGCAACGCATCGTTGTCACGCTGGATAGCCGCGACCGTTTGCTGTTTTATCCCGAATGCGAGTGGGAGAAAGTGGAGCAACAGCTTTTGTCGCTCAACGTAAAAGGCAAGCCCAATTTGCAGCTTTATCAAAACTTGCTGCTGCACAACGCAGAAACGCTGGAATTGGATAGCGCGGGGCGCGTGTTGCTGCCGCAAAATCTGCGCCGCTTAGTGAATTTTGATAAAGATGTGATGCTGGTTGGGCGCGTGAATCGTCTTGAACTTTGGGGCTTGGAACAAAAAATGGCAGAAACCGAAAAAGCCTTGTCTATTGACTCAGATGAGCTGGATTTTGATTTAAGCCAAACTGATTTACAATTATGAATTTAGCTGCAAAACCTGAATTATTCCAACACGTTACCGTTTTGTTAAACGAAGCGGTGGATGCGCTGAATATCCAAGCAAACGGCGTTTATGTGGATGGCACATTTGGGCGCGGCGGGCATTCGCGCTTGATTTTGTCCAAGCTGGGCAAAGAAGGGCGACTGGTGGTGTTTGACAAAGACCCGCAAGCGATTGAAGTGGCGCAAGCATTAGCGGCGCACGATGCGCGAATCAGCGTGGTGCATGATGGCTTTTCCCGTTTTCAGGCTGCCTTAGATAAGCTGGGCATTGCCCAAATTGATGGCGCGTTGTTTGATTTGGGTATTTCTTCGCCGCAGATTGATGATGCATCGCGCGGGTTTAGCTTTCGTTTTGATGCGCCGCTGGATATGCGCATGGACACCACGCGCGGGCAATCGGCAGCGGATTGGTTGGCGGTTGCCAGCGAAGATGAAATAAACGAGGTAATCAAGAATTATGGTGAAGAGCGGTTTAGTCGCGCGATTGCGCGTGCAATTGTCGCGCAACGCGGTGAAACGCCCATTGATACAACCCGCAAGTTGGCGAAAATCGCGGCGCAATGCGTCCGTACTCGCGAGCGCGGACAAGACCCTGCAACGCGAACCTTTCAAGCCATTCGCATCTTTATTAACCGCGAGCTGGACGAAGTCCAAGCGGTCTTACCGCAAGCGGTTGAACGGTTAAATGTGGGTGGGCGATTGGCGGTGATTGCGTTTCATTCGCTGGAAGATAGGCTGGTGAAGCAGTTTATCCGTCAATATTCCACTCATGCGCCGTTGCCCAAATGGGCGATGGTGCGCGAAGCGGATTTGCCGCAGCCGCCTTTGTTGGCAATCGGCAAGGCGATTAAGGCAAGCGCGGCAGAAGTAGCTGCTAATCCGCGAGCGCGTTCTGCGGTGCTTCGTGTGGCGGAGCGTACAGCGGGACAATTTGATTTTCAGGCTGCCTAATGGGGGTTCACGATGTCTAAATTAAATTTTATTTTGCTGATTTCCGTTACGTTGTCGGCGTTGTATGTAACCGATTTGCGCATGGGGATTAAGCGACAAACCCACCTTTACGGCAAAGGGCAGGAAGAGAAGATTAGATTAAATCAAGACCATGCCGAGCTGGTTTACGAGCAAAGCAAGTTGTCTGATTCTAAACAAGTGGCACGAGCTGCGGCAAAAATGAATATGAGCGCACCCACATCAGAGAATACGGTGGCTGTTGGTTATTAAGTAGTAAGAAGAAAAAAACGATGTTAATCCATAATGAATTTAAGCCATATATGGCAAAAAAAGAAGAAACCAAACGCCAAGTGGTGGAGGGGAATAAACGCCTTTCATGGCTAATGCTGGCGATTGGTGGCGCGTTTTGCGTGTTGGTGGGGCATAGCTTTCGCGTGCAGGCGCAGCATCATAGCGAGTTGAGCAAATTTAGCGAAGACCGCGTGGTGCGCAGCATCAAAAGCCCTGCGCTGCGCGGCACGATTACCGACCGCAACGGCGCGATTTTGGCGGTGAGCCGTTATTTGAAAGTGGCGACGTTTAACCCCAAAGCGATTTACGCGCCCAAACGCCAAGGCGATGAGATTAACTGGAATGCAATTAGCAATGAACAGTTTGCCCAACTGGCGGCGATTTTGAAGCTGCCTGAAAGCGAAGTGCGCCAAAAATTGCAAGACCGTTCTAGCCAATATGTGCAGTTTAAAACCGAGCTTTCGCTGGAAGAAGCCGACGCGCTCAAAGCGTTGAATATTCCATCTCTGCGGTTTGAAGAACGCACCGAGCGCGCCTATCCCACAGGCAATTTGTTTTCGCATATTGTGGGCTTTGCCAACGACAAAGGCGAAGGCTTGGAAGGCTTGGAACGCGCGGCAAACCAGCGTTTAACAGGCGAAGATGGGCGGCAAGTGGTGCTGCGCGATCGCCATAACAATATTGTGGAATTGATTGATTCGCCCGACAACGCGGCAGCCAAATCGGGCGAAACTTTGGTGCTATCGGTTGACCAAGATTTGCAGCGTTTGGCGCACGACCAACTGGCGGCAACGCTGAAAAACTTCAACGCCAAAGCGGGCGGCGCGGTGGTTTTGGATGCGCAAACGGGCGAGATTTTGGCGATGACCAGCTTGCCTGATTACGATGCCAATTATTATCAAGAATACCCCGCCACCAGCCTGCGCAACTTTGCGGTGAGCGAAACGATGGAGCTGGGGTCGGTGATGAAGCCATTTATCATCGCCAAAGCCTTGGATGATGGCAAAATTGGGCGCAACAGCGCATTCAACACACGCCCTTACGAAATCAGCGGCAAAACCATCCGCGACACGCACGATTATCCTTCGCTGACCACGCAAGGTATTTTGCAAAAATCGTCTAACGTGGGCACCAGTCGCATTGCGGCGCTGTATGACAACGAAAGTTTGTATCATCATTTTGCCGATGTGGGTTTTGGGCATAAAACAGGCTCGGGCGTGAGCGGCGAGCAAAGCAGCGCGATTAAACCCGCTGCCAAATGGAGCAAGCTGGACCGTGCGGTGATGTCGTATGGCTATGCGATTACTGCGAACTTGCTGCAAATGGCGCAGGGCTACACCATTTTCACCGCGGGCGGCAAATTGATGCCTGCTACCATCTACAAGCAAACGCAAACCCCAAAAGGCACGCAAGTGATTAAACCCGAAACCGCCAAACAAATGCGCGAAATGCTGGTAAGCATCACGCGCAAAGGCGGCACAGGGCAAGATGGCGCAGTCCCAGGTTATGACGTTGCTGCCAAAACAGGCACGGCGCGCAAAGCCAGCTCGGGCGGTTATTCGGATAAATATCGCGCCAGCTTTGTGGGCTTTGCGCCCGCGCAAAATCCGCGTTTGATTGTGGCGGTGAGCATTGATGAACCGCATGGCAAAGGCTATTACGGCGGCACAGTGGCTGGGCCTGCATTCCGCGAGATTATGGCAGGCGGGCTGAAAAAGTTGGGCGTGAAGCCAACTTATGTGAACGCTGAACCCACAGAAAGCATTGCCAAAAAACGATAACCCAATGCAACAACCTTTGCGGCACTATACTTTGGGTGCTGCGAAGGTTTTTTTATTAGAACCTGTATTCAATTTTCATAGACAGATTTGATGACATAAAAGCACGGATACAAGGCAAAAAGCGCATTAAGGTTGAACTGAACACCTTGCGAGCATTTTTAACGCGGTAGCCGTGTTTTTAGGGCATATAAAAGATGCCTATGAAAATAGTGAATACAGGTTCTTAAATAGGCAGCCTGAAAACCCAAAAAGACTGTGTTGGTGTTAACCCATATTTTCAGGCTGCCTTAATGTTGTTTTACTGATTTGCCACGATGGAATGCGCTGTACGAATAGCACCATTGTCCGCCCGCGCCATCCATAGGCAGCCTGAAAACCATTTTGATAGAGATTTATCATGTTTAGCCAAAAAGCCGCTCCCGCCCATCCCAATCTTCCCGCCTTGCAATGCAGCGTTTCAGGCTGCCAGATGCTGCATTCTGATAGCCGCAAAATCCAGCCCAACGATGTATTCATCGCCTGCCAAGGCGAATATGCCGATGGTAGAGACTACATCGCCGATGCCATCGCCAACGGCGCAAGTTTTGTGTATTGGGATGACGATGGCGCATTCCAATGGCAGCCCCAATGGCGCGTGCCCAACCAAGGCATCAGCGAGTTAAAACAACGCGCGGGCATGGTGGCGGCGCAGGCGTATAACAATTTTTCAGGCTGCCTAAACGCCATCGGCGTAACGGGCACCAACGGCAAAACATCCATCACGCAATGGCTCGCCCAAGCGATTGACGATTTAGAGCACGCCCCAAGCTGCGCCATCATCGGCACGGTGGGCAACGGTTTTTTTGGCAAACTGCAAGCAACTACGCACACCACGCCCGACCCCGTTGCCGTGCAAACGTTGATTCACCAATTCAAACAGCAAGGCGCGAAACACATCGCCATGGAAGTATCCAGCCACGGCCTGGCGCAATACCGCGTAAACGGCGTGCCATTTCGCACCGCCGTGTTCACCAATCTAACGCGCGACCATCTGGACTACCACGGCAACATGGCGGAATACGGCGCAACCAAAGCGCGATTGTTCTACTGGCAAGGTTTGCAAAACGCCATCATCAACAGCGACGACCCATTTGGCGCAGCACTGGCCGCCGAATTAAAACGAGACCAAGGCAGCCTGAAAACCTACACCTACGGCTTCAACGAACAAGCCGACATCCGCATCACTCATTTTGCCACCAGCCACCAAGGCATGAGCATCAGCCTAGCCACGCCGTGGGGCAACGGCAGCGCGCAAACGCAACTACTCGGGCGGTTTAACGCGCAAAACTTTGCCGCCGCGCTCGGCGTACTCTGCGCCACGGGCTACGGTTTTCAGGCTGCCTTAACCGCGCTTTCGCGCATCCGCCCCGCCACAGGGCGCATGGATTGCATTATCCAGCCCAACAAACCGCTGGTGGTGGTGGATTATGCCCACACGCCCGATGCGCTGGAAAAAGCCCTAACCACCTTGCGCGAAATACGGCAGCCTGAAAGCCAGCTTTGGTGCGTATTCGGATGCGGCGGCGACCGCGACCGTGGCAAACGCCCGCTGATGGGCGCAGTCGCCAGCCAGTTCGCCGACCGCGTGGTGGTAACCAGCGATAACCCGCGCACCGAGCAACCCCAAGCCATCATCGCCGACATCCTGCCCGCCGTGCCGCAGCCCGCGCTGGTAGAACCCGACCGCAAAGCCGCGATTGAACAAACCATCGCCCAAGCGCAAGCGCAGGATATTGTGCTGATTGCAGGCAAGGGGCATGAAACGTATCAGGATGTTCAGGGGGTGAAGCATCATTTTTCGGATTTTGAAGTGGCGCAGGGGGCGTTGGGGCAATAGGCAGCCTGAAAAGAGCATCAAGCATGTTAAAAAAGATTTTTCTAACGATGGTTTTACCGGGGTGTACGATGAAATCCGCCTTGGCAGAGCAAATAACTTTTCCTGCGGAAAATTTGAATTTCCAAATTGCAGGGGTTGTGTTGGAACGGGCAGATATTCCGCGCGGGCAGGAGCGTGATTATCAGCCGATTACGTTGCGATTGCCGCGTTATTCCGCTGCGAGGCAAGGGCGATGTGCGCACATGGTGGGTAAAAGAGCCGTTGTGGATTTTGGCTAAAAACGATGTGATTTCTATGTCGCCAAGGTTGGATGAGATGCTTGAAGATGGACATTTGGATATAAGAACCTGTATTCACTATTCTCATAGGCATCTTTCATGCCCTAAAAACACGGCTACTGCGTTAAAAATGCTCGCAAGGTGTACAACCTTGCTGTGCTTTTTGCCTTGTATCCGCGCGTTTATGTCATAAAATCTGTCTATGGAAATAGTGAATACAGGTTCTAACTTTTTCAAAACAGGCGGGGCAAAAATTGAGCCAAATGACGGCTGATGCGATGAAACACCATGCTTATGTTTTGGTATTCAATCACCAAACAAATGAGTCGTGGATGGGCGCAAATGTGTTGGAGCGCATAGATGGTGGCGAGCTTAGATTAACCACCATGTCATTGGATACCATTCCACAATTCAAAGAAGCCGTTGCGCGGCAAGAAATTGCTTTTGCGTTGGCAATACCCAGAGAAAACCATAAAAAGTTAGGGGCTGTCCTAGATAACTAGGATAAATTACTTCTTACCAATTGTTTTAAAA
>NZ_JAUMZV010000042.1 GCF_030527935.1 Kingella sp. (in: b-proteobacteria)
TAGGGGAAATTCTAACTTAATGTGAATTTCCTGAGTTATCTAGGACAGCCCCAATCTTTATCCAAATCAAAGCCATATTACGTGGCGAGATAACGCTGAATGTGCACGCTATCGGGCACGGACTTTCCGTTGTCGTCCAGCACGGGGATGTTGCCCTTAGGCATTTTGGAAATATCGTTCACAAATTCGCGCTCAAACGGCAGCTTCGCCAACGTGAGCAGGGCTTCTGTTTTCCAGCAAAAGGCTGATGAACTGCGCACAAAGCCGTGCGGCGTGGGCAAACCTGATGCGGTGTAGAGTTTTAACATGATGATTTATCTCCTAATGATTGATTAAACAAAAGGCAGTCTGAAAACACATTTCCCATTTTCAGACTGCCTATTTATGCTTACTGCTGACTACGCTTCCTTGCTTTCCGCCGCTTTCACGCGCAGCCGCAAGTTCAATTCACGCAACTGTTTCTCGTCCACGGTGTTGGGCGCGTCCACCAGCAAGTCTTGGGCGCGTTGTGTTTTCGGGAAGGCAATCACATCGCGGATAGACTCTGCGCCCGCCATCAGCGTTACCAAGCGGTCTAAGCCAAACGCCAAACCGCCGTGTGGTGGCGCGCCGAATTTCAAATTATCCAGCAGGAAGCCAAATTTGTTTTGCTGCTCTTCGGGGCTGATTTTCAGCGCGGCGAACACTTTTTCTTGTACTTCGGCGCGGTGGATACGGATTGAGCCGCCGCCAATTTCCCAGCCGTTCAACACCATATCGTAGGCGCGGGCTAGGCAGTTTTCAGGCTGCGTTTCCATCAAATCTTCATGCCCTGCTTTGGGCGATGTGAACGGGTGGTGCATCGCGGTGTAGCGGTTTTCTTCTTCATCGTATTCAAACATGGGGAAATCCACCACCCACAGCGGTTTCCATTCGTCCACAAAATAGCCATCTGCCACGCCGTGTTCGTGTCCGACTTTAATCCGCAATGCACCAATCGCTTCGTTCACCACTTTGGCTTTGTCTGCGCCGAAGAAAATCAAATCGCCGTTTTGCGCGCCTGTGCGCTCAATAATGGTTTTCAGGCAGCCTTCGGATAGGAATTTCACAATCGGCGATTGCAAGCCGCTGTCTTCGCCGTTGCTCAAATTGTTCACATCGTTCACTTTGATATACGCCAAGCCTTTTGCGCCGTAAATACCGACAAATTTGGTGTATTCGTCAATGTCTTTGCGGCTCAATTTTGCGCCATTGTGCACGCGCAAGGCGACCACGCGACCGTTGGGCATATCGGCAGCGGCGCGGAATACTTTGAACTCTTCCGTTTTCATCACGTCTGTTAGCTCGGTGAATACCAACGACACGCGCATATCGGGCTTGTCTGAGCCGTATTTAAACATGGCTTCGCTGTATGGCATACGCGGGAAGTCGCCCAAATCCACGCCCAGCGCGTCTTTGAACACTTGTTTTGCCATGCCCTCGGTGATGTCCATGATTTCGTTTTCGTTCAGGAAAGACGTTTCCAAGTCAATTTGGGTAAATTCAGGCTGCCTATCGGCGCGCAAATCTTCATCGCGGAAGCATTTGGTGATTTGGTAATAGCGGTCAAAGCCTGCCACCATCAGCAGTTGTTTGAAGAGCTGGGGCGATTGTGGCAGCGCGAAAAATTCGCCTGCGTGCACGCGGCTGGGCACAAGGTAATCGCGCGCGCCCTCGGGGGTGGAGCGTGTGAGCATGGGCGTTTCAATGTCAATAAAGCCTTGCGCGTCCAAATAACGGCGCACGCCCATCGCCACTTGATAGCGCAGGCGCAGATTGCGCTGCATCACGGGACGGCGCAGGTCAATCACGCGGTTTTGCAGGCGCACGGTTTCGCTGATGTTTTCATCGTCAATCATAAAGGGGGGCGTGGCGGCGGGGTTCAAAATCTCAATTTCTTTGGCGAGAATTTCAATTTTGCCTGACACCATTTTGTCGTTGGTGGTGCCCTCGGGGCGATGGCGCACGCGCCCTGTGATGCTGAGCACGAACTCGTTACGTGCGGAATCGGCAAGCGCAAAGGCTTCGGGCGTGTCGGGGTCAATCACCACTTGCACGATGCCTTCGCGGTCGCGCAGGTCAATAAAAATAACCCCACCGTGGTCGCGGCGGCGGTGCACCCAGCCTTTTACGGTTACGGTTTGGTCTAGATAGGCTTCGTTGATTAAGCCGCAGTAGTTGGTACGCATGGTGGTTCTTTCTTGTTGAATGTTAAAGGGTTATGTGTAAAATTTGGTGCAGGCTGCCTGAAAATTATTTCACTTGATGTATATCATCGGGTAAGTCGTCCCAAAAATCGCTGTCCAGTTTTTTAATGCTGAATATTTGTTCGGTCTGCATGCCCAAACCGTAATGATAAATATATTCTGCCAATTGTTGCCCATCAATCAGTATGATTCGCGGACTGAAACGGTTTTGCGCGTATTCAACGGCATCTTTGGAATAATGTGCCGTTGTGATAAATACTCCTTTATCTTGCGGATTGATAGCGCCTGCAAATGTTTGAATAGCAGGGCGGCCGATGGTTTCCTGACGGCGGTAGCGTTTTGCCTGAATAAAAATACGCCCCAAACCCAATACGTCTTCACGGATTTCCCCGTCAATACCGCCGTCCCGGCTTTGTTTGGTAACGATGGCGGATTTTTCCACTTTACCGCCGTAACCCATATGTTTCAGTAAATCGACTACCAATTTCTCAAATGTTGCGGGCGTTTTGCTAATGACGGTTTCTAAAATCTCGTCATAAACCGTTTGGCGGATTGCGTGGAAAGATTGTTCCAGTTGGGTTATCGGGTCTGTATCAGATTCGATTTCGTTATAGATTTCTGTTTTATCGTCTTTGTTATTATGACGTAACGCCATTTTTTCTTTAACAAAATTGATGACTTCAATTCAATATCGTCTTTATCGGCATATTGTTTTCCCAAGTCGGTGATTTGGTAAAAGCCGCGCTTGGGACGCAATAATAAACCCGTTAAAGCATGATAGCTTAATACCCATGAAATTTTATCTGCAAAGATGTTGCCGTTGCCCGATGGGTATTCGGCATTGATTTCCGCCTCATTCAAGCCGAGTTTTTCGGCAAGCGGTTTAATGAGTTGGGATTTTCGCCACAGGTTACCGTCTGATAATAACTGTAAAATGGGACGGCGCAATTCATTGTTATTGAGTAGGGGCATAACAGTCTCAAATTTTCCGACCTTTTGAATATAAAAGGTCGTCGGAGGGTATTGTTGCATTTGGATTTTATTTGGCGGAAGGCTGTGGCTGTCAATCCAATAGATATATTTTCAGGCTGCCTGAAAACGATTATTCGGCTTTGCCAAACACTTTCGTTAAATGCTGCGCGTAATCGGCGAAATAGTGTTCAGGCTGCGGGTTTTTGATGACATCGTTGCAGATAAAGGTGGGCAGCGGGCGCATGCCTAAAAATTCGTTGGCTTTGTGAAAATGCAAATACACGCCGTCCACGCCTGCGCCGTCGAAAAAATCGCCCGCGCGGGTAAAGGCTTCAATGGGTGCGTTCCATGTGAGCGAGAGCATATGGTGCTTGCCGTGCAACAAGCCGCCTGTGCCGTAGCCTTCGGTGGGCGTGGCGCTGTGTCGCCCATCGCTGGCGAATAGTTTGCCTGCGCCTGCGGAAAATACTTTGTCCATGTATTCTTTAACTGTCCACGGCTCGCCCATCCACCATGCGGGCATTTGCCAAATCACGGCATCTGCCCATAGGATTTTTTCCACTTCTGCTTGGGCATCGTAGCCGTTGTCAATCACGGTTTCTTGGGTGTGATGCCCAAGTGCGGCGAGTGTTTCTTGCGCGAGCGTGTGCAGGCTGTGGTTGAGTTTGCCTTGCGAATGTCCGAATGCTTTGCCGCCGTTGATTAGGAGAATGTTCATGGTGTGTCCTTGTGGTTGCGGGGTTTCAGGCTGCCTGAATGTTATTCGTACGCAAAAAAATCTTTCTCGCGGATTTCGGTTGCTGTCCAAATCGGCTCTTGCGGCAAGATTTGGATACCTGTTTCAATCGCGGCTTGTTGTACGCCACGCTGCCATGCTTTTTGCAGCCATTCGTTATCGTGAAAATGATTGGCTAAACTGGGTGAATCTTCTATTAAGTCGTTGATTTCTTGGCGTTGGTCAAGAATGGTTCTGCGCCAGCTATCGTCGCGATGCGTGGGTTGATACGTCCATTTTAATAAGTGTGCAATCAGAATACCCATGCGGCGGAGTAATTCGCGATGTTCTTTGCGGCTCATGGCTTCCATTTCTTCAATTAGGTTGGCAACGTCCAACTCTTGCATTTTGCCTGCTTTTATATAGTGCGGCTTGGTGTGCAGTCCATGCGGCAAAATCTTGATTGTAATGGATATTCATGTTGCACTTCTTGTTTATTGCTTTTCAGGCTGCTCTATGCTGGGCTGGTCGCTGGGCATCACCATGCCGAGTGAGATGACGTATTTTAGGGCTTCATCCACGCTCATGTTGAATTGGCGGATGTCGCTGCGGCGCACCATGATGTAGTAGCCGCCTGTGGGATTGGGCGTGGTGGGAACGTACACGGAAACGTAGTCGGTTTGCTCGGGTAGGGCTTTAGCGATGGCTTGTGGCACTTCGCCTGATACGAATGCGATTGTCCAAATATTGGGCTGGGGAAAGGGGATGAGCACGGGGGTTTGGAATGAGCGTGCGTTGTCGGACAATAGGCTTTCGGATACTTTTTTTACGCTGGAATAGATGGATTTTACTACGGGGATGCGCCCGAGCAGGCTGTCCCATGCTTCTAGGAATTTGCGCCCGAGCATATTGGCGGCGAAGATGCCTGTAATCAGCAAGACGATGATGGCGATGATGAAGCCTTGCCCTGGAATGTTAAAGCCGATGTAGTTTTCAGGCTGCCATTTTTGTGGAACAAGGTTGGCGAGCCAGTCGGTGGCGTTGATGATGTAGCCGATGAGCCAGATGGTTACGGCGATGGGCAGCCATACGAGTAGCCCTGCGATAAGGTATTTTTTTAGGTACTTGCCGATGCTCATGGTGCGCGGGTTGGGGGTGGGCGGGGTGGTAAAAGGGCGGGATTATACGCGCTTTGCGGGTGGTTTGGTTGGTGATGTTAAGGCAGCCTGAAACCTTTATGGAACGGCTAACGCTGATATTTTGCGTGAACAAGCATCGTGGTTGCGTTAGCCAATGATTTGTTTATTCAGGAATTTCTGAATATCAAACAAGATTCCCGCCTACGCGGGAATGACGGCATTTCTTGTTTTCAGGCTGCCTTTGAGGGTTGGATTAAAGCGCGTCCCAGCCGTTGAACATGAGCCCTAAGCCGATGCCTTTTTGTTTGTGGTTGTAGTCAATCAGGCTTTCGCCGTAGCCGTAGAAGCCTTGCACATAGCCTTTTAGGTTGCCTTTGATGGGGAAGGTGTAGTTGAGTTGCACTGCGCCTTTGCCGTGGCGGGGGTTGTAGCGCAGGGTGCTGGATAGGGTGTGTTTGTTGTTGAATTGGTAGGCGAGACGGATGTCGCCGTAGCCCATGTAGTGCATGATGTCGGGGTTGTCGTCTTTGTCGTTTTCGGGGTCTAGGCGTGTCCAGATGCGGGGGACGACGGAGAGTTTGCCCCATTCCATGCCTGCCATCGCATAGATGCGGTTCCATGAGCGCGATAGGGGTTGGCTTTGTCCGTTGGATTGGTGGATGTAGCCTACGCCGAGCATGCGCAGTTTGCCGCCAAAGGGGAGATTGGCTTTAACGGGCTGGGTGAGAAACAGCTCGGGGGCGTAGTCGCTGTTGCGGAAAGGGGCGGATTTTTTGCCACGGTTGTAAACCTGCCAGTTGGATTGTTGGGTGTAGGCTGCCCATAGGTCGGCGTGTGTGCCAAATAAGTCTTCGGCGATTTTGGTTTTTAGGGAGATTTGCATTTTGGTTTCAATGCGTTTTTGTTGGGTGTGGATGTCGTCAATGGCTACGCCGCGCGTGGGGCTGCTGGGGGTGTAGTTGGGCGATGAGCGATACCATGCGGGCAGGATGTACATGGGTTCGTGCTCACGGATGCTGAATACGCCGTTTTCGTTGTTTCTGTCTAGGTCGTAGAGCCGTGATAGCAGGGAATAGCTTTCGCTGTCGCTGCTGGGTTCGGCAAAGACGATTTGCGCGCTTTGGTTGGCTTTGCTGGTGGCGTGCGTTTGGGCTAGGTCTATGCTTTTGGATTGGGGTTGGCTGGGGCTGGCGTAGGCGCGGTCGTAGCAGGCGAGACGGCTGGTGGGGTCGCTGATGGCGACGCAGGATTGGGCGGGTGCTTCGGCGGGGGCGGGGGCGATGTTTGCGCTGGCGGTGGGCTCGTTGGTGGGCGTGAGTGGGATTTCGGTTTCGGCTTGGGCAAATGGGGCGAAGCTGATGAGTGAGAGTAGGATGGCTTTTTTCATTTGTTTATTTGGGGTTAGGTTGTTTGGAATGGGGGGTATTTTAACTGATTTTGTGGGGGTAAGGCAGCCTGAAAGTATGTTTGTGCTTTGTGGTTAGCTTGTAGGGTAGGCAGCCTGAAAACCAGTCCACTCAATAAAAAGTCGTTTAACCCGACATCAAACGGTTTGATTTTTCAGGCTGCCTTGGGTCGTGGCAAAGGTTCTATGGCGTTTTTTGGTTTTCAGGCTGCCACTTAATTTGGGGTTACAAGGCAGCCTGAAAATGGGGCGGCGGAGGTTTGTTGTTAAATGGTGCTTTGCTGGTTGGCGAGATGTCGGCGAGCCGCCGATGCTCCATTGGGTTGTGATGGGTTTGGCAGCGTTTTCAGGCTGCCTTATGCGGGACAACATAGGCAGCCTGAAAATCATTGATGCCTAATCTCCCAGCATTGGTGGATTTTCTTGTTGCGGAAATCTTCGGGGATGGATTGGTGGGTGATGTTGTGGATGTGGTATTGCGCGGCAAGCTGGGGGTTGAGTTCAAAGCTGCGTAGGTTGTTGGAAAAATAGAGCGTGCCGCTTGGGGCGAGCAATGCCATTGCGCCGTGGATAAGCGTGGTTTGGTCGCGCTGGATGTCTAGCGTGTCTTGCATTTTTTTGCTGTTGGAAAAGCTGGGCGGGTCTAGCACGATAAGGTCAAACTGTTTGCGCTGTTGGGCGGCTTGTTGCAGGTATTGGAACACGTCGGCGCGGATGATTTGATGTTGGCTTAAATCTATGTGGTTAAGCTGGAAGTTGCGTTCTGCCCATTCCAGATAAGTGTTGGATAAATCAACGGTTTCGCTGCTGATTGCACCGCCTGTGGCTGCGTAAACGGTGAAGCTGCCTGTGTAGGAAAATAGGTTGAGAAAGCGTTTGCCTGCGGCGATGTTGCCGACTTTTTGGCGGGTGTTGCGGTGGTCTAGGAATAGCCCTGTGTCTAGGTATTTGTCTAGGTTTACCCAAAATTGGCGGCCGTTTTCTTGGATGATGAAGTCTTCGCCTGTTTTGCCTGTTTTTTGGTATTGGGCTGCGCCTTTTTGGCGGGCGCGTTGTTTGAGATGGATGTGGTGCTGGGGGAAGCCTGTGATGTGTTCTAGGGCGGCTAGGATTTCTAGCAGCCATGCTTTGCGCTCGGCGGGGCTTTGTTGCCAGCCTGTGTCGTATTCTTGCAGGTGGATGTGGTCGCGGTAAACATCGATGGCGAAGGGGTATTGCGGGATGTCGCGGTCGTAGATGCGCCATGCTTCTAGGTTGTGGCGACGCGCCCATTTGAGTTGGTGTTTTAGGTTTTTGCCGATGCGGTTGATTAGGTCGTTGATGGTGGTCATGGTGGGGATGGGGTGGGTGGGTTTTCTACCTTGCGCGTTGCACTGCGGACTACCCCTGAGCTTTGCATAAGTTCGCATGGCTAAATCATAGATTTAGATGCTTACTTAATACCCAAATCAAAGATTTGGACAAAGGGGCAAGGCTGCCTTTGGGGGTGGCGGCGATGGTTGGGCTACGCGAGCGTGGTACGCGGCAAGGCGCGTGTTCTGGCGGATGATTTTGGCTTCGCTGAAAGCGACAATCAATGGCGCGGGGGTGGCTCGCTGACATCTTGGTAAACCCGTCCTGCTCTGGTTAATCCGCCATTTGGCGGCGAGCCGCCGCCGCTCCATTTTAGAACCTGTATTCACTATTTCCATAGGCAGATTTGATGACATAAAAGCGTGGATACAAGGCAAAAAGCACAGCAAGGTTGGACACCTTGCGCGCATTTTTAACGCGGTAGCCGCGTTTTTAGGGCATTAAAGATGACTAGGAAATTAGTGAATACAGGTTCTTAGATTTCAGGCTGCCTATTCTTCGCTGATGTATTGCGGGGGAACGTGGTCGGTGAGCCAGACTTGGTTGTCGCTTAAATAAAACGAATGCCCTGCGGCGTGCATGGCGGCGGCGTTGATGCGCAGCACGATGGGTTTGCCGTGGCGTTGTCCGACTTTTTGCGCGGTGGGGATGTCGGCGGATAGGTGCACATGGTGGCGGCTGCCTGCGATAAGCCCTTGGGTGCGGATGCTGTCTAAAAAGCGGGTGGCGGTGCCGTGGTACAGCGTGGCGGGCGGCTGGATGGGTGGGTGGGCAATGGCGACTTGGGCGGTGCTGTGCCCTTGCGCGGCGCGGATTTGGGTTTGGTCGCTGGATAGGGTGAAGCGTTTTTTGGGATTGGTGGCGACGATTTCCAGCAGTTGCGCGCGGCTGATGGGGCGGTTGTGTTGGGCGGCTTGGGCAAGCAGGGTGTCTATGTTTACCCAGCCTTGGCTGTCTAGCGTGATGCCGATGCTTTCGGGGTGGTGGCGCAGGATGTAGCTAAGGAATTTGCTGGTTTGGATGTGGGGGTCGGTCATAATTATTGGAACTTCGTTAAATTGTGGTTTCAACCTTGCGCGTTGCGTTGCGGTATACCCCTTTGTTGCCCAAACCAAAGATTTGGACAAAGGGGCAAGGCTGCCTTTGGGGATTGTGATTGGATGGATAAGGCAGCCTGAAAATGGGGTTAAAAGGGTTTTCAGGCTGCCTTACTCTTGCGTTGTTTATTCGGATTTCGGCGTAACGCGTGTTGCCATCAGCGTGTGCAAGCGGCGGTTGTCGGCGCGGGCAACGTTAAACAGCAAATCGCCCAGTTGCACTTTTTCGCCGCGCACGGGCAAATGCCCCAGCTCGTGTATCACCAAGCCGCCGATGGTGTCGGCTTCTTCGTCGCTGAACGCGGTGCCAAAGTATGCGTTGATGTCGGCGATTTCGGTGGTGGCTTTGATGCGCCAGCGCTCGGCGGACACGGGGAAGATGTTGTCCGCGCTGTCGTCTTCGTCAAACTCGTCTTCAATTTTGCCAACAATCTGCTCAATCACGTCTTCAAACGTTACCAAGCCTGAAATGCCGCCGTATTCGTCCACCACAATCGCCATGTGGTTGCGCTGGGCTTGGAAGTCTTTGAGCAGGCTGTTGAGCGATTTGCTCTCGGGCACAAACACGGCGGGGCGCAGGATGTGTTCCAGCTTGAATTGCTCGGGGTTGAGCGTGTATTTGAGCAGATCTTTGGCGTGCAGGATGCCGATGATGTGGTCTTTGTCTTCTTCTATCACGGGAAAGCGCGAATGGGCGGTGTCCACGGCGTAGGCGATGATGCGGTCTATGCTGTCGGTGGTTTTGATAACGTCCATTTGGGCGCGGGTCATCATGGCATCGCGCACGGATAGTTGGCTGAATTTGAACAGGTTTTCTAGGCGCAACAGCGTGTCGCCGTCTAGGCTGTTTTGCGCTTGGGTTTTGGCTTGGCGCAGCAAGTCTAGCCATTGGGCGGGCGTTTCGGGGATGGCGATGCTGCCTGAAACGCGGGTGAATAGGCGGTTGAACAGGGTGGGTTTGGGTTGGGGGGTGGTGTCGTCCATAATTTTTGATTGCGGTGGTTAATGGGTTTCAGGCTGCCTATATTTTCAGGCTGCCTATTGATTCCCCGCGCAAGCGCAGCCACAGCCGCCCTGTTCGTTTTCAGGCTGCCTTGTGGCATCGTGGGCTTCATCGGCTTCTTCGCTGCCCAGCGGATACAAATCCAATTTAGCCAGCAAGGCGCGGTCGCCACTTTCTTCGGGGTTAGGCGATGTGAGCAAGGTGTCGCCGTAGAAAATGGAATTTGCGCCCGCCATAAAACACATTGCTTGCATGGCTTCGGGCATATCGGCGCGCCCTGCGGATAGGCGCACATAGCTTTGCGGCATGGTAATCCGCGCCACGGCGATGGTGCGCACAAATTCTGTCCAATCCAAATCGGGCACATCGGCAAGCGGCGTGCCGTCTATTTTGATGAGCTGGTTAATCGGCACGCTTTCAGGCTGCGGGTCTAAATTGGCTAGGCTGGCGATTAAGCCTGCGCGTTCGGCGCGGGTTTCGTTCATGCCTACGATGCCGCCGCAGCAAATTTTGAGCCCCGCTTCGCGCACCTTGCCCAGCGTGTCCATGCGGTCTTCGTGACGGCGGGTGTGGATGATGTCGTTGTAGCGGCTGGGGTCGGTGTCTAGGTTGTGGTTGTAGTAATCCAGCCCCGCTTCGTGCAGGCTTTGCGCCATGCCTTCATCCAGCAAGCCAAATGTGCCGCAGGTTTCCAGCCCTATGGCTTTCACGGCGCGAACCATGTCGGCAAGCTGGAGGATGTCTTCGGGCTTGGGGCTGCGCCATGCTGCGCCCATGCAAAATCGGCTTGCGCCGCGTTTTTTGGCGATTTGAGCCAAGGCAACCACGTCGTCCACATTCATCAAGCCTGTTTTTTCTACGCCTGTGTGGTAGTGCGCGGATTGCGGGCAGTATTCGCAGTCTTCGGTGCAACCGCCTGTTTTCACCGATAACAAGGTGGATAGCTGCACGGCGCGGGGGTCAAAATGCTCGCGGTGCACTTGGGCAGCCTGAAAAACGAGTTCCAAGAAGGGCTGGTTAAACAAGCCTTCCACTTGGCATTTGCTCCAATATTGGGCGGTGGGGTGCGGCTTGGGCTTGGCGGCGCGGCGCAGGGCTACGGGGCGTAGGTAAGTCATGGGATTTCCTTGTAGATTGGGTTTTCAGGCTGCCTCTGGGGGCGGCTTATTTAGTAGGGATTGGCGATGCCAAGCTGCGCCAACAAGGCAGTTTCCAAGGCTTCCATCGCTTCGGCTTTATCATCGCTGATGTGGTCGTAGCCCATCAGATGCAGCGTGCCGTGTATCACCAAATGCGCGTAGTGGTGCGCGATGAGCTTGCCTTGCTCGGTGGCTTCGCGGCTCACCACTTGCGGGCAAATGATTAAATCGCCGCGCAGGGTGTGGTCGCTTTCGGGCAGCATGATTTCGCCCTCGTTGAGCGCGAAGCTCAGGACATTGGTGGCGTAGTCTTT
Source organism: Kingella sp. (in: b-proteobacteria) (assembly GCF_030527935.1). GTDB lineage: Bacteria > Pseudomonadota > Gammaproteobacteria > Burkholderiales > Neisseriaceae > Kingella_B. The sequence continues at coordinate 11,363 of NZ_JAUMZV010000042.1, forward strand.
TTGGCGATAATCGCGGTTGTAGGCGCGGGCATCGGCTTCGTCCAGCAGCAAAAGCGAGATTTCGGCGCGGCGGTATTCGTTTTTCAGCGCGTGCCAAATCCATTGGTAGAACTGGCGTTCGCTGGGGATATTGCGCTCGCTGCTTTGGTTGGCAAAGGCAAAGGCGAAGCGTTGTTTTTGGATGGCGAGAAAGGGGAATTGTTTGGCTTGTTTCATGGTTTTGTGGGTGAGATGTGAAGCAGCCTGAAAACCCAAAAATCTATTTTCAGGCTGCCTAATGGGGTTCTAAGGTTGTGGCAAAGGTGAATGGATACAGGGTTTGTTTCTACCATTTAGGCAGCCTGAAAATGCGCTGCCCAAACGCGGGCGCAGATGATGGGGCAGCCTGAAATGTTTGCCCCGCGTTCCCTACGGCTTGCTGGCAAGCCGTGCGCTGGCAAATAATTTTCAGGCTGCCTACTGCGCTACGCCCCGCCCAAAAGCTGCTCGCGCGTCAGCAAAAACACAAACCCATCGCCGCCGCTGGTTTCCAGCCACATAAACGGCAATTCGGGATACGCCGCTTCCAGCGCGTCGCGGTTGTGCCCAATTTCCACCAGCAGCACGCCTTGCGGGTTCAGGAACTTCGCCGCGTGCAGCAAAATTTGGCGCGTGGCATCCAAGCCATCTACGCCACTGCCCAACGCCAGTTCTGGTTCGTGCAAATATTCTTCGGGCAACGCCGCCACGCTCTCGGCATCCACATACGGCGGGTTGGAGACAATCAAATCGTATGTGCCCTCCAAGCCTTCAAATAAATCGGTGTGAATCAGGTTGATGCGCTCTTGCAGCCCATATTCTTCCACGTTGATTGCCGCCACTTCCAGCGCATCTAAGCTGATGTCCACCGCGTCCACTTGCGCGGCGGGATAATGGTCGGCAATTTGAATTGCCAAGCAGCCGCTGCCTGTGCACAAATCCAGCGCGCGATGCACCAGCTCGGGGTGTTCAATCCACGGCGCAAGCGGCTCGCCCAAGAGTTCATACACAAACGAACGCGGCACAATCACGCGCTCGTCCACATAAAAATCATATTCGCCCTGCCAAGCCTGATGCGTAAGATACGCCACAGGCACGCGCTCTTCAACGCGCCGTTGCACCAACACCAGCACCGCCGCACGCTCGCTGGGCAGCAACACCGCGTCTAAATAAGGTTCCAGCGTATCCAGCGGCAAATGCAGCGTGTGCAAAATCAAATACGCCGCTTCATCGTGTGCGTTGTCGCTGCCATGCCCAAAAAATAAACCCGCTTCGTTAAAGCGGCTAACAGCAAAGCGCAACACATCGCGCAGCGTTTTCAGGCTGCCTTGGGCTTCGTTGAACAAATCGGGCTGGGTTGCGTTTTGCCCGTTTTCAGGCTGCCTTTGCTGGCTGGATACTGTGTGATTCATTGTGAATAAAATTGTTAAGCAAATGAAAAGACCATTATAAACCAATGTGCCAACAAATAAAAAACCGCTATAATCGCGCCCTTTCAATCTCCGTAAAAAGGATACATCCATGAAAAAACAGTCTTTTATTTTAAGCATCATCGCCGCTTCGCTCGCCCTAGCCGCGTGTAACCAAAACGCAGGGCAGCCCACCCCAGCCGCATCAGGCGCAGCCCCCGCTGCCACGTCCAGCGCATCAGGCGCAGCAACATCCGCGCCCGCCACTTCTGCTCCCGTAGCAGGCTTGGAAACCGAAAGCAAACAACTGGGCTACTTGCTGGGCTACCAATTTGCCATGAGCGCGCAACTGGATACGCTGAAAAAAAGCGGTATTGAAGTGGACACCGATGCGCTGATTAAAGGCATGAACGACCAAATGGCAGGCACGCAATCGCAGCTGAACGAGCAACAAGCGCAAGCCGCCATTGCCAGCGTGCAAAAGAAAATGGACGAATTTGCTAAAAAACAAGCCAGCGAAACCGCAGCCGCAGGCGAAAAATACCTAGCCGATAACAAAGCCAAAGAAGGCGTAAAAACCACCGAATCAGGCTTGCAATACAAAGTAAACAAAGAAGGCACAGGCACACAAGTTGCCAAAGGCGATTTGGTAACCGTGGAATACGAAGGTCGCCTGACCGATGGCACAGTATTTGACAGCACCAAAAACCACAACAATCAACCCATGGACGCGCCCGTGGTGGATGGCGCATTTATCCAAGGCTGGGTGGAAGGCTTGCAGCTGATGAAAGAAGGCGGCGAATACACGCTTTACATCCCCGCCAAACTGGCTTATGGCGAACGCGGTCAAGGCGGCATCCCTGCCAACTCGGTGCTGGTGTTTGACATCAAAGTGAACAAAGTGCAAAAAGGCGAAGGCGACAAATTGGTGAAACGCGCCCAAGAAGCACAAGCCAAACAAATGCAGCAAATGCAACAACAAATGCAACAAGCGCAACAACCTGCCAAAAAATAAGCGTTTTAACGGCAGCCAAACCGCTTTTCATACCACGAAAAGCGGTTTTTCTTTTAGCCGCGCCGCAACTTTTCAGGCTGCCTTATGGCCGCGCAAAACCTTTGCAAAACAGCACGCCGCAGCAAAAGTTAAGCCACGCGGCAAGATGCTAACAAAACTTAAAAAACGCTTAACATTACGCCCCAAACATCAGGTAAAATCCGCCAATTGTTTTCCCGCCATCAACTCTCACAGGAATGCTTAACCAATGACCACAAAAACATGGCTGTCTGCCGCTTTCTCATGCTTAACCCTATCGCTTGCCGCTTGCGGCGGACAAAGCAACGCCCCCGCTAACCACAGCGCATCCCATCCCGCGCCCGCCGCCGCATCAGGCGCATCAGGCACAGCCGATGGCAACGGCAGAGTGCTGCGCGTGGCGGGCAATGCCACATTCGCCCCGTTTGAATCGCTGGACGCAAACAAAAAAGTAACAGGCTTTGATATTGACCTGATTAACGCCATGGGCGAAGCGGGCAATTTTAAAGTGGAATACAAAGACCAGCCGTGGGAAAGCCTATTCCCCGCGTTAAGCAACGGTGACGCCGATGTGTTGGTATCAGGCATCACCATCACCGACGAACGCAAAGCCACCATGGCGTTTAGCGAACCTTATTACCAAATCACCCAAGTGGTTTTGGTGCCGCCCAGCAAAAATGTGGCCAAGGTGGAAGATTTGAAAAAACTGCACAAAATCGGCGTGGTAACGGGCTACACAGGCGATTACGCCGCGCAAAAAATCTTCGGACCGACCAGCGAGCAAGTGGTCCGCTTTGACAACGTGGGCCTGCTCACCAAAGAAGTGGAAAACGGCGGCGTAGACGCAGGCATTTTGGACAACGCCGTTGTCGCCCACTACATTAAAAACAACAGCAGCAAAGGCTTCAAAATGGCCGCCCTGCCCGACTTCCCCGCCGAACACTACGGCATGGCGGTTCGCAAAGACGATGCCCAAACCCTCGCCCTGCTGAACGACTCGCTCGCCAAAGTGCGCGCCAGCGGCAAATACGCCGAAATCGAAGCCAAATACTTCGCCACAGGCAAATAAGCCCGTTTCCCATTAAAAATCGGTGCGACCGCAAGGCTGGTTTGTTCCTGGCCCGCGCAAAAACCAACGCAGCAACCCTATCAACGAGATAACAATCCATGATAATTGCCGATACGCGTTTTTAAACCCAAACCTTTTGACGGCTTGAACCACTCCCGTCAAAAGGTTTCTGCGTTTCCCCAAGCAAGGGATTTTCAGGCTGCCTAAACAGCCTGTGGGATGAAACAAGCATAAACCCGCGCAGCCGCATCCAAGGCAGCCTGAAAACCGCATCCGCCGCCATCCGCTCCTTAGTCTCGCGCGCAAGAAAAATGATAGTGCGCGCAAACACCGCTTCATACCTAACAACCGCAGCCTGAAACCCCAAAATCCTTTTTCAGGCTGCCCTTGCAATTTCCCAGCCCCACCACCATATCTCCCAAACTTTTTTGCCTGAAAGCCAACTGCGCTATTGCAGGCAAAACCCATTATCCGTTCCCATCGCTGCATCCATACACGCAGAGCATCCCATCACACCACGCGGATAAATCACAACCATCGAGTGCCCCCTATGTCTGAAAAATCCATCCCCGAACAAGAAAACGAAGAAACACTGGCCAACGACAACCGCCCGCTCACTCCCGAAGAGCAGCGCGAACGCCTGCGCCGCCTTATCATCCAAGGCAAAGAGCGCGGCTACATTACCTACGCCGAAATCAACGATGCCCTGCCCGACGATATGTCCGATGCCGAGCAGATTGACAACATCGTTAATATGATTCAAGGCTTGGGCATCCAAGTAACCGAAGAAGCCCTCGATGCCGACAGCCTACTGATGAACGACAACAGCACCGCCATCACCGATGAAGATGCCGTTGCCGAAGCCGAAGCCGCGCTGTCGCAAGCCGATTCCGAATTTGGACGCACCACCGATCCCGTGCGTATGTATATGCGTGAAATGGGGCAAGTGGATTTGCTCACCCGCGAAGACGAAATCAAAATCGCCAAAGAAATTGAAAACGCCTTGAAAAACATGATTCAAGCCATTTCAGCCTGCCCTGGGTCTATCGGCGAGATTTTGGATTTAATCAACCAAATCAAAAAAGACGAAATCAAAGTAGATGAAGTGGTGGAAGCCATTATTGACCCCAACGAAGTCTTGCTCAACGAATTGGGCTTGGGGCATCTGGAAAGCAGCCTGAACAGCAATCAAGCCGCATCCAACGATGATTCATCCGATGATGGCGACAGCGATGATGACGAAGATGGCGACGGCGACAGCGCAGCGATGGAAAGCCAAAACTTGGAAGAACTCAAAGCCCAAGTTTTAGACCATTTCAAACAAATTGAAAAAAGCTACAACCTGATGATTCGCGCATTAGACAAAAGCGGCAGCAGCAGCGCGAAATACCTAGAACATCGCGGCAATATCGCCAACAAATTGCTGGAAGTGCGCTTTTCCACCCGCCAAATTGAAAAATTGAGCGACAGCCTGCGCTCGCGCGTGGAAAAAATCCGCAAGCTGGAACGCGAAATCCGCGACATCTGCCTAGACCGCGTCAACATGGACAGAGACTATTTCATCGCCCATTTTCTGCCCAATGCCACCAATTTGGACTGGATTGAAGAAGAAATCGGCAAAAAACGCGCGTGGGGCGAAACGCTAGACCGCTTCCGCCACGCCATTTTGGAAAAACAAACCGAAATGGCAGAGTTGGAACAACACGCTCGCGTGTCCATCGCCGAGCTCAAAGACATCAGCAAAAACATGGTAAAAAGCGAAAAAGAAACCGCCGCCGCCAAGCAAAAAATGATTCAGGCAAACTTGCGTTTGGTGATTTCCATTGCCAAAAAATACACCAATCGCGGCTTGCAATTTCTTGATTTGATTCAAGAAGGCAATATTGGCTTAATGAAAGCGGTGGATAAATTTGAATACCGCCGTGGTTACAAATTTTCCACTTATGCGACTTGGTGGATTCGCCAAGCGATTACGCGCTCCATCGCCGACCAAGCACGCACCATCCGCATCCCTGTGCACATGATTGAAACGATTAACAAAATGAACCGCATTTCGCGCCAATATCTGCAAGAAACAGGCGAAGACCCCGATTCAGCCAAACTGGCGGAATTGATGGAAATGCCCGAAGACAAAATCCGCAAAATCATGAAAATCGCCAAAGAGCCGATTTCTATGGAATCCCCCGTTGGCGATGATGACGACAGCCACTTGGGCGATTTTATTGAAGACGTAAACAACGTTGCGCCTGCCGAAGCGGCGATGTATTCCAGCCTGCGCGAAGTAACCGCCGATGTGCTGGAAAGCCTAACGCCGCGCGAAGCGAAAGTGCTGCGGATGCGCTTTGGCATTGACATGAACACCGACCACACGCTTGAAGAAGTGGGCAAACAGTTTGACGTTACGCGCGAGCGCATCCGCCAAATTGAAGCCAAAGCGTTACGCAAACTGCGCCACCCCACGCGCTCCGATAAGCTGAAAAGTTTTTTGGATAGCGAAGAAGGAAAATAAGCGCGGAGCTGCAAATATTGAGAACCTGTATCCGTACTATAATGTGCGAATACAGGTTTTTTGTTTTTCGTCTCGCAGAATTAGGAGCAAAAAATGAGCGCACTCACGCAAACGCTGACCCTTGCCAACGGCATCACCATTCCGCAACTGGGCTTGGGCACTTGGATGATTGACAACGCCGATGCCAGCCAAGCCGTTCAAGCTGCCTTAGCAGCGGGCTATCGCCATATTGACACCGCCCAAGATTACGGCAACGAACAAGGCGTGGGCGCAGGCATTCGCGCCAGCGGCTTGGCACGTGCCGATATTTTTCTGACCAGCAAACTGTTGGCGCAGCATAAAAACTACTCCGATGCCCAAGCTGCGCTGGCGCAATCGTTTATAGATTTAGGGGTGGATTATATTGATTTGAGGCATATAGGACAAAATGGAGGCTAAAACCCGCTAGAAACCTTATCCTATAAGG
>NZ_JAUMZV010000043.1 GCF_030527935.1 Kingella sp. (in: b-proteobacteria)
AGCCATCTGAAGGCGATGTGTTTGAACCTGTTGAAAGCGGCTAACAGGCTAAGTGAAACCCTTTAAGAAAAACCCACCCCACCCAGCAAGATAAACGGGATAAAACGGGATAATGTCAAACGAATCGGGATAAAAAATTGTAACAGCGTTGCATATAGTGAAATAAAAGCGGACTGAAATATGTCCGCTTTTTTTATTGGCGTGGGGGTTATACACCGTGGGCAAGGGCATCTCGGGCAACATCCAGTATGCGGGTTGCGCCGCCTGCTTGCAGTTCGCCGTGGGCATTGATGGGGAGATAGGGGCGAGCGGGAATGGTTACGGATTGCTTGCGGGCAAAGCGTCCGTTGCCGAGCGGTATCATCAGGTAGGGAGCGTTTTTGGCGTGGATTTCGCCGCCGATGTGGTGGATGGCGGCGTAGATTTTGTTGGTGCCGATTTGGGCGGTTTGGGCGGTGGCAAGGGTGTGGATACTGGCGGCGAGTTGTCCGCTCAATTGCAGTATTTTGCCGCCGCGATGGGTGGACTGCCACGGCTCGTTGCCCCAGCTTTCGTTTTCAAAGTTGTCTTCGGTTAGGCTCAGCAGCTCGGCGGCGATGCCGTGCATCATGGGCTGGCGGTGGCGCAGGTTGCCGAGTAGTTGGTTGAGCCCGCGTTCTACGTCTTGGCTGTTTAAAGTGATGGTGAGCATGGTTTCAGGCTGCCTGTTGCTGCTGTTATTGCTGTTGTTCTATTGGTTCAATCCCAATAATTTTGCCACCCATTTCAACTGTACCAACGTGAGCGCGTTGCGGAATTTCTCTTGCTTCATCATTTCTTTCACTGCGACTTTGGCTAATTCGGGCGGGGCGGACTGGGCTTTTTCTATGGCTACTCGGGCGGTGCGCTGCAAAAAGGTTTTGCCTTGATTGGCGTTAAAGCCTGCGCTGGGGGCGGCGAATGTGCCGTCAGGCAGCCTGATACCTGTGCGCTGGGCGTAGCGTTCTTCGCCTGTGGCGGGGTTGGTGCCGATGTCCACGATGATGCTTTCCAGTTTGGGCGATGGTTGCACCAATGCTGCGCCTTGACTGTGCGATAGCGGGCGCACACGGCAGCGGCAGCGGTAGTCCAACGGCGGATACAGCGTGTCCCACACGGGGTCATCGGCGGCGAATACTTGCCCATGCAGCTTGCGGTGTGCTTCGCGCACTTTGCCGTCGTTGACGGTTACATATTGCCAGTAAGGGTGGGTGGCAATGGCGGCGGTCATTTCGGCGTAGCGTCCTGCCATGTAGGCGGATTGCAGATTGGTCAGGTAAATGGTTTTTAGGCGGTAGGGGCTGCCGAGTTGAACGTTTTGCAGCTCGCCTGTGTCGGGGTTGGGCACGGCTTGTTTGCCCCACCAGCCTTTTTGTTGCAACACGGGGGTGAGTTGGCGTTTGAAGTCGCTGAACGTTTGTCCGCTTTCGGCGGCTTTGAGCACGGCTTGGTAGATGTCGGTGGCTACGTCTAGCTCCGCGCTTTTGGCGATGGTAAAGGCGGAGACGTGGGCATCGTCCAGCATATCTTGCCAGTCCCAGCTTTCGGCGATGTGCTTTTGTTTCAGGTAGGCGATGGCGTTTTCAGGCTGCATTTGAAACAGCGCGGCGATTTCGGTTGGGTTCATGGTTTACTCTCCCGCCAATTCCGCTTGCACTTCTAATCGCCCGACTACATCGGCAAGAAAAATCAGCCGTGCCAACTCGTCTTGCAGGGCGGTGTGGTCTAGCTTGGGATAGGCGGCAGCAAGCTGTTTCAGTACCGCTTCGGACGTTGCGCCGTTTTTCAGGCTGCCTATCAGTTCATGGGTTACATCGGGCGGATTGGCTTTCAGGCTGCCTGAAACGGCGGTTTCTATAATGTGCGGAATGTTTGCCGCTTCGTTGTGTTCGTGATGTGAGTGGGGCTCGGCGAAATTTAGGCTGCCTAAATCATTTTCAGGCTGTCTTTCAGTTGGCAGCAAATCGCCGTCTTGGAAACCGTAGGCGCGGGCAAAGTATTCATTGCTGAACCGTGCGCCGATTTGGTGCAGGTGGTAATCGCGCTGGGCAAGCTCGGTTGAGCCGTATTCTTCGGCTTCGTACAACACGAATTTGGGGCGGGCGACATCGCCGAAATTGAGTTCGCAAATCCAGTCAATCAGCTGATTGATGGCGGCGGCAACCAGTCGGCTGTCGCTGTCGCGAATGTCATTAGTTACTTCCAAGCCTGCGGTTGCGCTGGCATGGTTGGTGTTGGCTTCGGTGGTTTGGTCTTGCCCGAGCAGCGCGATGTTGATTTCGCTGCGGCAGTAGCGGATTAGTTTGTCGTAGGCATCGACCGATGCGGCTTTGCCGCTGGCTTCGTGGATTTCTACGCTGCTGTCGTTCGGGATTGTGCCAACGGCGTTGCCGACTAAGGCTTCTAGCGCGTCCAGCAGTTTGTTGGTATCAGCATCGGTGTTGCTGCGCGGCTCTTTGCCGATGAGCCACGGGCTGCCGTATTTTTGCGTGAACTCCGCCCAAAATTTGAGCCCTGCGCGTTTAAAGGTTACTGCCCAAAACACTAAGCCTAAATCGCCCAAGCCGTAGGGGTTGGCGTAGCTGGCTTCTTGGGTGGGGCAAAGAAATTTGTAGGCGGGCAGCGGCTCGGCGGTTGCGCCGTTTTGGTGGAAATACAGTTGCGCGTCATCGTCAAAGCCGAACCATTCGGGCGGCTTGGCGATGATGCGTTCAGGCAGCCATAGCGAGCCGCGCTGCCAGATGATTTCCAGCGGCTGATAGCCGAACAGGGTGGCGTTTAAGATGTCTTTAATCAGGCGGTCTAGGTCGTGGGATTCTAGGGCAGCCTGAATGGTGTCGCGCACATTTTGCGGCACATCGTCGCCGTCTAGCCGCCATTGCAGCCGCGCCACGGTGGCTTTGCGGCGGTGCACTTGCCCGCCGACTAGCGGGTCGCGCAGAAGCTCGCGGTACACGTCTATCTGCCGCCCCATTTTGCGCAGTATCGGGTCGGGATTAGGCAGCCAGCCGCCAAAACCGCTCATGCCGAAGCGGGAGAGTACGGCGATTTGGCTGGATAGCTGTTCGGTGGTGGGGGCGATGGTGCCGTGCGGGGTTTTAAGTTTGATGTGGGGTTTCATGGGATTTCCTGTTTCAGGCTGCCTGAAATCAATAGCCATTGGTCAATCGGCTTGCACGGCGAACGGTTCGGCTATTGACACGCACCGCGCCGATATTGAGTTCGCGGCTGGCGTAATGCGCCAAAACCAGCGCGATGGCGGTGTCTCCATGGCGTTTGTTGCCGTCTTGCCCGCGCGTGCGGGTGTCGGGAATGCGCGGCACGCCTTTGACTAATTCAAAGGCGCGTAGGTCGGTCAAGATGTCCTCATCGCGCGGCAGTTTGTCCAGCGTGCCGTCTTCCAGCGCGGCTTTAAATGGCGCGGTGTGGCTGCGATACCAGTTCTCCGACAGCATCACGGCTTGCACGCGCTCGCCGCCGAATTGGTCTTGCATCGCTTCGGCAAGGTATTGTCCGTTGCCGCGTGCGTCCAAGGCTGCGCCGAGCAAGTTGGGCAAGCCGCTGAACAGATATGCGCAGATTTGTTCTTGCTGTTTAAACGGCATATTGCCGAGTTCTAGGATAAACGGCGGAATGAGCCGCAAATCCTGCTGGCGGATTAACGGCACAATCGCGCTGCGGTCGCCGTTGCGGGCGAAATCCACGCCAACAAAGCTGTGGCGGGTGTTGTCCAACGCAGCTAACAGTGGTTTCAGGCTGCCTGAAAGCCAGTCCGCCACTTCGGCGGCGCGTTGGTGTTCGGGCAGCAGCGCAAAATCATCTGTTTGGTCGTAGCGCAGCACAGGCGTGTAGGGCGACATTCGGCTTTCTATCAGGGCGCGGTTCAGCCATTTGCCGCCGCCGTTTTTGGGAATGCAGTCCAACTCTTCGGCAGCGTCTTCGCCGTAGGATTGGCGGATTTCTGCCACCCATGCGGCTTCGCCTTCGGCTGTCCATTCTATGCCGCGCCGCAGGCAGATGCGTTTGTACAAGCCGTCTGCCAGCGCATCATCAAAGGTGATGCGGTGCACAGCGTAGGGCTTTTTGCCTGCACGGCAGTCGGTAATTAGCTCGTTAAATGGGTTATCCACGCCGTCATGGGTGGAGATGATGTGTACCTGCCCGCCCCACATCAGCAACGCCATTGCGGCTTTAAGTAGCTCGGGCAAATCGTCATGGAAGGCGGCTTCGTCAATAATCACGCGCCCTTGCTTACCGCGCAGATTGTTGGGGCGGCTGGACAGCGCGGTAATGCGCCAGCCCGATGCGAAGCGAATCACAAACGCCAACACCGCCTGCTTGTCGTCGCCATCGGCAAACACTTCTTCCGTCTCTTCCACTTCATCTGCCGCCAAGCCGTAGAACTTCGCCCAGTTGCCACAGTCGTGGATAAATTCCAAAGCCATGTCTTTGTTGTAGCCGATGTACCAAACGTTCATGCCGCTGGTTTGCGCTGCCAGCAGGGCACTATCCGCCGCTTCGCCCCACGATAAGCCGATACGGCGCGATTTTTCGCACACTTTCACATACGCGGGGTCGGCAATCCAGCGTTGCTGATAGGGCAGCAACACCATCGGCGTGCGGTTATCGTTGGGCGGATTGTGGTTTTCAGGCTGCCTATTCATGTTGCAATCCCCAAAATCTGTTTACGGATTTGCTCGGCGGTGTCGTGCGACAGCCCGCCTTTTTTTATCGCCTGCGCCACTTCATCGGCGGTGGCTTGGGCGCGGGCTTTGACTTTGCCTTGATACTCTTTTAGCCGCGTGCTGGCGGAAATCAGCCCCGCGATGCGTTTCGCGCCTTCGCTAATCAAATCAAACCGCTCCATTGGCGGCAGTTCTTCATCGGGCAGCTCGCCGATTTGCACCAGCGCATCAAATAACTCAGTCTGCACCATTGCCATCAGGGCTTCGCTGCGGGTGTCGCCTTCATCTGCCGCGCCTTCGGCAATCAGCCGTGCGGCTTCGGTGCTGGCTTTGATGCTGGCAAAACGCCGTTCTACCTTTTGCCCATAGCGGTGCACGGCGGAACGGCTGATTTCGTAGCCCTGCGCGGTCAGCCAGTCTGCCAGCGCGGTGTAGTTGGCAAAGCCGTTTTCGGACAGCTTGCGCTCCAAACTGTGGCGCACGGCTTCGGGTAGCGCGTCTATGCTGCTGCGGCGTGCCATATCAGCTCTCCCAGTATTTTGGCGGACGGGCGATGCCTGCTTCGCAATCAATGGTGTACTCGGCGATGTCCACGCCTAGGCGTTTTAAATCGGCAAACCACATTCCGCTGGGCTGTTTAACTAACTCCACCAGCCTGCGGTCGGCTAAATAATCCAGCTCGCGGCGCAGTTCCAGCGCGGTGGCATCGGGGTAGATGCCACGCATCACGTCCAGCAGGAACACTTCGCTGGACGTGTAGGGGCGGGCTTTGTTCAGTGTGTTGATGATGTGCCAGCGCATTCCTTCGCGGCGTGCCTTTTCGTTCATGATTTTTTCACGCTTTCTATTTTGTAAAGGTCGGTCAGGGTTTTGTGAATGCCGTCCATCTTGGCTTCCAGCACGGCTTGGTTGCGAATGTAGTCATCGCGCAGCACATACTCGCGCGGCAGCGTGGCTTTGAGCGCGGCGATTTCTTGGCGGATTTCGTCGCGCTCACGGGCGGCTTCGCGGTTGGTGTCGGATATGGTCTTGACCCAAAACCACAGCGCGGCAGTGAGCATACTGGTTAAGCCACCGATTAGAGTTTCTACGTTGAGCGGGTTCATATTTTTACCTCCGCCGCGCTTAATAGACTGGGGTAGCGGTTTTTGTATTCGGCAAGTTTGGCAGAAATCCTTTTTTCTACTTCTATATGGCTATAAAGAGCCACCATTGCACCGCCGATGCGCTCGGAAATATGAGCTATCAAGTCGGTAAGCCAAATGTTTAAACGCTTGCCGTAGGGATATGGTTTGATGTCTTCAATGTCGTACCAATAGCTGAATTCGGTTTCTTTATTCATTTTTCTGTTTTCCTTGCTTGTACCACGCCTGCCAGCCTGAACCCTGCGCTTCTAGCTTTTGGCAGTAACCGCCGTAGCGCACGGCGTGATCCAGCAGGTGTTGGGGCGAGCCGCTGGCGGGACGCTCGGGGCGTTCGTGTGTTGCCAACAGCTCGGTGGAAACGGGCGCGATTTCAGGCTGCCTAATTATCGGCGTAGCCAAAGGCGCGGGCGTAGAGCTGCAAGCTGCGCTCGCCCAAACCGTTGTAAACAATACTGCCTTGGTTATCGTGTTGCGTGGCATGGGGGATTTCCTTGTTCAATTCATGTTGCCGTTTATCTAGCTGGGCGCGGGTGGCGGCAAGTTGCTCGCCCTGCTGTTGCGCCCATCGCTCCGCTGCCTGCTGTTTCGCCAGCGCATCGGCAAGCGCGGTGGAATAGGCTTGCTGCGCTTGCAGCTTCTCATCGGCATATTGGTTTTTCAAAACCAGCGTCGCTGCATGGCACGTGCTGTGCGCCACCGCCCAACCCGCCCATGCTGATAGGGCGCACGCCAGCACAAAGCCCGCGCAGGCAGCCCCACCAATAAAACGGTTTTTATATTTATTCCAAATTGTCCCCATCGCTTTGCCCCTTGTTAATCTGCGCCACCTGTGGCACAGCAGCGATACCGCGCTTAATCAGCGCGTAGCCACCCACCATGCCGCCGTATGCCCACCATTGCCACTCGGGCGCGTTTTCCGTTTGAATAAACTTGTAGGTCATGCAGGCGGCGGTGATGTTTGCCCACAGCTTGGTGTGGCTGATTTGCCCCGTGGCGGGGTTGGCGATTAAGCCTGATAGCCATTTGAGCAACTTCATCATCGTTTCTCCTTGCGTTTCGCCCGCCGCACCGCTGCTACGCCGCTGTGACGATGTTTACGAATTGCCACGCTGCCCAAAGGATGTAGCAGTGGGCGCGGTTGGCTTGGCTGTTTTAAGCGGGGTTCAGGCTGTGGCGCAGCAAGGCTTAACGCCGCCAACGCGCCTAATACAATAGCGTGTCGTTTCATTTTCAGGCTGCCTTTATTAGCTTTCATTGCGCGAAACCTGCCCATCGCTGTCCAACAACGGCAGATTAAAACGTTCAGGCTTGGGCGCAGATTTGCGCCCATCCGTCCAATCCAGCCACACATAGCCTGCCACGCGGCTTGGCGCAAACGGCTTAATGTTCACCGCGTTGCCCTGATTGCCGCCCAGCACCATCAAATTGCCGTGCCTGTCCTTGCCCACCACAAAGCCCACGTGCCCGCCGCCTTGGCGGTCAAACACCACCACGCAGCCGTAAGCAGGCTTATCCAAGCGCGTGCCTGTGTTCAGCCAGTCTTTCGCGCGATACCAATGCTTCGGCAATGCCCGCTTGGCTTCGCGGGCGCAATGGGCAACAAACGTGCCACACCACGGCGTTTCGTCATCTTGCCACCACGCGCCCAGCGCAATCAGCCAGTTGCGAATGGTGCTGTTGTGTTGCTTGCCCACAATTTCGCGCGTGCCAATGGCGCGGCGGGCGATGGCAAGCCATGCCAGTTCGGAAGGTTGGGGGTTGGTTTTTTGCATAAGAAAATCCCTATAACGTGGTCGTTATAGGGATTATCGGGTTGGTGGGCTTAAAGGGCTTTTAATGTGCTTTAAAAAAGCGGGGACTATTTCACAGGGGCGGTTAAGCCTTGAATAATGTCTTTTTGTGCCGAACCGTAGGCAAAGGCATCGTATAAATCAGATGATGAAAAGCCAGTAATGCGGTTTTGATTGCTGGGGTTGAGCTCCACTAAATCATCAAAGGATTGCGCGGGGCTGTATTTTTTCAATACTTCCAACGCTCGCTCGCGGCTCACGGTGGCTTTAAGCGGTTTTTTCGTTAAAGGCTTTGATGTATCCATATCAATCGGTGCGGAATTAACCGTAATTTTATCTAGATTCGTGTGGGCAAACGCATGATAAATCGTGTAGATAAAGGCTTTATTCATGGCAGCGTTGATGTCGTCTTGGCTGGCAGCTTTGGGGAGATATTCCGCAATGACCACATCGGTAGGGCTATTGAATTTTAGCTGACCTTCCGCATCATAATCGCCGAAAGTGTCAAACATATCTTTGAGATTGGTAAATTGGACAATCCCTGTTCCATTGATGGTATAGGGCGGGATTTCACTTTGGCGTTTTAGATACACCGCCGCGCTGTTTTCCGCTAGGGGTGTGCTGGCCGCAGGTGCGGAAATGGCAGATGGCGTGGTGTTTTCGCCACCGCAAGCCGATAACAAGCCCAAGCATAGTAGGGATAAGGCGAGATGCTTCATGGCTTACTTTCTATGTTTAGGGCAATGTTTGCCGTTGCCACCTGCATTGCAGTCGCAGGCTTTACCATCGCCATCGCGGTCTAGGCTTTTCCAGCCTGTTTCCCCAGCGGCTTTTCGTGCTTCGTAGTATTTTTGCGCGGCGGCTTGGGTGGGAAAGTCTTTACAGGTTTTTGCCCATGCGGGGGCGGTTAATGCCAGCATCAGCGCGGGCAGGCAAAATAGTTTTGTGGTGGTTTTCATGGTTATTTCCTTGGGGCTAATAAATATCTTTGGAAATGTTCACAACCTTCCCTACGATTTCTACATCGTCAAATTCATCTAGGTTTAACTGAATCGGTGGATAGGTTTTGTTGTCGCTTATCAGCAGCAGTTTGCCATCAGGCTGCGTTTGAATACGCTTAACCCATAGCGTGTCATTGCTGCGGATAATATAAATACTGCTATCGCGCGGTATTTTTTTAGACATATCAACCAGCAACATATCGCCGTTATTGATGGTCGGCTCCATGCTGTCGCCTCGCGCGGTAACAATGCTTAATTTTTTTGCGTGCAGACCACGGTGGTGCAGCCAATCGCGGCGGAACGCTTGATAAGTGCGTGGGCTGGTTGCGCCTTGCCCGTCTATCCCCCCTCCCGCTGATACAAGAACATCATAGTCAGGCACATAATCAAACTCATCCGAATATTTCTCATTACTGGAACTATTCCAGTTTTGTACTTCGCCGCTACCTAAAATAAGCCAGTTCGCGTCAATATCAAAATTTTCTATTATTTTCTGAAGCATATCAAATGGTGGACGCTGTTTTCCTTTCAGCACATCGTTCACGCGCGATGTTTTTTCGCCAATTATTCCTGCAAATTCTGCGATGCTTAGGTTTTCTTGGCTTAAAAACTTCCGAATATTTCTAATAAAATTCAAATTCATAGGGAAATACTCCTAAATAATCAAGAAATATTCTTGCTTTGCTGGAAATATTCCCTTATTATTGCGCCAACATTTAAGCAAGATTGTTTAAATCTTAAATTTCTTGATTTTATCACGAAAGGTTCAGGAGATATTCCTTATGAAAGCAGAAAAAGTTAAAGCGGGGTTTCGTGAGCGTGGCGAAACCATCAAATCTTGGTGCGAGGCAAACGGCTATGACCCGACTTATGTTTCGCGGATTTTGAATGGCAGCGTGAGAGCGAGTCGTGGCAAGGGGCATGAAATCGCTGTAAAGCTAGGTTTAAAGGAGCAGCCCAATGGCAACCAGTAAAAAAGGCAGCCGAATTTTGCGCGTGTTTAAGGCTTTGGAAGCGCACCCGATTATCGGCATCAGCAATAAAGAATTGGCGGTGGGGTTGGGTATATCAGCGGTTCATGTGAGCCGTGATTTGGAAGATTTAATCGCCGAAGGGCTGGTTACCCGATTGGAAAACGGCAACTTTGCGTATAGCGTAAAAACCCTGCAAATCGCCGAGCGGTTTCGCCAACAACAGGAACGGCTGCAAAACAGGATTGCGGAACTGGGCAGACGGGTTGATGTGGATTGATGGATTTAAATCTTTCCCGACGTCGGGAAAGATTGGAGAGTGAAAAATGGAAGTATTAGAAAAAGAGCAAACAGCGGTCGCAGATACAACCGCTAATCAAAATTTTCAGGCTGCTCATAGCACGATGGTTATGGAGCAGTGGGGCTACGGCGAAATCTACAACGAAGCCACTTGGGTAGAACGCGGTCGCCATGCTGTTCGGCAGACGATGGAAGGAATGTTTGAGCTTGGGCGCGTTTTAATTGTGCTGAAAGAGCATACCGCATACCGCCGTTTTAGCCAAATTGTTAAAGAACAGTTTGGTATCGGGACTAGCGAAACTGCCCGCTTAATGGCAGCCACCCAACGCTTCGCCACTCCACAAATGCAAAAAGCCGCGCCCAAGCTGATGGATTTGGGCAAATCCAAACTGCTGGAATTACTGGTAGAAGAAGACGTTACGCTGGTGGGCTTGGCAAATGGCGGGGAAGTAAACGGCATGACGCTGGATGATGTGGACAGAATGACGGTGCGCGAGCTGCGCGTGGCGTTGCGCGAAAACCGCGAAGATGCGCAAGCCAAGGATAAGGTGCTGGCGGATAAAAACGCCAAGATTGATGAGCTGGTGGAGAAGCTGGAAAAGGCGAAAAAGAAAGGTGGCGTGAAAGAGCCGAACCCCGCTGATGTTGCCAGCGAGCTGCACATGGCGGTGGGTGCGAAAGAAGTGGCAATCCGCAGCCAGCTGGCGCAGCTGGGCGATTATTTCGCGCAGATGGCGGCGCACGAAGCGGCGCATGGTTTGTCGCATCGCGCACGCATGGCGGGTGCGTTGAACCAAATTATCATGGACTGCCAGCATCTGCGCGACCAGTACGCGCTGCCTGAAAGCGCAGACGATGACGGCGTGCCCGAATGGTTGCAGCCTGAAAGCGAGTAACGCATGAATGCGGTGTTGAATGAGCGGTTGCACGCCATTGCCGCGCAGCTGGACACCCTGCCACGCGGCGGAAAAACTGAGTTTATTCGGGCGCAGGCTGCCAAGCTGAATATGAGCGCGGCGACGCTTTATAAGGAGCTTGACCGCGTGCGGGTAAAAGCCCCGCGCAAACGCCGCGCCGATGCAGGCAAAACGGCATTAAGCGAGCGCGATGCGCAGATGATTTCCGCGCTGCTGATGGAAACCATGCGCAAAAACGGCAAACGGTTGATGACTGTGGAAAGGGCAGTAGAAATGTTGATTGCGAATAATGAGATTGACCCTGTGCGGGTAAACAAGGAGACAGGCGAAGTGAACACGCTGTCGGAGAGTGCGATTACGCGCGGTTTGCGGAAATACAAACTGCACCCCGACCAGCTGTTGCAGCCCACGCCTGTAAACCGACTGCAAAGCCTGCACCCGAACCATGTGTGGCAGATTGATGCCAGCGTGTGCGTGCTGTTTTACCTGCCGCGCACTAGTAAAGACACGGGGCTGCGTATGATGAAGGCGGACGAGTTTTACAAAAACAAGCCGAAAAACGTGGTGAAAATTGAGCAAGACCGCGTGTGGCGATATGTGGTTACCGACCATTGTTCAGGCTGCTTATTCGTGTGGTATGTGTTTGGCGGCGAGAACAGCGAAAACTTGTGCGAAACCTTTATCCAAGCGATGCAGCCCAAGGCGGACAGGGGTAAAGACCCGTTTTGCGGTGTGCCCAAAAGTGTGATGCTTGACCCCGGCTCGGCGAACACAGGGCACGGCTTTAAGCATTTGAACAAGCAGCTGGGTGTGGAAGTCATTATCAACAAGGTGGGCAACCCCCGCGCCAAGGGGCAGGTGGAAAACGGCAATAACTTGGTGGAAACGCTGTTTGAAAGCAGCCTGAAAATGGTGCAGGTGCAGTCCATAGACGAGCTGCAAGCCTATGCCAACCGCTGGATGCGCTATTTCAACAGCGAACGCAAGCACAGCCGCCACGGCATGAGCCGTTATCAGGCTTGGTTGAAAATCGCCGCTGATGAGCTATTGCTGCCGCCGCCGGCGGATTATTGCCGCGAGTTGGTGTTGAGTATGCCACAGGAGCGCAAAGTGAAAGCCGAGTTGGAAATTGAATTTGAAGGGCGGCTGTTTGATGTGAGCCAAGTGCCGTTTGTGATGGTGGGCGAGAAATTGACGGTGGCGAAAAACCCGTGGAAGCAATACTCGGCGCAGGTGCGCTGCTATGACGAAGCGGGCAAGGAATATTGGCTGGAAGTACCCGAAGTGGTGCGCAATGCGTTTGGCTTCCGTGAGAACGCCGCCATCATCGGCGAAAGCTACCACGCCCACGCCGATACCGCTGCGCAAACCCATGCCAAAGTGCTGGAAAAACTGGCGATGCAGGCGGATACGCTGGACGAGGCGGCGCAAAAACGCAAAGCCAAAACCCTGCCCTTTGGCGGGCGGATTGACCCCTTTGCCCATCAAGAGCAGGTGTTGGCGGAGAAGCAAAAAATCAGCTACCTGCCCAAGCGCGGGCAGCAAATGGATTACAGACAATCGGGTTTTAATGGAATGGACGTGCAGGCGGCGGTGTTGAACAAGGTGGAGCTTGCCAAGCTGTTGAAACCACGCATTGAAGCACAAGGCGGCGATTGGGCGACAGCGGCGCAGCGGTTGCAGGAACTTTATCCCAACGGCGCAGCGGAAAGCAAGCTGGAACAGGTATTAGAGCGCATCACTTACGCGCCCAAGCTGCGCTTATTGACGGGGACGCACGGATGAGAGCCAGCGATGTTTTAAACCAAATCGGCAAGAGTTCGCGCCAAGCGGCGGCGGAAATCGGCATCAGCAAAACCATGCTGCTTAATTTCCTAAACCACGGCAAACCGCCGCAGCGGCGCAGCGCAGCCATCTGCCAACAGATTACAGATTATTTCCAACACAAGGGCGTGGACGTTTCAGGCTGCCTGAAAACTACCCCAGCCCAAGATGAACCTAAACCTGAAAAGGACAATGAAATGCTTTTAAGAAAATCGGCTTTATCGCTGGCTACGCGCCAGCACTTCGGCTTAACCCGCGACCCGTTTCATGACGAAATCCGCGCGGCGCAAGATGTTTTTATTTGACCCCTGATGCGCGATATGTGCGCGAGGCGATGTTTCAAGTGGCGACCCAAGGCGGCTTTATGGCGGTGGTGGGCGAAAGTGGCGCGGGCAAATCCACCCTGCGCGAAGACCTGCAAGACCGCATTAACCGCGAAAATAAGCCTGTGATTGTGATTGAGCCTTATGTGCTGGCGATGGAGGACAACGATCAAAAGGGTAAAACGCTTAAAGCGGTGCACATTGCCGAAGCAGTACTGGAAGCGGTGTCGCCCAATACTGCGCCCAAGCGCAGCCCCGAGGCGCGGTTTCGCCAAATCCATCATGCGCTGATGGAGAGCGCGAAAGCGGGCAACAAGCACGTGCTGGTTATTGAAGAGGCGCATGGCTTGCCGCTGCCCACGCTGAAACATTTGAAACGCTTTTTTGAATTGAAAAACGGCTTTGAGCGGCTGATGGGCATTGTGCTGATTGGGCAGACCGAGCTGGCGCAAAAATTGAGCGAGAACAATCCGAACGTGCGCGAAGTGGTGCAACGCTGCGAGCTGGTTACGCTGCTGCCGCTAACCGATGGCAGGCTGGCGGGCTATTTGAAGCATAAATTTGAACGCGCGGGCGCAGATGTGAACCAAATCTTAACCGATGATGCCATTGATGCCATCGCCGCGCGGCTGACGGTTACTTCCCGCGCCAGCAAAGGGCTGGAACAGCACAGCCTGCTGTATCCGCTCGCGGTAAACAATCTGGTGTCCGCCGCCATGAATGAAGCTGCGCAGCTGGGCTTTGCCAAGGTGGACGCGGATATTGTGAAGGGGGTGTGATATGCGCCTATACACTTTTCAAGAAATGATGTCGGCGGTATTTGCCAGCGCGGGCGTGTTTTTCTATCTCGGCATCATGGCGGAGAGCAGCGTTCAGGCTGCACCCGTTGCGCCAAGGCAGCCTGAAATCGTGGTTTATAGCTGCGACAACCTGCACCACGCGCCGCCTGCCAGCCAATACCCCGCCGACCACGCTGCCCGCTACGCGCTGCAACGTTTGCACAACGCCTGCGAAGCACAAAGCGAAGCCTTCGCCCTAGCCACGCTGTGGCAGCAAGACCCCAGCGCGGGCGAAGTATTAGAACCCCAGCCCAAGGAGCAACAGCCATGACCCGCTATATTGTGTACCTGCCCAGCCACACCCACGACCCTTTGCCCATCGGCACGCTTGACCACCGCGCTGCCGCTAACCAAGCCGTGTTGCAGCTGGACGGCAGCGGCAAAGAAACGTTTTACAGCGTGGCGGCTGCCATGAACAGCGTGCAACGCCGCTACCCCAGCGCATTTGCGGAGGAAGCATGAAGATTGTTAAAGAATACAGCCTAGAAATCCGCATCACGCGGAAAGGCGATAAGTTTGGCTGCGACATTACCAACCGAGACGGCGTGCTGCTGTATGGCGCGTTCCTTGAATACAGCCATGAGAACGATGCCATCTACGCCGCGCTGCATGGCTTGGCAACGGCAAATAATTTTTCAGGCTGCCTACAAGAGGCGGAGACACCATGAAAACCCGCTGCCCCTGCTGTGGCGCGGAAAACAGCCTAGACGCGCTGATTGCCCACGATGGCGCACGCCAAGCCGTATGGGCGGCGGCGCAAACGGGCGGCGAAGTGGGCAGGCTGGCGGTGCAATACACCGCGCTGTTCCGCCCCGCCAAAACCGCGCTGACCTTTGAGCGCATGGCGAAACTGCTGGGCGAGCTGCTGCCCGATATGGAGCGCGGCGCAATCAGCCGCAACGGTTTGGAATATCCCGCCCCGCCCGAAGCATGGCTTTACGGCTTTCGCGAGCTGCTGGCGCGGCGCAACACAGGCAGCCTGAAACTGCCGCTCAAATCGCACGGCTATCTCTACGAAGTCATCAGCGGCTGGCAAGGGCAGGGCTTGCAAACGCTGCCCGCCGCGCCCGAGCAAAGTCAGCCTGAAAATAGCCAAACATTGAACGCCGCCATGACTTTACAAGGATTGCGCCGATGACTGCCCCGTGCAAGATGCCCGATTGGGCGTACAACCAAATGATAGAGGGCTTGCAAAAGCTGCTGGTGCTGCGCTTGCAAGGCTCGCCGCCTGCCGATGCGATTGCTGCCGTGGCGGCGGTGTGGGAAGAAGCCTTAACCCCGACCACATGGACGTGGCAGCCTGAAACCGACAGCGAACGCCTGCCCACTGCCTTTCGCCGCCTAATCCGCCAAGCCGATAGATGGGCGCAGCCCGCCCAGCTTATCCACTTGATACCGCCGCGCCGCGAACTGCCCGTAGCAGGGCTGCTGGAAAACAAGCGCAATCCGCCCAGCGCAGCCGAACGCCAAGCCGCGCAAGAGCGGGTACGGCAGATGTTGAACCGATTAACCCAGTCCAAGAAATTTTAGGAGACACTATGAAAGACCTTGATTTAAAACAATATCGCCAAGATGCACGCGGCAATCTTGTGCCGATTGCCAACATGAAGCCGATTGATTTGGCGCGTGATGATTTTATCCGCGAAGCCTTCGCGCAAGTCCTGCCGCTGCGCGAACAAATGAAAGAGTTGAAAGCGCAGCAAATGGCAGATGCCAACGCCTTTATTGATTTGAGCGTGGAGCAGTACGGCGCGAAACGCAGCGTGAAAGGCAACACCATGCTGACCAGCTTTGACGGCAACCTGCGCATTGTCATCGCCCAAGCCGATGTGCTGCACTTTGACGAGCGGTTGCAGGCTGCCAAGGCGTTGATTGACGAGTGCCTGAACGAGTGGACGCAGGATAGCCGCGCGGAGTTGAAAGCGTTTGTGCTGCAAGCGTTTGACGTGAGCAAGGAAGGAAAGATTAACGTGCGCAAGGTAATGGATTTGCGTAAATTGGAAATTGACGACCCTAAATGGAAACGCGCCATGCAGGCGATTGCTGACAGCCTGCACACGCAAGCCACGCGCGAGTATATCCGCTACTACCAACGCAATGAAGAGACAGGGAAGTATGAGCAAGTGGTGTTGGATTTTGCGGGGGTGTAGCCATGAACCGCTACATTAAAAAACGTGGCAGAAAATGGATAGGCTATGAAGTCTATTCACCCTACACACCCGCAGGGCATCGCTCTGGCATTAAACGCTTTAAGGCTATGATGAGATTTGATAGCTTGGATGCAGCGATGGTATGGCTAAACAGCCCGTAGCCTACGCAATTTAAAAACCCGCCCCAGCGGAGCGGCAAATCCGCCCTTTCTTTAACCCTTGTAAACAGGAGAACTACCATGAATAAATCCGAACTGGTCAAACAAATCGCCACCCTAGCGGGGCTAACGCAAGCGCAAGCAGCCAACGCGCTGGACGCATTCTGCGTTGCCGTCATCAACACGTTGGAAGACGATGGCGAAGTGAGCATTGTGAACTTTGGCACATTCAAAGCCATTCGCCGCGCCGAGCGCAAAGGGCGCAACCCGAAAACAGGCGAAGAGCTGACCATTGCCGCGCACTATGTGCCCAAGTTCAGCGCGGGCAAGGCGTTGCGAGACGCAGTTAAATAACCCACAGGCAGCCTGAAACGCATTCCCGCTTTTCAGGCTGCCTTTTTAGGAGCAATACGATGACAGACGATAAAATTAAATCGCGCTTAATCCGCTTAATCCACATCGCCAAGCAGCAGGTAGGCATGGGCGAACGTGAATACCGCACCCTGCTGGCAAACGTGTCGCGCGGCAAAAACAGCAGCAAAGATTTAAGCCGCGAGCAGCTGGAAACCGTGCTGCGCCACATGAAAGCGCAGGGCTTTGTGGTAGCGGTGCAAACGCCCAATGGGCGCGAGCCTTATCGGAATATATCGGAGCCGCAGCAAAAAATCCGCTCGCTATGGTTGGAATTGCACGAAGCGGGCGCGGTGCGGGTGGCGGCGGAGAGCGCAATGTTTGCCTTTTGCCAAAAGCACGGCGGCAAGCAATGGCATCAAGACAGCGATGCTATGCGGGATATTATTGAGCGGTTGAAAAAATGGCGAGACCGTGTGGTATAAGAATCTGTATTCATCATTTGTATAGGCAGCTTTTCAGGCTGCCTTTGTTGTTTTATAATATTGATATTATTATGATTTTTGCAACAATATTTCAAAAATGAAAGGACACGCATGGCAGACAGCCGCATTCCCGAGCTGATTGCTGATTTGGAAGACCAAGCCACCGCCTGCCTGCTGGCAAGCGTGCCGCATATCAACCGCCCGACCGCCGTGCAAATCAGCAAAAAGCTCGCCCGCTACCTGACCGACAACTGGCGCGGGCAGATTATCTATTTCCCGAAAAACGCAGGCGGCGAGCTGGACGAGCGCGACAAACAGATTTGGGCGGAGTTTGACGGCAGAAACCACCAGCAGCTGGCGAAAAAATACAACCTTGCCACCCAACAGATCTATCAAATCATCAAACGCGCCCGCGCTGCCGATGCGCAGGCACGGCAAAGGAGCATTTTTGATGAGTAAGCATTTCCCCGTTTTCCCCCAACCAACACGGCGCGTTTCCCCCTCGCTCCGATTTTTTTCGCCGCGCAATCTGGCTTTAAGGCAAAAATAGCGATTAGACCAAAACAGACCACCCCAGCAGCGCGATGCGCCACTCAAACGAGCGTTTGCCTATCCCGCGCCTTAAACGCGTTTAAAACGCAACAGAGCGCGATTTCTGCCCGCAGCCGTTTTCAGGCTGCTTTTTTTAAGGGGCTGTCCTAGATAACTAGGACAAATCGTGCTTTACTAGTTGTTTTAA